>JAFIEQ010000077.1 GCA_020832455.1 Nitriliruptoraceae bacterium
GGGGGGGGCGTTGGGGGGGTTGTGGTGGGGCCCCAGGCGGGGTCTCCCCTGGTGTGGGGGGTGTGTGTTCGACCCCAGGGCGTGCCCACACCAGCCTACGAGAGGGCGCCCGGACGGACGGGTGGCTCAACGGCCACCCCGCCCCCTCCGTTCACCAGCGCAGCAGCGCGCCGACGCCCTCGTGCTCCTCGAGTTCCGCGGCGGGCTCCTCCTGGAGGGGCGTGACCAGGGCGTTGCTGCGGATCGCGGCCTCGATCATCCGCTCGACCAGGAACGGTTCGCGTTCCAACGCGACGTCGGAGGCGGCCATCACCCCCTCGACACGCGGGTGCAGGGTGCCCTCGGCGGAGACGAACCCCTCGAGCTCCAAGCGGTCGTCGTAGAGCAGGTGGGAGACACGGCCCTCGTTGAGCGCGTCGCACACGTGTCGCAGCCCGAGCGCGCCGGCGCCGCCGCCGAGCGCCCGTTCCGTCACACTGGTGGCCAGCGCCCGCTCACGGTCGAGGTGGACGGAGCGCAACAGGTCCCAGACCCCGTCGGCGATCTCGTGCGGCGCCGCGTCCTCGAAGGCGCGGTCGGCGATCAGGACGCGCACCTTCAGGCTCTCCGCCATCGGTACGACCTCGTCACGGATCTTCGGGGTCGCGGCGACCACCAATCGGTCCCGACCCTGGCCCTCGAGCTCCGTGCCGACGTCCTCGATCACGTCCCGCAGGAAGCGACGCCGGTGCTCGTCGATGCGGTCGTCGAGGTGCTCGCGGTGCTGCCGGCCCCGCATGCCGCTCTCGCTGTTGCCCGATGGCCCCGCCTTCTCGTCGGAGAGGACCTGCTCGGGGATCTCGAACTCCCAGCGTCGCTCGTCCCGCGCGGTCCCGAGCGACCAGGTCAGCAGTCGGGCACCGGCGTGCGACACCACGAGGATGCCGGCCTCGCGACCCTCGTCGAGCGCCGCCACGAGCGGTCGGACGTAGGCCGCATCGCGGTGCACGACCCGTTCCCGGAAGGGGATCTGCAGGTTGACGAACTGCTGCTCACCGGAGTCGACCCCGACGAACAACGCACGCCCACGTCCGGGGCTCCGCGCGTCGGTCAACTCCTCGAGCGCCCCGTCCAGAGCATCCAGGCGTTTCTCCACCGCCCGGACCATCCCGTCGTCGGAGCCGTTCAGGCGGGCACGCAACGCCTTCAGCTGGTTTCGGATCTCGATCGGCGCCGTCGGCTGCCGTTCCGCCGCCTGCGCGGGGGTGTTCCCCGCGTAGAACGACAGCACGCCGTGCTCGTCGGTGAAGCCGATCAGATCCCGGATCGTCGTGTCATCGAGGTTCATGACCCGACCGTAACGCCCGTCCCCGTCGGACGGAAGGGCGTCCGGTACCGCAGGACGGACGGGGTACCGTCGCAGCATGTTGAACCGTGCCGTGCGCATCGCTCGACCCCGGGGTATCGAGCTACGCGCCGATGCGTCGGTGCTGGTGCTCGCCGCGCTCGTCGCGTGGGTCTTCACCCAGTGGTTCACCGACGAGTTCGCCCTGCCCATGGCCATCGGCATGGCCATCGTCGGCGCGGTGCTGGTCCTGCTCACGACCCTCGCCCACGAGCTGGCCCACGCACTCGAGGCGCGCCACCGCGGGCTCGAGGTCACCGGGATCACGCTGTTCCTGTTCGGCGGGGTCACCGAGATGCACGCCCACGGGCAGTCGGCGCGTGACGAGCTCGCCATCGCCGCCGTCGGTCCGTACGTCAGCCTCGTGTGCGGTGCCCTGTTCGGCATCGTCGCGACCTTCGCGGGGGACTGGTTCCCGACCGCGATCGCCGCACCCGTCGCCCGGGTCGCCGGCCTGCTGGGCTGGTGGAACGTCCTGCTCGCGGCGTTCAACCTCGTCCCGGGTGCGCCACTGGACGGCGGTCGGGTGCTGCGGGCGGTGCTGTGGATGGCCCTGGGCGACCGACTGCGGGCCCTGCGCTGGTCGGTGCGCGCCGGACAGGCACTGGCCGTGCTGCTGCTCGTGGCGGCCGCGTGGGTGCTCACCCGCGCGCCCGGCGCCTGGCTGCCTGCCCTCGCCTTCGGGCTGGTCGCGGTGTTCCTCTGGCGGGCAGCGTCCGCGGAGTTGCGGCAGGCCATCATGGCCGACCGGCTCGAGGGGGTGACCGTCGGTCGGTTGCTCGGAACCCTGCCGCCGCCCGACGAGGGCGCCGCCCCGGCGGGACTGCCCACCGTCCGGGTCGACGACGACCTGCACACCCTGGTCGAACGGTTCCAGGGCGCCACCGACCGGGTCACCGTGCTCGACCACGAGGACCGGCCCCTCGGGATCATCACGGAGCCGGAAGCCGCTCGGGCGCTGTACGCGTTGCGCACGGGGCAGCTCGACCCCGACGGGTCGGGTCCGAGCGTGGCGGACCCGGTCGGGAGTTCGGGCTCGTGACCACGCCCAGGGACCCGAACCTCGACGGGCCACGTCCACCGGCACTCCGCGCGCAGCTGGTGCGCTCGTCGTTCTACGCCGCGACCGCCGCGATCGTCGCCTGGGCCGCGTTCGTCGTCCCACTGCCCTTCATCGAACAGGTCCCCGGCACCCCGCAGGCCATCGAACCACTGGTCACCATCGATGGCACCGAGACCACCGAACTCAACGGCGACACCTCGCTGCTGACGATCCTGCTGCGCCAGCAGGCGACCGCCCCGGCCATCCGCGCCTGGCTGAGCCCCGACCGGGAGCTGCTGTCGGTGGAGCGTGTCTACCCGAGCGGTGTCGACCGCGACGACTACCTCGCCGGGGAACGCGAACGCTTCAGCCGTCAGTTCGACATCGCGGCGGCGGTCGGCGCGGCCGCGGCAGGCACCGAGGTCGAGCTGGTCACGGAAGCCGTGATCGTCGACGTCCTGCCCGGCAGTCCCGCCGACGGACTGCTCGCGGCCGGGGATGTCGTGCTCGCGGTCGGCGGCGAGCCCATCGTGGCAGCCGAGGAGCTGCAGGCGATCACCCGAGCGGCCAGCCCCGGCGACGCGCTGGTCATGGAGATCCGCCACCAGGGGGAGCTGCGCACGGTGGTCGCCGAGCTGGCGCCCATCCCGGGGGAGGACGGCGTCCGTCTGGGGGTCCAGGTGGAGACCGCGGTCGACGAGGTCCGGTTGCCGTTCGAGGTCAGCCTCGCGGAAGGCACCCGGATCGGTGGCCCGAGCGCCGGGATGATGGTGGGCCTGACCGTCTACGACCTGCTGAGCGACGAGGACCTGCTCGCCGGTCGCCACGTGATGGGGACCGGGACGTTGGACGCGGACGGTCGCGTCGGCAACGTCGGCGGTGTGCCGCAGAAGATCCGGGCCGCGATCGCCGCCGAGGCCGACATCGTCCTGGTCCCCGAGCGCCAGCTGGACCAGGCACTCGAGGTCGCGCCGGCGTCGCTCACGGTCGTCGGGGTGGAGACCCTGGACGACGCGATCGAGGCCCTGCGGACGGTCGACGCGTAGCGACGCGACCCGAACGACGCGGTGCGACGCGACCCGAACGACGCGGTGCGGCGCGACCCGAACGACGCGGTGCGGCGCGACCGGGCGCTCAGGTCCTGGTCGGCACCGGCGCGCTCGCGCGCGCGGCGGCGGCCTCCCGGCAGCGCGCCACGAAGGTGCCCAGCAGCTGCATCCCGACGCCGGTCAGGATCGACTCCGGGTGGAACTGCACCCCTTCGACCTCGAGTTCGCGGTGGCGCAACCCCATGATCAGCCCGTCGGAGGTCTCCGCGGTCACCTTGAGGACCGACGGCAGCGAGGGTCGATCCACGACCAACGAGTGGTACCGGGTCGCATCGAAGGGCACCGGCAGCCCGGCCAGTACCCCGTCCCCGCGGTGGTACATCGGCGAGGTCTTGCCGTGCATCAGCACGGGGGCGCGCACGACCCGTCCGCCGTAGACGTCACCGATGCACTGGTGTCCGAGGCAGACACCCAGCAGTGGGCGCCGCCCGGCGACGGCCCGGATCACGTCGTTGGACAGCCCGGCGTCCGACGGGTCGCCCGGACCGGGGGAGATCACGATCCCGTCCGCGAGGTCGTCGAGCACCTCGTCCACGGTGAAGACGTCGTTGCGCACGACCTCGACCTGCGCCCCGAGCTCCCCCAACTCCTGGGCCAGGTTGTAGGTGAACGAGTCGTAGTTGTCGACGATCAGTACGCGGGGAGCGGTCATCCAGCACCTCGGTCGATCACCGACCGCGCCCGGTCGGTGGGGATGGTGGCGTCGCCACGCGGCTGCGCAACGCCGGGCGGTCGATGGTGCCGGCGGCGGTCCTCGGCAGCCGGTCGACCGCGACGAACGTGCCCGGCGTGTGATCCGCCAGCGGTCCGTCCAGACAGTGTGCCCGCAGTTCCTCGTCGGTGGGTCGCCCCCGTCGCGACCGGACGATCACGGCGACCCACGTCCCGGTCGTGGCGTCCCCCTGCCGCACGACCGCCGCGTCCTCCAGCCCGGCGTGCCCCCCCCGCGCGACCTCCATGGCCGCCCGGCCGACGAGCCCACCGGCGCGGTGCAGCGCATCGTCGACCTCGCCGACGATGGTGGTGACCCCGGCGTCGTCGATCACCCCCAGGGTGGAGGTCGCACGCCACGGCGGGCGTGCGCCGCCGGCGCCCGGATCGACCTGCGGCCCCCGGACCTCCAGGCGGCCCACCACGCCCACGGCGACCTCGACGCCCTGATCGTCCACGAGGCGCACCGCGGTCGCGGTCAGCGGCAGTCCGGTCGCGCCGGGCGGGACACGGCCGTAGACGGGCTGCCCGAGGGTCGGCAGCACGACCCCCGAGGGTCCGCCCAACGCCCGGATCCGCGCCCCGCGGGTGCGACGCTCACCGGCGGCGACCACCTCGGGTGGCAGGGGCCGACCCACCGTCAGGACGACCCGCAGGCAGGCCAGCGACCGCCCGCGCAGCGCGGGCTCGTCCCGCAGCAACCGACGCACCACGCGCCCGGTGGCGATGAGCAGGGTCGGCTCGTCCGCCTCGATCTGCGCCGCCAGGGCCGGGGGCGAGGTGTCCTCGCCGAGGATCACCGTCGCCGCGGAGAGCAGCCCCATCAGCCAGGCACTGGCCAGCAGCCGCACGTCACGCAGGGGTTCCACCACCAGCACGCGCTCCTGCGCCGCCTGGACGTCGGGGACCCACAACCGGGACTGGAAGGCCGCCGCGAGCAGCTGGCGGTGCGACAGCTGCAGCGGGCGTGCACCCGGACCGGGGACCTCGAGGGCCAGCAGGTCCGGGTCCCGTGCCTCGACGGCGAGCGACGCCGAGGTGGCACGACGCGAGCCGAGCATCGTGTCGATCGCGATGATGCGCCCGGGGTCGACCGCGGACCGCGACGCGTCCTCGGACCGGCTCGCCTCCGCCTGCCCCGCGCGTCGCGTCCGCCACCAGGACCGCGGCCCCCGGCGGCGCGGTGTCGGCTCCGCGACCCAGCGGTCCCCCTCGACCAGCACGCGCACCAGGTCGCGCTCGCCGCCCTCGACGGTCTCCGCGACGTCGCGGACGACCCGGCGGGGCCCGAACACCGCGACGAGCCCGCCCGCCACCAGTTCGTCGAGGTCCTCGAGCGCCGCCGGGTCCCGCACCACCGGCAGCGCCCCCGCCTGCCACACGGCGAGCAGCACGAGTGGCAGCGACAGCCGCCCCTCGACGGCCACGAGCACGCGGTCGCCCACCTCCACCCCGAGCGTGCGCAGGGAGGCGGTCAGCGAACCGACCAGCCGATGCACCGTGCGGTGGTCCAGCGCGCGGTCGCCCGCCACGAGCGCCGGGTGGTCCGGCGCGTCGCGCAGCGCGTCGTCCAGCAACCGCGGCAAGGTGACCTCGGGGAGCTGGTACGCCGCGGGCACCCCGGGCGGGTAGCTCGAGGCCCAGGGCACGGGATCGGTGCCGGACCCGGTCGCCGGCGGAG
The DNA here is from genome assembly GCA_020832455.1 of Nitriliruptoraceae bacterium. Lineage (GTDB taxonomy): Bacteria > Actinomycetota > Nitriliruptoria > Nitriliruptorales > Nitriliruptoraceae > PWLR01. The sequence continues at coordinate 5,928 of JAFIEQ010000077.1, forward strand.
GCAACGGCGGCACCACCCCTCCTCCTCGGTCCGACGCGACCGGGAGCCTAGCCAGCGCGGGTGGGCCTCCCCGTGGCCACCGCTACCGTGCGGCTCGCCACGATCACCAGCTGTGAGGTCCCCGTGTCGAGCCCGCCACCCGTCATGCGCGCGTTGGCCGCCGAGGTCGATCTCGCGCTGGATGCGGCCCTGGACCGGCTGCTGCCGCGCCTGGAGACGATCGATCCGGCGCTCGGCGCGCTGACCCCGTCGTTGCGCACCTTCCTCTCGGACGGCAAGCGGATCCGACCGGTCCTGCTCCTGCTCGGGTTCCGGGCCGCCGGCGGGACCCGCCACCAGGCCGTGCTCGGCCCCGCGCTGGCGCTCGAACTGCTGCACACCTGCGCGTTGCTCCACGACGACGTGATCGACGCCGCCGAGACCCGGCGCGGACGACCCACGGTCCACCGCAGCTTCGCGGCCAGCCATCGGACCGGGGGCTGGCGCGGCGATCCGACGCACTACGGCGAGGCGGTGGCGATCCTGCTGGGCGATCTGGCGCTGATCCAGGCCGACGAGTTGTTCCTGGAGGCGGAGGTCCCCGAACGGACGCTGCTCGAGGCGTTCCGACGGTTCACGGTGCTCCGCGAGGAGGTCATGGCGGGCCAGTTCCTCGACCTGCAGGTCTCCGTCGACGGGCAGGGCGGCCGGGAACGGGCGCTCACCGTCGCGACCCTGAAGTCGGGTCGCTACTCGGTCTCCCGGCCGCTGGAGATCGGTGCCGCCCTCGCCGGCGCGGACGACACGCTGATCGAGGCGTTGCGGGCGACGGGCGACCCGCTCGGACGGGCCTTCCAGATCCGCGACGACCTGCTGGGGGTGTTCGGGCACAGCGAGCTCACGGGCAAGTCCGTGGCCTCGGACCTCGCGGAGGGCAAGCGGACCCTGCTCGTCGCCGAGGCGCTCGACCGGCTCGACGACGCCGGACGGGACCGGCTGCTCGCCGGCCTGGGGGACCCCGACCTCGACGAGGCCGGCGCCGCCGCGTTGCGGGAGCTCATCGACGGGTGCGGGGCTCGCGACGCGACCGAGGCGTACGTGGACGCCGCGATCGCCGAGTCACGGGCCGCGCTCGCGGCGCTGCCGATCGGCGCGGAGGCCCGCGGCGAGCTCGACGCGGTCGCCGGTTACCTCGGCGCGAGGGAGGCCTGAACCACCTCCGCGCCGCCCAGCGTGGGGTCCTGGGTGCGTTCCTCGACCCACGGGAAGACCCAGAGGAACAGCACGACGATCGCGATGGCGATGAGGACGAGCAGCGCCACCGCGCGGACCAGACGCTGGCCGATGCTGCGCGGGGCCGGGCCCGCCGCGTCGGTCGGCTGCCCGGGGATCGGGTCGGGGTCGGGTGTGCTCACCGGGTCACCTCACGTCTCGTCGTCCGGATCCGTCCCGCCCCCGCTGGCCTCGCCGGGCAGCGGCGCGGTGAACGGGTCCGCACCGGCCGTGCTCTCGATCGGGTCCTCGATCAGCTCCCCGAAGGCGATCAGGCGTTCCCGGGCGCTGCCGCGTGGGTGGCAGGTGGTCAGGGTGATCGTCGGAGCACCGCTCTCCAGTGGGTCATCGCCGACGACCCACACATCCTGCGGACGCACGATCTGCTGCTCGCGGTAGGCGTAGGTCCACTCCCGACCCTGCCGATCCATGACGTGGATCGTGTCCCCGTCCTGGAGTTCGTCCAGGGACCAGAACGGCGAGCCGTAGGTCGTGCGGTGCCCGGCGATGGCGAGGTTGCCCGCCCCGCCCGGCCGATCCGAGCCGGGGTAGTGCCCGGGCCCGGCGCGCAACAGGTCGAGGCTGACACCCGCGACCACGTAGAGCACGTCGTCGTTGACGATCCGCTCGCCGTCCCGCTCGAACCACAGCGCGGCGTACGCGTCGCCCGGGTCGATCTGTTCCGGTTCCGGCTCCGGGTCGTCGGGTGCGGGGGTCGCCGGGTCCTGCGTGCCGGGGACGGTCAGCGACCAGTCCTGCGCCAGATCGTTCTGGGCGCGGTTGGTCTCGAAGTTCGTGAACCACAGCAGGTAGACCACGTAGAGCAGCACCACGGCGCCGGCGACGATCAGCGTCCAGCCGACCCCCCGCACGACACGTGCCACGACTGCCCCCTGCTCCGTCGGCCCCGCTGGTCGACGGCGCGAGCGTACCGGCGGCGAGCGGTAGGCTCCGGAGTCCGGACACCCAGCGTGAGGAGCGTGCCCGATGCCAGAGAGTCGGCACCGTCGAGGTGGCAAGAAGCGGCCCCGCGACTTCGAGACGCACGCGCCGGAGACCAAGGCCGCCCCCTCACCGACGTGGGTGCCCGCCACCGGCGCCAGCCTGCTGGGGCTCGGCGTGCTGATCATCCTGCTCGGCTACATCGACGAGGTCCGCGCCTTCACGCGCACGATCCCGCTGACCGGCACCAACACCGGCCTGATCCTCGGGTTCGTCTGCCTCATCGCCGGGTTCGGCTTCCTGAGCCGCTGGCGCTGACGCACCCGCGCGTCGCGTGTCCCCGGAGCGGTCCATGGCCAGCACGGACGTCGAGCACCTCCGGCGCTGTGTCGCGCTGGCCGAACGTGCCGGGAAGCAGGGCGACCAGCCGTTCGGCTCGGTCCTCGTGGCCGGCGACGGCGAGGTCCTCCAGGAGGCCAGCAACACGGTCCGCACCGATGCGGACATCACGGCGCACCCGGAGCTGAAGCTCGCCCGTTGGGCGGCCCGCCACCTCGGCGCACGGGAGCGGTCCGCCGCCACCATGTTCACCTCGGGTGAACACTGCCCCATGTGTGCGACCGCCCACGCCTACGCCGGGATCGGTCGGCTCGTCTTCGCCTTCTCCAGCGAGCAGCTGGCCGCCACCACCGGTCGACCCGGCTGGCAGCTGTCCGTGCGCGACCTGTTCGAGCGCGGCGGGGTGCCGACGGTCGTCGAGGGTCCGTTCCCCGCGCTCGCCGACGCGTGCCGCGCCCTGCACGTCGGTCGCGACCCCTCGGCGGAGACCTGACCGTCCCGCGCTCAGTTGTTGAGCAGCTCCGTGCGCTCGTTCATGCGCTGCCCGCAGTGGCTCGGCGCCCGGGAGCTCCCCCGGACCAGCAGCAGCACCTCCGTGCCGCACTCCTCGCACCAGAACAGCGTGCGTTCGTCCCCACCGACCGGCGCGGGTCCGTCGGGCTCCTTCTGCAGGTCCTTGGCATCGGTGACCAGCACGCGCAAGCTCGCGATGGACCACCGCAGCAGCGCCAACGCGAGCAGCGGCGCGAACACGAAGCGCCAGCCCAGGTTGATGCCCACCAGCGTCGCGACGATGGCGATGAGGAGCAGCACGAGCCATCGCACGGTGGGGAACCTGACCTCGGGACCTGTTGAGGCTACCCACCCGGCTCCGACGCCCGGCGTGGCGTGCGGCTCCCGACGTCCGGGTGGACGGCCGCCGGCCAGGCGCCCCGATGGATCAGTGTGCGGCGCGCCAGGCCCGCGACCACGCGTCCTCACCCAGGTGCCAACGCCCGCTGCGGTGGACCAACGCGTGGAGGCTGCCCACCAGCGCCGCGCCATCCGCTGGCGCGTCGGCCTGACCGGTCGCCGCGTCGGTCGGCTGCCCGCCGTCTGCCGCCCGGGCGCGGACCTCCATCAGGTAGGCGCCGGTGCGCGCCGAGCGGTGTCGTTCACGGCACGTGGCGACCAGGGTCGTGCCGGGATCGACGGTGGCGAGGAACTGCACATCGACACTGAGGGCGACGCACAGCCGTCCCCACGAGTTGGATGCGACCGCGAAGGCGACGTCGGCCAGCGAGAAGGTCACACCACCGTGCAGCCAGCCGGCGAAGTTGCGGTGGTGCTCCTCGACGAGCAGCGACACACGGGCCCAGCCGCCACCCCACTCCTCGAGGTCCGCCCCGAGGTGCGCGCCGTAGCCGTCACCACGGAACAGCGCATCGAGCGCGTCACGGTTGGCCGCCAACTCGTCGACCCTGCTGCGCATCGTCTCGTCCTCCCCCACCCGACTCGCTCGTGTCCGACGGACGCTAGGTCGTGCCCGGGATCGACACGAGCGTGGACCGGCCGCCGCGACGGTGGTCCGCGGCGTGATCCCCGTCGGCCGTCACGGCGTTCACCCCACCGAAGTACAGGTCCGTGACGGACCACTCGTTGACCTCCCACCGTGCAGCGAGGTGGGCCACCGCGGCGCGATCGGCGCCTGGCTCGAGCTGGACGACCCCGTCGACGACGTGCAGTCGGGTCGCCTCGACCGTCGCGGACAGGTCGAGTCCGCCGTCGACCAGGTGCGTGACCGTCTGGATCAGCGCGCTCCGGATGCGCTCGCTCCCCCCGGAACCGAGCGCGACGTCCGCGGCACCGCGGCGGCGCAGGACCGAGGGTGCCATCATCGACCCGACGCGCTGACCCGGCGGGGCGAGGTGGAAGCCGCCGGGGTGCAGGTCGGTCTCACCCATGATGTTGTTCGCCAGCGCGCCCGTCGCTCCGAGGGTGCGACCCGAGCCGGACCCGTTCGAGGTCGTCATCGACGCCAGGTTCCCCTCGGCGTCCACGACGCTGCAGTGCGTCGTCCCCCGACTCGAGCGCGGCGGCGCGGCCGGGTCGCGGTGCCACCCGGTCACCTGGTCGAGGACGGTCGCGACCTGGTGCAGCCGCGGACCGGAGCCGACCGGACCCGCGGGACCGTCCCGACCGAGCTCCTGCAACCCACGTCCGATCAGGCTGCCACCGAACGAGGGCGGCGGGTTGGTGATCAGGGTCGCCTCCGTCCGGGCACCGACCCCGGTCACCCGCAGGGGCTCGCGCTCGATCACGCGGTAGGACCGCAGATCCTCGACGGTCAGCAACCCGCCCTCCACCGCCATCTCCTCGACGATCCCCGTGGCGACGTCGGGGTGGTCGAACCCGGTCACCTCGCCGGTCGCGACGGCCTCGAGGAACGAGCCGAGGGCCGGGTTGCCCACCCGGTCGTCGTCCGCGAAGGGCCGGTCCTCGGGAACGAACGCCGCACGTGCGCGCGTGCCCAACGCGAAGATGGGTCGCAGGAGACGGACCACGCTCGCCTGGTCGGGCCCGAGCACCACGCCTTCGCGGGCGAGCTCGATGGCCGGTGCGACCACCTCGGCCAGGGGCGCGCGTCCGAGACGACGGTGGACGGCGAGGTAGCCGGCGAGACAACCCGGCACCGCCACGGATGCGAGCCCCACGTGGAACACCTGGGTCGCCCCACCGAAGTGCAGGGTGACCGGCGTCAGTTCGGGCGGGGCACCGTCGGTGGGACGCCCGCGTCCCGGCGTGTCGACGAAGAAGTCGAAGACCCGTGCCGGCGCCGCGTCGGGCGCGGCGAGCAGGAACCCACCGCCGGCCAGGCTCGACAGGCACGGCTCCGCGAGGGCGGCCGCGAACCCGGCGGCCACGACGGCGTCGTAGGCGTTGCCCCCGTCGATCAGCAGTCGCGCGGCCGCCTCGACCACCGCGGGGTGACCGGCCGCGACCGCACCGACGGTGCCGGCAGGGAGCAGGGGCACGTCGACCTCGGGTGGGAGCGGCATCGGTGGCCGCGGGAGCCAACCACGTCCGCACGCGCCGCGCTGCTCAGCGCGGGTGCGGTACCTCGCGGCGCCACGCCGTCACCACAGCAGGCTGGTCCAGACCCAGGACAACGCGCCGATGTGGAGCAGGGTCACCGCACCCAGACCGAACAGCACGGGGATGAGTGCCGGACGGACCATGGCACGGCGTTCGGCGAGCCAGGTCAGCGCGAGGACCAACGCCGCGGACCACAGGGTGCGCAGCGTCAACCCCACCCCGTCCCCGAACACGTCCATCACGCTGGCCACGAGGGGGTTGCCCTCGACGGCGAGCCCGGTCGTGACCCAGACGTAGGTGGCGATCGAGTCGAGCAGGACCATGGCGAGCAGTACCGCCCGGATCGGCGCGACCTGCCGCTGCGGCGCGACCCACTCCCCCGCCTGCCAGGCGACGGTCGCGAACGCGAGCGCGCGGCGTCGGGTCCGCGGGTCGCGCTGGATCCAGGCGTAGACCCGGATCCGCAACCGGTTGGCCCACGCCGGGCGCGCGTCCAACACCTGGTCGAGGTCGATGCTCATCGCCGGCTCCGGGGCGTGCGGGGCGGGTGTGGCCACCGCGTGGTTCGGGGCCCGAGCGCGCTCGTCCGTGGTCCGGACGTTCGGCGGTCCCCCGTCAGGGCGCTACCGTACGCTGCCGCCACAGGGGCCCGTAGCTCAGCCTGGCAGAGCACCTGCCTTGCATGCAGGAAGTCGTCGGTTCGAATCCGATCGGGTCCACCAACGGATCGGCTCAGATCGCGGGCTATCGGCCCGCGTTCGCACTTCTGAGCCCGATCCGTGCACCCCGCCAGCGCCCCAGCCGGACCGGCGGAGACCCTGGCGACGCGTAGGCGGTCGGATACGCCGCGTTGTCGCGGGTCAGGGGCGCGCGTACCCGACCGGGTTGCGGTTCGAGAGCGTCGCCGTGCGGACGGGGACACCCCGACGCGACGCCTCCACGATCGTGTCCCCGCCGACGTACATCGCGACGTGACTGATCGGGGAGTTGTAGAAGACCAGGTCGCCCGGCTGCAGCTCGCTGCGGCTCACCCGACGCAGACCGGAGAACTGGGCCCCGGAGGTCCGTGGGATCGTGACACCGGCAGCTGCCCAGGCGTACGAGGTCAACCCGGAGCAGTCGAAGCCGTTCGGACCGGTGCCGCCCCAGACGTAGGGCTTGCCGACCTGGGCCAGCGCGGTCTCGACCGCGACGGAGGCCGAACGACGCGCGGACGGCGCGGGGGCCGGAGCTGGCGACGGGCTGCTCGAGCCGGAAGACGAGTTGCTCGGCGAGCTGCTGGAGGATGGGCGGCTCGACGACGAGGACGACGACGACGAGGATGCGGTCGAGGCGCTCGCGGCGGCCTGTCGTTGCGCTGCGCGCTGCCGCTCGGCCTCCCGTCGCCGCTCCGCCTCCGCCTCCGCCTCGAGGCGAGCTCGCTCGGCGGCGACGCGATCGCGCTCCGCGGAGAGCTCGGACTGGACCTCGGTGATCCGCGTCTGCTGGGCACTGAGCTCCGAGCGCTCCTCGGCCTGCTCCTGCTCCACGCGCGCGATCGTGGCCTCGAGGTCGGTGAGCTCTCCCTCGTAGGTGTCGTAGGTCGCTTCGACCTCGACGCGCTCCTCCTCGACCTGCGCGGCGGCATCCTCGGCTGCTGCCTCCTGCTCGAGCAGACGCAGCTCGAGGGCCTGCATGCGCTCCTGGTTCGCTTCGAGCATCTCCAGGTTGGCCCGCTCACCGTCGAGGACCCACCGCAACGTCGTCGAGCGGAAGCCCGCGTCCGCCGCGTCGCCGCTCAGCACGGTGGCGAACTCGATCGACCGGCCACCCATGCGGTAGAGACGACGGGCGTGATCCGCGACCGAATCCCCGAGCATCTCCGCCTCGGCCTGGACCTCGGTGAGCTCCTCCGCGGTGGCTTGGCGGTCCGCCTGGATGGTCGTCAGGGTCTCCTGCGCTTCGTTGTAGCGCTCGACGACCTCGCTGAGCATCACCCCGATCTCCTCGAGGCGCTCCTCCGCGGCCGTCCGCTCCTGCGCGAGCTGTGCGGCCCGCTCGTCGGTCTCCGCAAGTGCGGCCTGCTGGGCCCGTGCGTCCGACCGCAACGTCTCGAGTTCGGATTCGAGCTGCCGGAGCTGGGTCGTGTCCGGCTCCGCGTACGCCGCGGGAGCGAGGACGCTGAGCACGAGCAGGACGACGAAGGCGAGACGGAGACGGGACACGGTCACTCGATGGTCGGACGTCGACGGTGAGAGGGGACCCCCGGACCGGTCGTTGCACGCGGGCAGCGGTGCGCTGTCCATGCCCCGTGGACGAGCAACGCTGTCCCACCCTGGCTCGGAGCGGACCCCGAGCCAGACCGGACGGGCCGAGGGTAGGACCCCCGCCCGCCCGGTGACGTCCGTGCCCGGCTGGTCGCGCGTTCGGTGCACCGGGTGTCGCGGATACCATCGCAGGGGAACCCTTCAGGGGCCTGCGACGTCCGCCCGGGCGTCCGAGTGGCCCGGGTGCGCGGCCGGCGCCGCCCGCAGGATGCCGGGTTCGCACCGTTGTCCCGGTCGGCGGCTCGAGCGGCCATCGGTCTGGTCGTACGGTCGTGGGGGGGGGGGGGGGGGGGGGGGGGGGGGGGGGGGGGGGGGGGGGGCGGGGCGGGCGCCGCCGGCCGGTTGCGGGGTGCCCCCGTTGGCGCGGGGCGGGGGCGCGCGCGCCCAGGGGGGTGTGCTTCGGGTGGGGGTGGGGGCCGCCGGGGGCCGCCCACCTCGTTCCCATCCCGAGCACCCACCACCCACGCCCCATCCGGACCTCGCCCCCGGCGAGGAACGCCCCAGGAGATCCCCGTGAGCACCGACCCGTCGACCTGGTCCTTCGCGACCCGACAGATCCACGCGGGCGCCGAGCCCGATCCGACCACCGGCGCACGGGCCACGCCGATCTACCAGACCACCTCGTTCGCCCTGGGGGACACCGACCGCGCCGCGAAGCTGTTCGGGCTCGCGGAGCCCGGCAACATCTACACCCGCATCATGAACCCCACGACCGACGTGGTCGAGCAACGGGTCGCCTCCCTGGAGGGCGGGGTCGCCGCGCTCGCGGTCGCCTCCGGTCAGGCCGCGGAGACGCTGGCCATCCTCAACCTCGCCGAGGTCGGCAGCCACATCGTCTCGTCCGCGTCGTTGTACGGCGGGACCTACAACCTGTTCGCCTACACGCTGCCCAAGCTCGGGATCGAGGTCAGTTTCGTCGAGGACCCGGACGACCTCGACGCCTGGCAGGCCGCGGTCAAGGACAACACCAAGGCGCTGTACGCCGAATCGATCGGCAACCCGAAGATCGACGTGCTCGACATCGCCGGGGTCGCCGAGGTGGCCCACCGCAACGGCGTCCCGCTCATCGTCGACAACACCATCGCGACCCCGTACCTGATCCGTCCGCTGGAACACGGCGCCGACATCGTCGTGCACTCGGCGACGAAGTTCCTGGGTGGGCACGGCACCGCGATCGCCGGGGTCGTCGTCGACGGCGGCAGCTTCGACTTCGGGGCCAACGCGGAACGCTTCCCCGGGCTGACCACCCCCGACCCCTCCTACCACGGGCTCAACTACTGGGAGGCGCTGGGCAACGAGGGCGCGGCCTACGCGATCAAGCTGCGTGTGCAGCTGCTGCGTGACCTGGGCCCGGCGCTCAGCCCGCACAACGCCTTCCTGCTGCTGCAGGGCATCGAGACCCTCGACCTGCGCATGGACCGCCACGTCGCGAACGCGCAGCGGATCGCCGAGTGGCTCGAGGCCCACGACGAGGTGGAGACCGTCTGGTACGCGGGGCTGGACTCCTCGCCCTGGCACGCCAACGCGCAGCGCTACGCACCGAAGGGCGCGGGCGCGATCGTGTCGTTCGAGCTGAAGGGCGGCGTCGACGCCGGCAAGCGCTTCGTGGACGGAGTGGGCCTGTTCACCCACCTGGCCAACATCGGTGACGTGCGCAGCCTCATCATCCACCCGGCGTCCACGACCCACTCCCAGCTGACCGAGGACCAGCAGCGCAGCACGGGCGTCACGCCCGGGCTCGTGCGCCTGTCGGTCGGGCTCGAGGACGTCGACGACCTCATCGCCGACCTCGACGCCGGCTTCGCCGCCGCGAGCGCCTGAGCGCCGTGCCAGCCACCGAACCGGTCCCCGGACGCCATCCCGCGTCCGGGGCCTGGCACGTCGACGACCCGGTCGGTGACCGGCGTTTCCTCGACGTGGGCACGGTCCCGCTCGAGCTCGACGGGGAGCTCCCCGAGGTCCGCCTCGCCTACGAGACCTGGGGCGAGCTCGACCCGGACGGCGGCAACGCGGTGCTCGTGCTGCACGCGCTGACCGGGGACAGTCACGTCATCGGTCCGGTCGGTCCCGGCCACCCGACCCCGGGCTGGTGGGACACCGTGATCGGACCGGGGCAGGCCATCGACACCGACCGGTGGTTCGTGGTCTGCCCGAACGTGCTCGGGGGGTGTCAGGGCAGCACGGGCCCCGCGAGCATCGCGCCAGACGGCCGCCCGTGGGGCGCGCGCTTCCCCCGGCTGACCGTGCGCGACCAGGTGACCGCGGAGTTCGCCCTGGCCGACCACCTCGGCATCGACGCGTGGGCGGGTGTGGTCGGCGGGTCGATGGGAGCGATGCGCGTGCTCGAGTGGGCGATCATGGCCCCGGACCGGGTGCGTGCCATCGCGCCGCTCGCGGTCTCCGCGACCGCGACCGCCGACCAGATCGCGGTGCAGTCGATCCAGATCGCCGCCATCCGCCGCGACCCGGCGTTCCGCGGCGGGGACTACCTGCAGGACTGGTTCGACGATCCGGAGCACGCCGAGGGGCCAACCGACGGGTTGGAGCTCGCGCGACAGCTCGCGCACCTGACCTACCGCTCGGCCGAGGAACTGGGGCTGCGGTTCGGCCGGCGAGCACAGGCCGACGAGGATCCGCTGCGCGACGGGCGGTTCGCCGTCCAGAGCTACCTCGAGTACCACGGCGGCAAGCTCGCCCGACGCTTCGACGCGGCCAGCTACGTGACGCTCACCGAGGTGATGAACACGCACGACGTCGGGCGTGACCGCGGCGGGGTCGGCGCGGCGCTGCGTCGCATCCAGGCCGAGGTGCTGATCGCCGGGGTGGACAGCGACCGGCTCTACCCGCTGACCGAGCAGCACTCGCTCGCCCACCTGCTGGGCGTACCGAGCCAGCGAGCCCACGTGATCCGATCACCACACGGGCACGACGGGTTCCTGATCGAACGGGATCAGGTCGGCCGGCTGCTCGGTGAGCTGCTCGACCGCGTCAGCTGAGGGACCCTCACCACGGCTGCGGGTCAGCGGACCAGCATGGTGCGGATATGGTCCAGCCGGGCTGGCTCGACCGACCGCAACGGTGGCACACACCACCGCTCGCGCAGCACCCCGTCGAGCTGCAGCGCCGCCTTGATCGCTGCGGGGACGCTGGCGCCGGTGGTCGCGAGGCCCTCGGTGGTCCGGCGCAGGACCTCCTGCCGACGCTCGACCTCCGCGGTGTCCCCGGCGGCGTGCGCGGCGTGCAGGGCGACGATCCCACGCTGGCGCAGGTTCGCGACCGCGAGGATGGAGCCGTCGACGCCGGCGTCGAGCGCCGCCGCCAGGCTCGATGCGTGGCCCGTCAGCAGCGCCAGGCCGTCGTTGTCACGCGTGAAGGCTGCGAACCCCGCCCGGCGCTCCGCGTCCGGCGAGGAGTCCTTCATCCCGATGATGCGCTCGTGCCCGGCCAGTCGAGGCAGCACCTCCGGCACGAGCCAGGAGCCGGTGAGCTGGGGGATGTGGTACGCGAGCGTGGGGACGGGGGACGACTCGGCGACGGCGAGGTGCAGGTCCACGACCTCGTCCGGGGTCAACGGCTGGATCCCGGGTGGCAGGACCAGCACCGCATCGGCCCCGGCGTCGGCCACCCGGCGGACGTCGTCCTGCAGCCCCTCGACGTGGAGCCCCACCGCGCCGGCCAGCAGGGTCGGTACCCCGGGACCCGCCGGGCCGAGGGCGGACCGGGCGCTCGCGGTGACCGCGGCCCGGTGGGCGGGTGACAACAGGCTGCCCTCCCCGGTGGTCCCGGCGACCAGCACGCCGCTCGCACCGTCGTCGAGCGCCCGGCGGATCAACCGCCGCAGACCGTCCTCGTCGGGCTGGCGGTCGGCATCCAGCGGGGTGACCAGAGCCGGGATCGACCCGGTCAGGGAGGGCGAGGACACGGTGACTCCGACAGCTGGGCACGGGACGGCAACGACGACACGACCCTACCCAGCGGACCGGGCTGAGTAGCCTCGAGGTCGCGGTCGCCGGTGGGCGCGCGGGGCCACCCGACACCGACCATCCCGGCCGCTCCGTGCGGATCACCACCACCTCGCCGCCATCGTCCATCGAGGAGCAGGCCATGGGTGCGCTCTACCGGACCGGGTCCGTGCTGTTCCGCGCGGGGTTCCGGCTGTTGCGGGTCGATCTGCGGGTCGCCGGCCACGAGCACATCCCGCGGACCGGTCCGGCGGTCATCGCCAGCAACCACATCGGCTACCTCGACTTCGCCTTCGTGGTGCTCGCGCCACCGACACCGCGACGTGAGGTGCGCTTCATGGCCCGGAGCGAGTTCTTCCACATCCCCGTCGCGGGGACGTTGTTGCGGGGACTCGGACAGATCCCGGTCGACGTACACGGCTCCCCCACGGAGGCAGCTGCGGAGGCGCGGGCCGCGCTGGAGCGCGGTGAGCTGGTCGGCGTCCACCCGGAGGGCACCATCAGCCCCTCGTTCGTCCCACGGCGGGCGAAGAGCGGGGCGGTCCGTCTCGCGGAGTCCGCTGGCGCGCCGATCGTGCCCTGTGCGGTGTGGGGGACCCAGCGGCTACTCACCAAGGGGCGTCCGGCCCGCCCGACCCTGGGTGCCACCGTCATGGTGCGCTACGGCGAAGCCTTCGTCCCGCAGGGCCGCACCGGGATGGCCAAGAGCCGCGAGCTCATGACCAGGATCGAGGCGCTGCTCGCCGAGTCGCAGGCCGCCTACCCCCAACGCCCGGCCGGTCCGTCCGACCGCTGGTGGCTGCCCGCGCACCTCGGCGGCGACGCCCCCACCGTCGAGGAAGCCGAGGCCCGGCTACGCGCGCAGGACGAGGAGCGCCGGGCCCGTCGACTGGCCTCGTGAACCCCGATCGCGGCTCGGGCCGGCGCCATCCGGATCCGGACATGGCGGAACCCCGGCGCACGGGGGATACACCGGGGTTCCGTCGGGATCGCGACTAGCGCGGTCCATGGGCGGAACCTTATGCCGTCGGCATCCGTGGACGCGAGACCGAACGAGGCCGACGGGCGGCATCCGCGCGATCGTTCAACTGTCGATGGTTGTGCCGCACACCTTCGTCACGGATGGTCGCCTCACGCTCACGCTTCGTTGTCTGCCCGGAACCCCGGGAACGAGCCCCATCCCGGCCGCTCCCACACGCTCATCGGGGTTGTGGACATCCCTGGGGATGTGTGGACGACGAACAGGGGTGGAACTCCACACCTGTGGTTCCAGCTGTGGACAACGTCAGCCGTGGAGTTCCACCGGTGTGATCCAGGTCGTCCCGACGACCCAGGCGGTGGCGTGATCGGGCCGCGCCGATCGGACCCCCCGACACACACGAACGACCGGCCCGAAGGCCGGTCGTTCGTGGTGTCCGTCACGCCGTCTGACGGCGCGGATCCGGGACGGATCAGATGGAGCGGGGCTCCTCCCAGAGGGCTTCGTCGAGCTCCTGGTCGCGCTTCTTCTTCAGCGCGAACGCCCCGGCCGCCGCGGCGCCGAGCAGCAGGGCGAGCACGCCCTTCTTGCCGCCCTTGTCCTTCTCGCGCGGGTCGAGGTCGTCGATCCGATCCGACGCCTTGCCCTGGAGCTCCTTGCCCTTCTTCTCCGCCTTGGTGCGGAGCTTGTCGGCTTCCTTCTCGAGCTTGTCGATCTTCTTCGCGAGCTTCGATCGACCCATGGCGGCCCTCCTCGGTGGTCGGATGCAGCATCGAACTGCGTCAACGTCGGGGTCGACCATAGCCCCCGCGCCCCAACGCGTCCCCCGGTCGACCGGACCCATCCGAGCTCCCGGACTCGACGACCGCTCCAGGACACCGTGACGCCGGGATCGGTGACGCCGGGGCCCGTCCATCCGCGACGCCGGCGAACCACGACGAGCGCCACCACAAACGCACCCCACAGTGACACACCAACCCCAAAACACCACCCCACCAGCCCAACCAACCAA
>JAFIEQ010000078.1 GCA_020832455.1 Nitriliruptoraceae bacterium
CGCGCCGCGGGCCGGGGGGGCGCTGGACCCCCGCCGCGGCGCCCGGCGCGCCGCACCCGGCGCGGCCCCCCCCCGACCGGGCGTAGATCGCGAGCGCGAGGCCCATCAGGATCCGTTCGAGGTGCAGTTCCGGCGCCCCGTTGCGCTCGAGCGCCTCACGGCAGTCGGTGACCCCACGCAACGCCACGAGCAGATCCTCGGGGGCGACCCGGTCGACGTCCCGCTGGATCGCGGCCACGTGGTCGACGTTCACGAACGCGTCGGCCGAGGCGCCACCGTGCGCAGCGAGCAGATCCCGCAGGTAGCTCCCGAGGTCGTCGAGGACGATGCCGAGCGAACGGCGCTGCTCCGCCCGCTCCAGACGCTCGTGCCGCTTGGTGATCCGGGTCTTGACCCCCGGGGGCCAGGTACCGCGGGGGCCGTCGACGCCGAACTGCTCCTTGAGCTCGTCGAGTTCCTTGGTGTTCGCCGCACGGACCGCCGCGGAACGACCCTTCGCCCAGGTCGTCAGCTCCTTCGCCAGCGGCACGACCGCACCTGGCCCGCCGGTGGCCAGCCGATCGATGAGGTCGAGGTGGCGCCACCGCGCTTGTGCGATGTCGGGGTCGGCCAGGTCGCGCAACCGGGTCGGGATGCCCATCGCGGCCCGGGCGAGCGCGTCGCGCTGCTCCTCGGCGATGCCGTGCGTGGCCGCCAGGGTGCGCATCGCGGCGGGACCGAGCGGGACGAGCTCCAGACGACGGCACCTCGACAGCACCGTGTCGAGCAGCGCGGAGGGGTCCTCGAGCTCCAGCACCCAGACCACGGATGGCGGTGGCTCCTCGAGGATCTTGAGGAAGGAGCTCTGCGCCGCGTCGTTCATCCGGTCGGCACGCTCGATGCGGAGGACCCGTCGGCGCCCCTCGGCCATGGTCCGTGTCGCGGTCGGGATCCAGTCCTCGCGCACCGTGTCGACGACGTACTGGGCGCCCTCCGGACTGAAGTCGGTGGTCGCCGGATGGACCCCGCGACGGATCCGGGCGCAGGTCGAGCAGGTCCCGCACCCGCGATCGGAGGCCGGTGCGTCCGGGCAGTTCAGCGCACACGCGAACGCTCGGGCGAGCGCCTGCTGCCCGACCTCGCGGGGACCGACGAACAGCCAGGCGTGCGCGACCTCATCGCGTCCCAGCGCGGCACGCACCGCGTCGACGGCCGCGGGCTGTCCCACGACCTCGTCCCACGGATCCTCGAGCGCGGCCGCGTCCGACGGCGTCATCGGTCGGGGTCGCCGACGGTGGCCCGGTCGCCGACACGGCCCGTCGCGCCTCCCGGGGTCACGCGACGCAACGAGGTCTCGTCGCTGAGACGGTCGAGCACGGCATCACGCACCCGTGCGTGGAGTTCCTCGACCGGTCGGGTGCCGTCCAGCACCAGGTAGCGATCGGGGTCGGCGGCGGCCCGCCGACGGAAGGAGCGCCGGGCGCGCTCGTGCAGATCGAGTCCCGCCGCCTCGAGCCGGTCGGCCTGGGCCTCCGCGGTCGCCCGCTCCAGCCCGGCCGAGGGGTCCACGTCGAGCAGGATCGTGAGATCCGGACGCAGTTCCGCGGTCGCCCAGGTGTTGAGCCGGGCGACCTCCTCCTCCCCGAGCTGACGGCCTGCGCCCTGGTAGGCGACGGACGAGTCGACGAACCGGTCGCAGAGCACCACGGAGTGGCGCTCGAGTGCCGGCACGATGACCTCCTGCACGTGCTGAGCGCGGGCGGCTGCGTACAGCAGCGCTTCCGCACGCGGGTCCATCTCCCCGTGGCGTGGACTGAGCAGCAGGTCGCGGACGCGCTCACCCAACGGGGTCCCTCCGGGCTCCCGTGTCACCACGACGCGGTGCCCGAGCCGCTCGATCGCGGAGCGCAGCAGCCGGATCTGCGTGGACTTGCCGGAGCCGTCACCGCCCTCGAACACCACGAACACGCCGTGTTCGACGGCGACCGGATCGTGGACCTCGAGCGTCGGCAGGTCGGGACCCGCATCCCGCTCGGCGCGCAGTGCCCGGCCGAGCGCCACACCGACCCAGACCGCACCCGCGATCGCCATCAGCCCACCGACGATCAAGGTGATGCGCACGCCGCCGAAGGCGTAGGGGTAGACCCCGTCGACGGGACGCTCGCGGCCGAGCACCCCGATCATGAAGGGCACGGCGACGGAGGACCCGAAGATCGCCACCCTGACCCCGGAGTTGAACGCCCCGAAGGTCCGGCCGCGGATCGAGTCGTCGGAGCGTTGCTGCAGCACCGTGTAGCCGACGATGAAGGCGATCCCGGCGCCGACACCCATCGCCGTGGCCGGCAGGAACGCCCAGCCGATGGACGGCATCGACGCGGTGACGACGAGGGCGACCCCGGCGATCCCGATCCCCGGCGCGAACAGACGCTCCGGATCCAGGTGCGAGCTCAACGGTGCGGCCGCGATCAGGCCGAGGACGAGCCCGAACCCGACGATGGCGACCAGCACGCCGTAACCCTCGGGCCCAGCGTTGAGCTGGCGGGCGAAGAACTCCCCGGCGGTGATGACGATCCCCGCCGCGGCGAACGCGACCATCACGCCGATGATGAGCGCCCGGATCACGGGGTGACCGCCGATGAAGCGGAACCCCTCCTTGAGCTGTTCGAGAGCGCCGGGGGTGACGCTGGGGTCCGAGGCGCTGGCGCGACCCTCCGCGCGGCCGATCCGCAGGCGCATCAACAGCGGGACCGCGACGAAGAAGGTGAGGGCGTTGAACCAGATGGCCAGTGCCACGGGCCGGTCGGCGAGGAACGAGCCCTCGGGCGCGATCCACTGGGCGACCATGACCAGCGCCGCGTAGGCCCCGGCGCCGAGCGGCAACGTGCCGTAGGTGGTCAGCAGGTTGACCTGGTTCGCCTGGACGAGCTGCTCGCCCTGGACCATCGAGGGCAACGCCGCGTCCTTCGCGGGCGCGAAGAGCGACGACATCACCTCGATGATGAACGTGGCGAGCAACAGCGCGAAGACCTCGTTGGTGAACGGGATCAGCGCCATGACCGAACCCCGACCGAGGTTCACCGCCACCATGACCCGCTTGCGGTTCCACCGGTCGACGAACACGCCGGCCACCGGCGCGAGCAGCAGGCTCGGCAACACGCGGGCGATCATGACCCCCGAGACCGCGAACGCGGCCGCGCTCGTCGGCCCGAGGATGTCCCCGGTCAGCGCGATGATGGCGAGGAACCCGCTCCAGTCCCCCAGCGAGCTGATCCCGGTCGCCGCCATGAGGTTGCGGTACGAGCGGTTGCGCGCCAGCTCCCGGTAGCCGCGCAGCGACATGCCCGCCACGCCGACACGGGAGGCCGGTCGTGCGGGTCGATCGTCGCGTCGGGGTTCGTCCATCTCGGAACCGTACCCAGCCCGGGCAGGGGGCTGTCGACCTCGTGTGCCTGTCCGTGCACGACGTTCGGGTCGGGGCGCGCCGCGCCCGGGGCGTGGTCATGAACGGCCGGGTGCTAGCTCGCCGAACGTTCCGCGGCGCTCTTCTCGGCCGTCGCGCGCTTCTTCGTGGCCTTCTTCGTGCCCTTCTTCGCGGACTTCTTCGCGGACTTCTTGGTGGACTTCTTGCGCCCACCCTTCTTCTTCGCGGGCGGCTTCTGCGTCCCTCGGAAGGTCATCCGGATCGCCGGGGGCAGCTCCTCGGTCTCCAGCGGCTCGCCACCGAGCGCCGGGTCGTACTTCTCCACGCCCTGGACGACCGTCCACGTGGCGACCGAGGGCACCTCGAAGTCATCGAGGTCGAAGGTGTGGTTGATCTTGGGGTGGGTGCAGACCGCAACCGGCTCCTTGCGGTTCTTCGGGGGCGGCCGCAGCGGCGCACCGCACTCCGGGCACGGCGTCGCGATCGGCAGCGACCAGACCGCGAAGACGTCGTCGGGGTAGCCGGTCGAACCCACGAAGGGCTTGCCGTAGCGCGACGTCCGGCGTTCGAGGAAGCTGTGCTCCGGGTCCGTCGGCGAGCGGAACGGCTGCACCTCGTCCTGCGCGTCGCGGTACATCAGCCGCTGCTGCAGGTTGCGGATCCCCTTGCACTTCGGGTAGTCGACGCAGCCGTAGAACCGACCGAACCGCCCGCTGCGCAGCAGCATCGCCTTGCCACACTCCTGGCAGCGCACGTCCTCGTCGGGCTCCGGTTCGGGCTCGGGCTCCCCGACGGTGCCGTCGTCGTTCAGCGGCAACGTGCCGTCGCAGTCGGGCCACCGGCTGCAGGAGGCGAACCACTGCTTGGACTTGCCGGAGAAGACCCGCTCCATCGGCGCGCTGCACTCCGGGCAGTCGGCCGGGTGGTACAGCGGCAACCGCGGCCGTTCCGGCTTGCGCTCGCGGACCCAGGTGTCGATCTCGTCGAGGAAGCGGCTGACCGTGGCGCTCCAGGCCTCGTCCCCGGCGGCGATCTCGTCGAGCGTGGACTCCATCCGGGCGGTGAAGCCCAGGTCGACGATCTCGTGGAAGTGCGCCTTGAGGAAGGAGACGACCACCTCGCCGAGCGGGGTCACGAAGAAGCGCCGCGACTCCTTGAGCACGTACTCGCGCTGCTCGAGGGTGGAGATGATCGACGCGTAGGTCGACGGTCGGCCGATGCCCTCCTCCTCGAGCGCCTCGACGAGCGTGCGCTCGGAGTAGCGCGGCGGCGGGGAGGTCTCGTGCTGCTCCGGGGTGAGCTCCGACAGGTGCAGGGTCTGGCCCTGTTCGAGCTGGGGCAGCCGCTCGGCGATCTCGTCGTCGGTCGCGAGCTCGTCCTCGTCGCGCACGGCCCGGTAGGCCCGCAGGAACCCGTCGAACTTCTCGACCTGGCCGGTGACGCGGAAGGTCAGCTCGCCCGCGTCGTCGCGACCGACCACGTCCGCGGACACCCGGTCGAAGACCGCCGGCGCCATCTGGGTCGCCACGGTGCGCTTCCAGATGAGCTCGTAGAGCCGCGCCTGCTCGGTGGAGAGGTGGCGCCGGACCTTCTCCGGCGTACGGGCGATGGAGGTGGGCCGGATCGCCTCGTGGGCCTCCTGGGCGCCCTTGGACCGGGCGGCGAACACCCGCGACTTCTCGATCTCGTAGCGCTCGCCGTAGGCGCTGCGGATGTGCGAGTGGATCTCCGCGAGGGCCTGGTTCGACAGGTTCAGCGAGTCGGTCCGCATGTAGGTGATGAGCCCGACCTGCTCACCGCCGAGGTTGATGCCCTCGTAGAGCTGCTGGGCGACGGCCATCGTCTGGCGCGCGGAGAAGCCGTACTTCGAGGCCTCCCCCTGCAGGGTGGAGGTCTTGAAGGGGGCCTTGGGCTGGCGCTTGGCCTCGGTCCGGCGGACCTCGGCGACCTCGTAGGACACCGCGCGGGCCCGCTCGGCCAGCCGTGTCGCCGATGCCTCGTCGCCGACCACGAGCAGCTCGGCCCGCTTCTTCTCGCTCTTGTCCTCGAGGTCCTTCGGCGTGGAGATCCGCTTGCCGTCGGCGGCGTGCAGCTTGGCGTCGATCTCCGCGTCCGCGCCCTGCTCGCGGGAGAAGGCGGCGGGGAACGTCCAGTACTCCTCGGGGACGAACGCGCGGATCTCGTCCTCGCGGTCGACCAGCATGCGCAGCGCCACCGACTGCACGCGTCCCGCGGAGATGCCGGAGGCGACCGTGCGCCACAGCACCGGCGACAGGCGGTAGCCGACGATGCGGTCCACGGCCCGCCGCGCCTGCTGGGCGTCCACCAGCGCGGTGTTGAGGGTGCGGGGCGATTCGAAGGCGGCCTTGATCGCCGCCTCGGTGATCTCGTCGAAGGTCACCCGGTTGGTCTGCGCGACGTCGAGGTCGAGCACCTCGGCGATGTGCCACGCGATCGCCTCCCCCTCGCGGTCGAGGTCGGGGGCGAGCCAGACGGTGGAGGCGTCCTTGGCGGCCTTGCGCAGCGCGGCGACGTGCTTCTTGGACTTCTCGGGGACCTCGTAGACGAGCTCCGCCTCGCCGTCGTCGTGGAACTCGATGGCGAAGTCCGAGCGCGGCAGGTCACGGATGTGCCCGTAGGACGCCAGCACCTTGAAGCTCGAGCCGAGGTAGCGCTCGATGGTCTTGGCCTTGGCGGGCGACTCGACGATGACCAGGTTCTCAGCCACGAGGGCGGGATCCTTCGCTGATGGGGCCGCAGGGCCCGTCGGATGGCGGGGTCGTTGGCCGCAAGGTGAGCCGCGCCGGGGTCGGTGTCAACCACGTGGCACCGCCGAACGCCCCGTCGGGTAGGCCTCCCGGCCCCACGGGGTCCCCCTACGGGGACCCCGACGCACACCGAGCTCGAGGGCGCGGAGACCGCGCGCGACGAGCCCCCGTCGGTTGGGCAGTTCGCCCACGGACGGGCTAGCGTCCGCGCGCGAACGGCGCCCGGTGCGCCGACCTTGCCATGTCATCGTCCGGTTCACCCCTGGAGGACCCGTGCAGGACATCATCATCTACATCCCACCCATCGCGGGGGTGATCGGGCTCGTCGCTGCCTGGGTCATGTACCGCGCGATGATGAAGTACCCGGCCATGGAGGGACGCCCGACGGAGATCGCGGAGATGATCCGCGCCGGGGCGAAGACCTTCATGCGACGCGAGCTGCAGCTGATCGCGCTGTCGGTGCTCGTGATCGCGATCGCGCTGTTCGCCTCGCCGCTGGGGCTGCCGACCACCGTCTCCTTCCTGGTCGGTGCGGTCGCCTCCGCCGCTGCGGGCTTCATGGGCATGATGGCCGCCACCCGCGCCAACGTGCGCACGACCACCGCCGCCCGCGACAAGGGCATGAACGAGGCCCTGACGGTCGCCTTCTACGGCGGCTCGGTCATGGGGCTCGTGCTCGCCTCGCTCGGGCTGCTCGGCCTCGGCGCGCTCTACCTCATCTTCGGGACCGACCCGGAGACCTCCGAGGAGATCCACGGCTTCGCGATGGGTGCGGGCGTCGTCGCGCTGTTCTACCGCGTCGGTGGCGGGATCTTCACCAAGTCCGCGGACGTCGGCGCCGACCTGGTCGGCAAGGTCGAGGCCGGGATCCCCGAGGACGACCCGCGCAACCCGGGCGTCATCGCCGACAACGTCGGCGACAACGTCGGTGACGTCGCCGGCATGGGTTCGGACATCTTCGAGTCGACCAACGGTGCGACCATCGCGACCGTGGCGCTGGCCAGCGTGCTCGCCGTCGAGGCCGGCACCGGGGTCATCGGCATCGGTGGCGCGGACGTCCCGGAACTGAGCCTGCTCTCCCTGCCGCTGCTGCTGAGCGCGCTGGGCCTGTTCTGCTCCATCGCCGCGATCGGGGTCGTCAAGGCCGCCTCCGGCAAGGAGCCGGCCCTGGCCCTGCGCCTGGGGACCTTCGCCGCCGCCGGTGGCTTCGTCATCCTGGCCTACTTCCTCATGCAGGCCGTCGGCGTCGGCACCGGGACCTGGTGGGCGACCGTGGTCGGTTCCATCGGTGGTGTCATCATCGGGTTGTCGACCGAGTACTACACCGCCGCCAAGCCGGTCCGTGACATCGCCCGGTCCGGGGAGACCGGCCCGGCGACCGTCATCATCTCCGGACTCGCGATCGGGCTGCAGTCCGTGGTCGTCCCGATCGTCACGATCGGCGCGATGATCTTCATCGCCAACGCGACCTCCGGCCTCTACGGCGTCGGCATCGCCGCCGTGTCCATGCTGGCCACCGTCGCCATGACCATGGCGATCGACGCCTACGGCCCCGTCGCGGACAACGCCGGCGGGATCGCGGAGATGTCGGAGCTCGGTCCGGAGACCCGCCACATCACCGACTCGCTCGACGAGGTGGGCAACACCACCGCCGCGATCGGCAAGGGCTTCGCGATCGGTGCGGCGGCCCTGGCGGCGCTGACCCTTATCAACGCCTACATCGCGGTGGTCGACGAGCGCATCGACGGCTTCCAGCTGGCCATCTCCGACCCGGACGTGCTGATCGGCATGTTCCTGGGTGGGGCGCTGCCGTTCCTGGTCGCCTCCATCACGATGACCGCCGTCGGTGACGCCGCCTTCGAGATGATCGAGGAGATCCGGCGACAGTTCCGCGAGATCCCGGGCCTGCTCGAGGGCACCGCGCAGCCGGACACGGTCCGCTGCGTCGACATCGCGACCAAGGCGGCGACCAAGAAGATGATGCTGCCCGCCGCGATCGCCGTGCTCAGCCCGGTCGTCGTCGGCTTCGCCTTCGGCGCGGAGGCGCTGGGTGGGCTGCTCGGTGGTGCGCTGATCTCCGGTGTGCTGCTCGCGCTGACCATGGCGAACGCCGGTGGTGCGTGGGACAACGCCAAGAAGTACGTCGAGCAGGGCAACCACGGCGGGAAGGGCTCCGAGGCCCACGCCGCCAACGTGGTCGGTGACACCGTCGGTGACCCGCTGAAGGACACCTCCGGTCCGTCGATGAACATCCTCATCAACGTGATGGCCATCGTCAGCCTCGTCATCGCGCCGCTGCTGACCCGCTGATCGGATCCCGCGCGAGCAGCGCGGATCGACCGACGACACGACGGCCCACCCCCGCGGGTGGGCCGTCGTGCATGTGGGGGGCGGCCGACGGGTAGCGTCCCGGCCTCCACCCGAGGGGACGATCCCGTGTCCGTATCCCGGCGACATCACCGCAGCCACTGGCTGTTGGCCCCCGCCGTGGCACTGGTGCTGAGCGGGTGCGCAGGTGACGGCGGGGTCCAGCAGGTCGGCCCGGTCGAGGTCGAGGTCCCCTCCGGGTGGGAGGCAACGGACCCCGACGTCGAGGAGGACCTCGTCGCCGCGCAGGCGTGGCGATCCGCGTCGGGCGAGGGCATGAGCCTGCAGGTCTTCGTCGGCTGCGGGGAGAGCGACGCCGACGAGTTGACGATCGAGGCGGCCAGCCGGGCTCGCGCGCCGCTGACCCTGATCGACATCGAGGACGGGGTGAGCGCCGAGGTCGCCGGGCTCGACGCGGCGCGACGGACGACGATGACGTTCAGGGCCGACGGCAGCGAGGCCGCCAGCGCGCGGCTCGCTGGGCTGTACGGCACCGCCGCGCGGACCCTGGTCGTCGTGGAACTCTCGAGCCCGACGCGGAGCTACTCGGCCACGTTGGCGGACGAGATCCTGGCCTCGATCCGCGCCGAGAGCGCCGCCGCGGTCTGCTCCTGAACCGCCGGCCGGGCTGACGCCGTCCTGAGCGGTAGGTTGCCGGCACGGCGGCGGGATGGAGCGACGGTGGACGTGGGGGTCTTCGAGCAGGTCGCTGGCGTGCTCGCCGTGTGCGTCGCCGCGGGGGCGATCGCGCTCGTGCTCCGTCAGCCGTTGATCGTCGGGCTGATCGCGGCGGGTATCGCGGTGGGCCCGGAGGTCCTCGGCCTGGTCGAGGACACCTCGGAGATCGAACTGCTGGCCAAGATCGGGATCTCCCTGCTGCTGTTCGTCGTCGGACTGAAGCTCGACGTCCGGCTCGTCAGCAAGCTGGGTCCGGTGGCACTGGCCACGGGGCTCGGTCAGGTGCTGTTCACGTCGGTGGTGGGGTTCCTCATCGCGTTGGCGCTGGGCTTCGACCTGGTCCCGGCGGTCTACATCGCCGTGGCACTGACGTTCTCCTCGACGATCATCATCGTGAAGCTGCTCACCGACAAGCGGGAGCTCGAGGACCTGCACGGCCGCATCGCGCTGGGGTTCCTCATCGTGCAGGACATCTGCGTGGTGCTCGCGATGATCGCCATCACCGCGGTCGGGGACGGTGAGGGCGACCTGGCCACGGAGTTCCTCGGCGTCATCCTGCGGGGCATGCTGCTGCTCGCGTTCGTCGGTGTCGTGGGCCGCTACCTCGCCCCGCGGGTGACCCACGTGTTGGCGCGGTCGTCCGAGCTGCTGGTGCTGGCGGCGGTCACCTGGGCCGTCTCCCTGGCCGCGGTCTCCATCCTGCTCGGGTTCTCCGAGGAGGTCGGCGCCTTCCTGGCCGGCATGTCGCTCGCCTCGACCTCCTACCGCGAGGCCATCAGCGGACGGCTGTCGACCCTGCGCGACTTCCTGCTGGTGTTCTTCTTCATCGAGCTGGGCACGCAGTTCGAACTCGGGTCAGCGGTCGAGCAACTCGGCGCGGCCGTCATCTTCAGCCTGTTCGTCCTGATCGGGAACCCGATCATCGTGATGGTCATCATGGGCGTGATGGGCTACCGCAAGCGCGTGTCGTTCAAGGCCGGGCTGACGGTGGCCCAGATCAGCGAGTTCTCGCTGATCCTGGTCGCGCTCGGCGTCAGCCAGGGCCACGTTGGCGGCGAGGTCGTGGGGTTGGTGACCGCCGTCGGCCTCATCACGATCTCCGCATCGACGTACCTGATCTACGGCTCGGACCGCATCTACGACCGGTTGGAGCCGATCCTGCGGCCGTTCGAGCGCGAGCACCCCGGCGCGAACCTGGACCTCGACGAGGAACGGCCCGAGCCCCGCTACATCGTCATCGGGCTCGGTCGGTTCGGCTCGACCGTCGTCGACGAGCTGCTCGAGCGTGGCGAGCAGGTGTTGGGCGTCGACTTCGACCCACAGAGCGTTCGGGCCAAGGGCGAGCGCTTCCCGGTGGTCTTCGGCGACGCGGAGGATCCCGACCTCGCCGAGCAGCTGCCACTTGCGACCGTCGAGTGGGTCGTGTCCACCCTGCGTGGCCGCGACGTCAACCTGCAACTGCTGTCATCGCTGCGCCGGTCCGGCTACCCGTGCCGGGTCGTGGTCGCTGCGGACGACGACGAGATCGCGCACGCTCTGGATGCTGCGGGCGCCGACCTGACGATCCGACCGCTGCACGAGGCGGCAACACCGCTGATCGCGGCGATGGATGCGCCGGTGGTCGACGACGGTGCGGAGCCCGACCCGCCGACGGCGTGAGCGACCGCGTCCGGGTGCCCCGATCAGCGGCGCAGGATCCCGAGGGCGACCACCAGGGGGCGGCGGCGGTCGTGGATCGGGTGGGGTCGGACCTCGACGCTCAGGTCGCGGACGCCGTGGGAGCCCAGCAGCGCCTCGATCTCCTCCTCGGTCGCGCAGGAGACGTGGACCGTGCCGAGCACGTCGTCCTCGATCTGCACGAGGTCCTCGGTGCCGCGGTGACACGACAGGTAGATCGGCCCGGAGGCCACCAGGTCCAGCAGCCCGGCCATCGTCGACCGCCAGGCAGCACGCGGCAGGTGATCCAGGCCGCCGGAGCACCACAGCCCTCCGAAGGAACGTGGACGGAACGGCAGGTCGTGCAAGGGCGCCTGGACCAGAGGGTGGCGCGGCAGGAGCATGCGGGCCTCGCGCAGCGCGCCGTACGCCAGGTCGACGCCGACCGGGTGCACCCCGGCGTCGCGGAGCAGCCGCAGATCGTTGGCGGGCCCACAGCCCGCGTCGAGGACGAGGTCGCCGCGCGTGGCGAGATCGGCGAACCGGCGCACATCCGCGACCGGACGGCGCAGGCGGAACGACTCCTGGTAGGCACGCGCATGGGCGTCGTAGGCGGCGACGCTGTCACGTGTCCGCTGGTCGAGTTCCACGCCCACTCCTGTTGCCGCGCTCCGGGGTCGCGTGGACCCCTGACCCCGGTCGTCGATGCCGCCGTCGATGCTAGTGAGCGGTCACGAGCCCGGACCGGTCCGCCAGGACCGTGAGCAGACCGTCCAGACCGGTGACCTCCAGCACGTGCCGGATGCGTCCGTCGGCGGGCGCGATGACGGCGAACCCGCCGTCGTGCGTGCGGGCGCGCTTGCTCCCCCCGAGCAGGACCCCGAGCCCGAACGAGTCCAGGAACTCGCACGTGGTCAGGTCGACGGCCACCCGGTGACCTCCGCCGTACTGCGCCTCCTGCAGCGTCTGCCGGAAGGCGGGCGCGGTCGCGACGTCCAGCGGTCCGCGGACCACCAACACCTGCCAGCCACCAGCCTCGAGCCGATCGACAACCAAGTCCTCCACGTGGGTACCTCCCCGATCGTGACGCGGACGCCGACGCTACCGCCGACCGACCGACCCGCCCGGTCCGGGCGGCCGACGTCACCTGGCGAGCGAGACGACCCGGCGGGCGACGCGACCGGGGCCACGGCAGCGCTGGCTACCGTCGCCGCACCGATCAGGAGCAGGGCGAGCCGTGGATCCGCGCGATGTGCTCGATCTGCTCGTCGCCGAGGACGAGGTGGCCGCCGACGGCGACGCGGACGATCTGCGGCTCGTCTTCCGCACGAGCCTCCCCGCGCGCCAGGAGCGGACGGTCCCACTCCCCGACGAGCTGCCCGGGATCCTCACCTCCCGACTCGAGCGGCTGGGGATCGAGCACCTGTGGTCGCACCAGGCCGAGGTCCGTGACCGGGTCCTCGCCGGACGCCACACGGTGGTCGCGACCGGGACCGCGTCGGGCAAGAGCCTCGCCTACCAGCTGCCCACGATCGAGCTGCTGCTCGACGATCCCGACGCCGTCGCGCTCTACCTCGCCCCGACCAAGGCGTTGGCGCACGATCAGCTGCGCGCGCTCCGGGCGTTCACGCTGCCCCAGCTGCGTCCGGCGGTGGTCGACGGGGACACCCCACGCCCCGAACGCGACGCGATCCGCCGGACCGCGAACTGGATCCTGACGAACCCCGACCTGCTGCACCACGGCCTGCTCCCCAACCACCGGGCGTGGGCGGACGTGCTGCACCACCTCCGGGTCGTCGTGATCGACGAGGCACACGTGGCACGCGGGGTGTTCGGCAGCCACGTCGCGTTGGTGCTGCGCCGGCTGCGACGACTGGCGGAGCGCTACGACGCGGACCCGACGTTCGTGTTCGCCTCCGCGACGATCGGCAACCCGGCAGCTCACGCCTCCGCGCTCATCGGCGCCGAGGTCGGCGCGGTCGAGCAGGACGGCGCGCCTCGGGGCCCGGTGGAGCTCGGCGCGTGGCTCCCGCCCTGGGAGGACGACGGGGAGCGGCGACGGTCCATGCTGCGCGAGACCGCGGACCTGCTGGGGCGTTTCGTCGCCGCCGACGTCCCGACCCTGGTGTTCACACGCAGCCGGAAGGGCGCGGAGCTGGTCGCGCTCGGCGCACAGGAACGGTTGGGGGACGCGCGCGACGATGCGGGGCGACCGCTCGCAGCGCAGGTCGCGGCCTACCGGGCGGGGTACCTGGCCGAGGAACGACGGGCGTTGGAGCAGGCCCTGCAGCGCGGCGAGCTGAAGGGCGTCGCCGCGACCGAGGCGCTGGAGCTCGGCATCGACGTGCAGGGGCTCGATGCCGTGCTCCTGGCCGGGTGGCCCGGCACCACCGCCGCGTTCTGGCAGCGCATCGGCCGGGCGGGGCGACGCCGGGATGCGGCGGTCGGGCTGCTCGTGGCGCAGGAGGATCCGCTCGATCACTACCTCGTGACCCATCCCGAGGAGCTGCTCGGTCGACCGTCCGAGGACGCGATCGTCGACGCCGAGAACCCCTACCTGTTGGCCGGGCACCTGCGGTGTGCCTGCCAGGAGGCCCCGCTGGCGGACGAGGAGGCGCTCCGCTGGTTCGGCGCGGGTGCGCCCGCCCTGCTCGCCGAGGACGTGGAGGCGGGGCGCCTGCGCCTGCGTGGCGGGCGCCACTACTGGACCTCGCGCGGGCGTGCCGCCGCGGAGGTGGGGTTGCGCTCCATCGGTGGGCGCGCGATCAGGATCATCTCCTCGGAGACGGGGCAGATCATCGGTGACGTCGACGAGGCCAAGGCGCACCGCACGGTGCACCCCGGTGCGGTCTACCTGCACCAGGGGCAGGCGTTCGTCGTGGAGGCACTCGACCTCGAGCAGCACCTTGCCCTGGTCGGGCCGCACCACCAGCCGGGGCTGACCACGCGACCGCGCACCGACACCGATGTGCGCGTCCTCGACATCGAGCGTCGCCTGCCCTGGGGCGAGGTCGAGCTCGCCTACGGCGCGGTGGAGGTCACCAACCAGGTGACCGGCTACGAGGTCGTACGCATCGCCAGCGGCGAGGTCCTCGACCGGGTCGAGTTGGCCCTGCCACCGCAACAGCTGCGTACCCGGGCGGTCTGGTACGCGATCCCGGAGGGTCTGCTCGACGACGCCGGCCTGGCGCCGGCGGTCGTGCCCGGCTCGCTGCACGCGGCCGAGCACGCCGCCATCGGCATGCTGCCGCTGTTGGCGCTGTGCGACCGCTGGGATCTCGGCGGGCTGTCCACGGCCCGGCACGCGGACACCGACCGGCCCACGGTGTTCATCTACGACGGGTTCCCCGGCGGGGCCGGTCTGGCGGAACGGTCCTTCGACCGCTTCGACCGTCACGTGCGTCTGACACGCGCCACCATCGCGAGCTGCCACTGCTCGGCGGGCTGTCCGTCGTGTGTCCAGAGCCCCAAGTGCGGCAACGGCAACGATCCGCTGGACAAGGCCGGCGCCGTGCAGGTGCTCGACCTGCTGCTGGCCCAGGGCGACCGCGAGCGCGCCGCGCTGCAGCGCTGAGGACGTCCCGAACGACCACCGGGCGCGCTCGCGGGTCGGACCCGGCGCCAACCCGTCAGGCGGGGCGATCACGGCCGATGCCGTGGCGGTGACGCGTGACGCGCCGAGCGTCGGTAGGACGAGTCCAGGGACGGGGACGCTGACCGCGACCGTCATGGGGCTGTCCCCACGTCGGCACTCGCACCGCTCGAGCGTGGCATCCGAGCCGCCGAGCGCGAACACCGCCGCCTGCCGCGGGGAGCGGTGCCGCGCCTCCGGCAGCTCGGTTGCGCTCGCCGCCAGGGCGGCCGCATCGGCGGACTGCTGGGCCCGTGAGGCGGCGACCAGGTAGGCCGCCACGTCGATGGTGACGATCGCCACGAGCGTGGCGACCCACAGCAGCATCGGGAGGACGACCGTGGCGACGCCGGCCTCACCGCCGGGAGCCCGTGCGGCGGTCACGGGCCCACCACCCACGACGACCCAGACGCTGCCGGCGCCGGTGCACCGACGATGGGTTCGACGACCGCGACCGCACGGGCGCGTAGCTGGTGCGTCACGGGCCCGATGCGACGCTCTGTCGCGACGGTCACCGTCACCAGCTGGCCGGCGCGGCGGGTCGGCGGATGGGTGTGGACGGTGATCTCGAGCTCGGGGGCGGCCGCGACCGCCGCAGCCCGGACCCCCTCGGATCCCGCCGTCGTCGCGGCGACCCGGGCGCCGGCCCGCGCGGCTTCGTGCAGCACGAGGACGTCGCGGACGACCACGGCCGCCTGCAGCAAGGACAGCAGGAGCAGCGCCAGTACCGGGAGCAGCATCACGGCCTCCAGACTGAGTACCCCGGCCTCGCCACGACGACGTACCCGCAGCGGCCCCACCGACCGGCGCGACGACCGCGCCACCGGCTGGCGTGGGCACGGCCCCGCCGACCGGATCGGCGGGCGGGACCCGTCCGATCCGGCCCGACGCGACCGGCGTCTCATGCGCCCACGAGCGCCCGCGCCTGACGGAGCAGGGCGTTGAACAGCGTGACGAGCGCACCGCCGCTGGACCAGGTGATGACCACCCCGGCGATCGTCGCGGCGACGACCGCGAGCAGCCCGTACTCGGTCACCAGCGAGCCGTCCTCCGACGAGGGCTGGCGCGGGTCGGGGGCGGCTCCGTCGACGATGACCGGCACGAGCCGGACGCTGCCCGACGCGTGCGCGACCGGGTGTCCCCGCCGTGCCGCCTGCATCGCGGGCGAGACGGGCGCGGACGAGACGGATGCGGCCGGGACGGACGCGATCAGCTCCTCCGAGGACGAACCGTGCGACGACGACCGCCGGGAGCGGGCCGTCGGGATGGCCGCCGACGGATCGGCCGGTCGCGGTGGTGCCGTGGTTGGACGTGACATGGTGGTTCCTCTCGTGATCAGGTGCCCACCGCCCGCAACCCCGTGTGCACGATCGGCGCACCGACCAGCAGCACAGTCGCGGGAAGCAGACACAGTGCGGTGGGGAAGGTCAGGAGCACGGGCAGCCGTTCCGCCTCGGCGAGCACCTCGGCGAGCGCCTCCGCGCGCAGGTCGTGCGCGAGGCGACGCAGCTCCGGCACCACGGGGGCACCGAGCCGTTCGGCCTCGCTGAGCAGGTCCGCGAGCCGCCGCAGCGGATCGTCGGCAGGTCGGTGGTCGAGGGCGAGCGCGGCCGGCATGCCGAGCTCGAGCCCAAAGGCGAGGCGCCGCAGTGCCAGCGCGTTGTGCGGGAGCCGGTCGGCGACCTCACGCAGCGCCGACGGGACGGCGACCCCGCCACCCAGCGCGATCGCGGTGAGGTCGGCCACCTGGTCGGGGTCGGGGAACGCCTCGTGTCGGGCGGTGCGCCCACGCAGGCCGAACGCACCCAGCGCTGCCAGCGCGGCGACGGCGGGGGAACCCGCGACGAGCGACACGAACGCGACCGCCACCGCGATGCGGACGAGCGGACGGGCATCCGCGACCGCGCGGGGCCGTCCGACGCGACGGATGAGCCACGCGATCGCGACCGCTCCGAGGGCGAGCAGCGCCACCCCGAGGGCCCCGACGAGCCGTCCGAGGCCGGTGGCGTAGAAGCCCGCCACGTCGGCACCGAGCATCCGGCCGAGCAGCGGGACCAGCACCACCGGGGCGAGCAGCAGACCGATGGCGACCGCACGCGCCTGGGCGGCCGCGACCGTCA
Organism: Nitriliruptoraceae bacterium; assembly: GCA_020832455.1. GTDB lineage: Bacteria > Actinomycetota > Nitriliruptoria > Nitriliruptorales > Nitriliruptoraceae > PWLR01. The sequence continues at coordinate 16,621 of JAFIEQ010000078.1, forward strand.
CCGCGCGGCGCGCCTCACGGACGTCGTCGTCGACCTGCCGTGCCGCGTCGATCGCCGGCAGCATGGGCGCCCCTACCGTCCGGGCGAGCTCCAGGGCGTGGACCGCCCGGTCGGGCAGCCCCGTCGAGGCCGGCGCCGGCGCACCCGCCGCGACCGCGAGCCGGGTGGCGTCGAGCTGCGCCCGGGTGTCCAGCGGCGCCGGACGGGCACCGCCACGATCGCGACGCGCGAGCACCTGCGGGCTCATCGGGACCACCACCGGGTGGTGTGTGGCCCCCGCAGGGACGGCTCGACCGCGACGACCTCGTCGACCCGGCGACGGCCGTGCTCGTCGCGGCCGAGCGCCACGATCAGGTGGACCGCGGTCCCGAGCTGCGCCCGCACGGCATCGGCTGGCAGGCCCGCGAGCAGCGCCATCCCCTCGAGCCGGACCAGCGCCTCCTGGGCCCCGTTGGCGTGGACGGTCGTCATCGACCCGTCGTGCCCGGTGTTCATCGCCTGCAGCAGGTCGGCGACCTCGCTCCCCCGCAGTTCACCGATCACCAGCCGGTCGGGCCGCATCCGCAACGCGTTGCGGAGCAGGTCGGCGACCTCGATGCGCCCCACCCCGTCGGGGGTCGCCGGGCGGGTTCGCAGGTGCACGCTGTGCGGGGCGGGCCGCTGCAGTTCCGGTGCGTCCTCGATGATCACCACCCGGTCGTCGCCGACCTCGTGGAGCAGCCGGGCGAGCAGCGTGGTCTTGCCGACCCCTGCGCGGCCGCAGACGACCACGTTTCGTCGGGCCCGCACGGCCTCCGCCAGTTGCTCGGCGAGCGCCTCCGGCACCGCCCCGGACGCAGCGAGGTCGGACCAGGAGGGGACCACGGCCGGGACACGTCGCAGCGTCACCGTCGGGGTCGACGCGAGCGGGGGCAGGATGGCGTGCAGCCGGACCCCGCCCTCGAGAACCGCGTCGGCGAACGGGTGCCCCCGATCGAGGCGGACCCCGACGGGACCGAGCGCACGCGCCACGGTGCGGACCAGGTGCGCGTCGTCCTCGAACCGGACCGGGACCCGCTCGAGACGCCCGTCGCGCTCGACGTGGACCTCCGACGGCCCGTTGGCCATGACCTCGGTGACGGCCGGGTCGCGCAGCAACGCCTCGAGCGGTCCCAGCCCGCCGAGGTCGTCGACGAGGTCGCGGACGAGCCGGGCCCAGATCTGCGGCGCCGCTACGACCCCCTCGGCGGCCAGCGCACGTGCAACGGCGCGGCGCAGGACGGTGCGGTCGGCACGACCCGCGAGCAGTTCCGCATCGTCGCGCAACCGGCGCGACACCCCGTCACGCAGGGCGGCGATGCTGGGGGCGCCGGGGCCCGGATCCCCCGCAGGTGCGGCCGGACGGGTGATGCGCGGTGCGGCCGGCAGCCCGGCGGTTGGTGGACGTGACATGCGTGGACCGTTCCCGCCCCCGGGTTCGGCCCGTGCCGCTGACGCGGCACGGTCTGTGGAGGTCTCGGCTCAGCCGGCGCCGACGGCCGCCGAGGCGCGTGCGCGCGGTCCGATCCCGGCGAGCGGGTGCAGTGGGGCGAGCCACCGTCCCGGGACCCCGGCCGGCACCCGATCCGCCACCGCGGCACGCGCGACCCGAGCCGAGCGCTCCAACGTGGTCACCACACGGCCGCGGGCGGCGGCGCGGACGCGCGCCAGCGGGATCGGACCAGGGCCGTTGCAGACCAGCGCGCCCGCCGTGGTCGCCTCCAGGGCCGCCATCCCCGCCCGGTCGGGCTGGAACACCAGCACGTCCGCCTCCGTCGCGACCCCGAGGTCGACGACCAGCCGGTCGAGCTCCGGGTCGCTCGGCTCCGGGACCGGGTCGTCGTCGACCAGCAGGACCCGACGACAGCGATCGAGCCCCGCGACGGCATCGGCTCGGGCGAACACGCCCGGACCGGCGAGTCCCGCCGCCGGGACCACCCGGGGCGTGTGCCCCGCGCCGCGGATCCCGACGAGGACCCGCTCCCCGTGCCAGGCGAGCAGCCCGGCGAGGCACAGGGCCACGGTCGTCGTGCCCACGCCACCGGCGGCGCCACCGACACGCAGCACCCGCTCCGGGGCGGTCGTGGGCACCTCGTCGGCCAAGGCCTCATCGACCAATGCGGGGAGTCGCTCCCGTTCCTGCGGCCAGCGCAGGAGCCGTTCGGTCGCCCAGCGCGCGGCGGCCCGACCGACCTCGACCGGATCGTCGTCCGACCCGACCAGCACGATCACGGGTGGACCGCCCGGGTGCCGACGGCCGGCCGGTTCGACGGCGGCGTCGGCCCCACCACCGACCCCACGCAGCACCACCGCCGGCGGCACGAGCGCCGCGAGTTCGTCGTCCACGACCTGCCACGGCGTACTGGCGCCGATCCAGTCGCGGACGGCCGCACCGAGGGGCTCCGGGACCGCGCAGGTCACCGGCAGCGCCTGCGCCGGCCCGGCCACGCGGCTGGTGTCCTGGATCATCGTGGTGCTCCCCGTCGTCGGAGAGGCAACCTACGAGCCACCCCCGCAGCACCGACCGCGGAGGCATGTCACCCTGTGGACAGACGACGGGAGCGCGATGGCGACGCATCGGTGCGGGTCCGCGGTGCCGAGCACCGCGCGGTTCTGCCCGCGGTGCGGGGCGCCCTGCGCCCCCCCGACCCGCGCGCGACGCGACCGGTCCCGCGGTGGGTCGCTGCCGACGGTCCGAGCGACGCGCTCCCTCGCCGGTGTCGGTGTCGGTGCGCTGCTGCTCGGGCTCGGGTTCCTCACGGTGCTCGGCACCGACGTCCGTCCCGGGATCCTGCCGGACCCGCCGATCCCCGCGCCGGTGGCCGCGGCGGGCGCCGTGGAGCTCGGGCCGCC
>JAFIEQ010000079.1 GCA_020832455.1 Nitriliruptoraceae bacterium
GTGTGGGGGGGGGCTGTGGGTGGGGGCCCGGGGGCCCCGGGCGGTGGCGCAGGGGCCGCACCCCGGGCCCGCCCTGGGCGGGCGCATGGGCACCGCCCCTGGCGGGCGCCACGGCACCGCGGGGGGGGCGCGCCACCGGACAGCGCAGGCGCGCGCCACCCGACGGCGATCGACGCGCGCCCGGGTCAGCGATCGACGCGCGTGAGCTCCCCGACGAGCGCGAGCGCACCGTCCCCCTGGCGTTCGAGCCGTAGCTCGTAGCCGACCTCCGGCTCCCCCGTCACGCCGAAGTGCAGCACCCAGTCGCTCGGGTCGTCGCCGGCCCACTCGAGCGGTTGCAGGGCCACATCCGCGCCGCCCTCGAGGGTGAAGCGGGCGTTGTCGTCGGCGGTCCGATCGGTGCCCGGTCCGTCCTCCCAGCCGATCGTCTGCAACGCCACCTCTCCACCGGTGCGCTCGGTCCAGGCCAGGTGGCGCCCGTCGGGCGCCCACAGCGGCGCGAGGACCTCACCGCCGGCGCCGCTCTCCACCGTCGGACGGAAGCGCTCGGGGAAGACCTCCAGCGTCACGTCGTCACCGACGACCCGCAGCGTGCGCAGGTCCCAGAACCCCTCGGCGGTGGTCACCACCGCCGCCGTGAGGTCGTCCAGGGTCGAGCCGGGCCGGACCGCGATCGCGGTGATGGTGCTCCCGCCCTCCTCGCCGAGGGTCACGCTGTGACGCGTGGTGCCGTCGGGCTCGACGACCCGCAGCTCCCGCGGACCCACCTGCTGGACCAGCGTGGCGAGCGCATCGTCGGGCGCGGTCCCGGGCGCCGGGTCGTCGGCGTCCGTCGCGTCCCCGGTGGGCGCGGCGTCCTCCGTCTCGCCCTCCACGGCCCCGTCGTCGTCGGCGTCACCCGTGCCCGGCACCTGATCGACGACGTCCGGGACCGGGACGGGTCCGTCCGCGAGGTCGAGCAGGCCGGGTGCGACCACGACCGCGACCAGTGCGGCGGCCACGGACGCGAGCGACCAGGCACCGACCGTCCGCCACCGGCGGCGCGTGATGCGCCGGTCGACCTCGAGCCACAGCTGCGGGGTCGCCTCGACGTCGTCGCCGCGTTCGCGCAGGCTCGTGCGGAGCCGCTGTTCGAGTCCGTTCATCGTCGCTCACCTCGCTCGATCCGCGCCGGGCCATCCGCGCGATCGTCCCCACTCGCCACCAACGGGATGCTGGCCGAGCCGTCCGTGTCGTGCCCGAGGACCCGGCCGAGCCGGTCCAGCCCCCGGGAGACCTGCGACTTCACCGTGCCCACCGACACCCCGAGGATCTCCGCGGTGTCCGCCTCGGACAGGTCCTCGAAGTAGCGCAGGACCACGGCCTGCCGTTGTCTGGTCGGGAGCTGCTGGAGCGCGGCCCAGACCGTGTCGTGGTCCGTGGCCTGGTCGTCGACCAGGCGCACGCCCCGGTCGTCGCCCGTCCGGCGCGAGGCCTGTGCGCGGGCCAGGTAGCGCCGGCGCAACGTCGAGTTCGCCTCGTTGACGACGGCCCGGCGCAGGTAGGCACCGACGTCGCGCACCTCGCCCTTGCGCCAGCGGACGTAGACCTTCGCGAAGGCCTCGGCGACGATGTCCTCGGCCTGATCCGCGTCGCTGGTCAACAGGTACGCGAGCCGGACCGCCTGCCGGTGATGGGCGTTGAAGATCGTCGCGAACGAGCTCGCTTCGACCCCTGCACGGACCGTTGCGACCACGGTTGCCCTCCTCGGACCGCTCCACGCGATCCCGGCCGTCCACCAGCTCGGATGTCCCGGACCAGCCGGTTCACCCTCCCCGACGCACGAGGTGGTGCCGAGGTTGCATCGTCGCCCGCGACCGGCGCGCGCCGCGCACGCTCGGGGCCGGACGCGCACGGGCCGCTCAGCGCTCCCGGGCCGCCGATCGGGCGTCGAGCACGGCCTGGTACAGCGCCCGGGTCGAGGTGTCGGTCGCCGCCGCGACCTGTGCGGCCGCGTCCTTCATCCGGGTCCCCTCGGCGACCAACGCATCGACGCGGGCGACCAGGTCGGCGACGTCCGGGGGCGTCGCGGCATCGCTGGAGCCCACCGCCCCGGCGACGACCAGCGTCACCTCGCCCCGGAGGCGCTCGAGCCCGGCGGCCTCGGCGAGCTCCGCGAGGCTGCCGCGGCGGACCTCCTCGTGGAGCTTGGTCAGCTCGCGGCACCACACCGCCCGCCGGTCGGGGCCACACGCCTGCGCCAGGTCGTGGAGGTCCTCCGCGGTGCGGTGCGGTGCGGCGAACAGGACCACGGTCCGCGGTTCCTGCGCGATCGACGCCAGCCGCTGTCGGCGTGCGCTGCCTCGACGCGGCAGGAACCCGTCGAACACGACCCGGTCGGTCGGCAGCCCGGAGGCGACCAGCGCCGCGAGCACGGCCGATGGACCGGGGATCGGCTCGATGCGGACCCCGGCCTCCGCGCAGGCGGCGAGCAGCCGGTAGCCCGGATCGCTGACCGCCGGGGTGCCCGCATCCGAGACGAGCACGACGCGCTGCCCCGCGTGCAGCAGGTCGAGTACCTCCGGGATGCGCTCGCGCTCGTTGTGCTCGTGCAGGGAGCGCTGGGGCGCGGTGGCCTCCACGTGCGCGAGCAGCTTGCCGGTACGCCGGGTGTCCTCGGCGAGCACGAGGTCGGCCTCGCGCAGGGTCCGCGCGGCCCGCAGCGACAGGTCGTCCAGGTTTCCGATCGGGGTCGCGACGACCTGCAGCACGCCGGAGGCCGGGGCGGCGGTCGACGCGACTGGTGCGGGCGACCCGGATGGCGGGGTCGACGACGTCGGCTGCTCGTCCACGACCCCTCCTCGGTGTGCGGCGCGGACGGGCGGCGGATGCCATGCCCGACCAGTCCCCAGCCTACGGTCGCTCCCGGTGGTCGCGTCGCGTGCGCCGACGCCGCGTGGTTGCCCTCGTCGCGCACGGTGGTTGCCCGCGCACGCGCCCAGGTGCTACTCACCTCCTCCGGGGCGCCTCACCGGACCGCGAGCGGGACCGCGAGGTCGACGACACCGCACCGTCCGACACCGCACCGACCGCCGACACCGGTCGGACGCCACGCATCAGCAGGGGCAGGAGATCGCATGGGGCGCGCCGCCAAGGCCGGGCTGTTCGTGCTCGGCAGCCTGGTCCTGCTCACCGTGGCCGGCCTGGGCATCGGCGGGTGGATCTACAGCGGTGAGCTGCTGCCGGCACCGGCGCCATGGCAGCCTCCGCTGGAGATCGAGGTGGCCGCGGTCGACGCGGACGCCAACCTCGTCGAGGTCGTGCTCCCGGAGGAGCCGGGCCTCGACACCTTCGCGGCGGACGATCTGCAGTTGCCGACGGTCGGTCTCGTCACGGCCGGGAGCCGGCTCGTGCTGCACGGCCCGGTGGAACGGACCGCCGAGGGGTTGCGCCGTGAGGGCATCCTGCTCGACGGCGAGTGGCCCCGCGCCGGCGACCGGGCCGGCGTGAGCGTGGACACCTTCTACGGCAGCCCCGATCTCGTGCTCGGGTTGCCCTACGAACGCGTCGACGTGCCCGGGGACGACGGCACGCTGCCCGCCTGGCGTGTGGTCCCGCCGAGCGCCGACACCGACACGTGGGTCGTGATCGTCCACGGCCGGGGTGGGGCGCTGTCGGAGGGCAACCGGCTGCTGCCGGTCCTCGACGAGCTGGGGCTGCCCTCGCTGACGGTGTCGGTCCGCAACGATCCGGACGCACCCGCGGACCCCGACGGGTTCGGGTACTACGGCTCGCGCGAGTGGGAGGACCTCGCCGCCGCGATCGACCACCTCGTCGCGGTCGAGGACGCCGAGCGGATCGTGCTCGCCGGCTACAGCCAGGGGGGCTCGATCGCGCTGAGCTACCTGCGCAACATCGAGGGATCGGGTCCGGTCGAGGCCGCGGTCCTGGTCTCCCCGTTGGTCTCCCTCGGCGAGACGCTGGTGCTCCAGGCCCAGTTGCGCGACATCCCCGATCCGATCATCCCACCCCTGCTGACCGCGACGCGCCTCGTGTCCTCGCTGCGTGCCGGCTTCGATGTGCGCGACGTCGAGCACGTCGAGGATGCCGACGAACTCCCCGATGACGTCCCGATGCTGGTGACCCACGGGTCCGACGACCGGACCGTTCCGGTCGAACCGAGCCGGGCGTTCGCAGCCAGGCTCGGCGATCAGGTCCGCTTCGAGGAGTACGAGGGTGCCGGCCACGTCCGCGAGTGGAACGTCGACCGGGACCGCTTCGAAGCGGATCTGCGCGACTTCCTCACCGAGCACGTCGTCGCGGACTGACCCCCGGGTCGAGGTGGTCCCCGCGCGGCCGCGTGCCGGTCAGGTCCGTGGTCGGCCGGCACCGGGCCGTGACGCGATCCAGTGGCGCACCACGGGCGCGGTCCACAGCGGGGTGCGGCCACAGCGCACCGGCGCTGGCGGCAGGTAGCCGCGCCGGCGGTAGCTCTCGACCGTCGCGCGCTCGACCCGGAGCTCGCGGGCGATGTCGTCGACGGTCAGCAACAGGTGCGCGTCGAGCTCCGGTGCACGCAGACTGGCGACGAGGTCCCCGAGGTGCGGCGCGCGGCCGCGGCGGGAGGCGACGGGCAGGCAGGTCGGGTCGACGGGTTCGCCGCGGATCCAGGCACGCTCGGCGCTCGAGGGCTCCCGGAACCGCCGTAGCAGCTCCTCACAGCCGAGCTGCGGTTCCACGGCCAGCAGCTCCGCCACGAGCACATCCGCCGCCCCGGGCACCACCGAACCCCAGTGGTAACGCCAGACGGCCTGGTTGTCGCGGCGGTAGGTGCCCTCGCAGACGACGAGCTCCACGCGTTGCACGCCTCGCTCCGATCCTCATCGCGTTCGGGAGCTTGAGATCCCGGTCTAGTGCGCCGACCATCCACTGTCAGTGACCGTCCGGTCGGGTTGAACAGGCACGGGCGGTGGCCGGACGGTCCGCCGGGCGCGGTCGCGCGTCGACGCGTGGTGCGAGGCTCCCGGGATCCTCAGCCACGGCATGCCTCCCGGGCGAGCCGCGTCGGGCGCCCGCCCCTGCGGGCCGCGCTGACCCACTGGACAGGCCACCGTGACCCGCACCCCGCGTCGACCGAAGGGTCGTGTCGAGGACGGTCCGGGCCGGCCACGCGCGGCGTGGCGGAGCGCCCTGGCCACGGCGATCGCGGTCGCCGGGCTGGTGGTGCTGTCCGCACCGACCGCCGCCGACGACCAGGATGAACGCGACCTGTTCGTGCGGGGCGGGGAGGTCTACCAGGCCAACTGCGCCGCCTGCCACGGCACCCAGGCCGAGGGTGGTCCCGGTCCGGGACGGCTCGCGGGACCGGCCATCGACGACACCGACGTCAACTTCGTCGACCAGACCCTGCGCACCGGACGCATGCCCTACGCGGAGCCGTCCGTGGGCATCCGTACGGAGCAGATCGGCGACGCCGACCGGGAGGCGCTCGTCCACTACATGGTGGAGCAGTGGGACCTGCCGGGTCAGCTACTGACCGTCGGCGACGGCGATGCCTCGCGGGGTCAGGAGCTGTACGTCCGCAACTGCGCCGCCTGTCACGGCGCCGCGGGGGACGGGGGGATCTCCGGGGCGCGGGTGACGGTCCCACCCCTGGTCGGCCTCGACGGGATCGCGATCGCCCAGGCGACCCGGGTCGGGCCGTTCGAGATGCCGGCGTTCGACGAGGCCGTGATCAGCGTCGACGCCCTCGACGACATCGTCGCCTACCTCGACCTCGCCGCCGCGACCCCGCGGACCGCGGCGGGCGTGCGGGAGGTCGACCAGGTCAGCGCCAGCTTCTTCGCCGTCGGTCTCGGGCTGCTGGCCGGCGTGGTGGTCCTGGTCGTCGCCCGCGTGCGCCGTTGGCATCCGGGTGAGCCCGACGGCCTCGCCAGCGCCCCGCCCTTCGAGCCGAAGCGATGACGCGTCTGCCCACCGAACCCTCCACCCCCAGCGGTCGCGCCGGGCAGGTCCGCCTGGTCTGGCTCGGGGGCTGGCTCGCCGGGGCGGGCGTCGGGCTCATCGTCCTGATCGTGCTCTGGGTCGCGGATGCGCGCACGGAGGTCCTGGCCCTGGTGGGGACCGGCGTGGCGGGAGCGGTCGCCGTCGCGCTGCACCACCTGGTCGTCACCCAGGACCTCGGGGAACGCACCGCCGCCCGTCCCGACACCTCACAGGTGGATCTCGCCAGCCGCCTGGGCCGCCGACAGGTCCTGGCCGGCCTCGGCGCGGCCGCCGTGGCCGGGGCCGTGGCGCTCACCGGTCTGCTGCGCTTCGGCTCCCCCGCTCCGACGGGCAGCACGTGGGCCGATGGGGTCGCGCTCGCCAGCCAGACCGGGGATCGGCTCCGGCCCGAGGACATCCCGCTGGGTGGGGTCGTGACCGTGTGGCCGGAGGGCGAGGTCGGCGCCGAGCGGACGGCGGTCATGGTGATCCGGCTCCGCGAGCCCGCACAGGAACCGACGCGCCTGGACGGCATCGCCGACGACACGCTGGTCGCCTACTCGCGACTGTGCACCCACGCCGGGTGTGCCGTCGCCCTGTACCGGGACGTCGACCAGGCGCTGTTCTGCCCGTGCCACCAGGCCACCTTCGATGCGCGGCGCGGAGCCCGTCCGACGGCCGGTCCCGCCTCGGTCCCGCTGCCCCAGCTCCCGCTCGCCGTCCACGCCGACGGCCACCTGATCGCCACCGGCGACCTCACCGCGCGCCCCGGTCCGGCCAGCGGGACGGTACGCACGTGACGAGCCCCCTCGCCGCGATCGCGGAACGCCTGGACCGCCGCATCGGCCGCCGTGCCGACCCGCCGAGCCTGTGGCCGACCTCGTTCGGGGCGCTGATCAGCCACGCCGCGATCGCGGCGTTCCTCCTGCTGACAGTGACCGGGATCGCGCTCGCCCTCGTCTACCGCCCGAGCGTGGCACCGGTGATCTACGAGGGCAGCGCCCCGCTGTTCGACGGCCGCGAACTCCCCGGCGCGTTCGCGTCCATCATCACCATCAGCGAGGACATCCCCGGCGGGCTGCTGCTGCGCCGCGTCCACGTCGCCGCGTCCCACCTGTTCATGCTCGCGACCGTGCTGCACCTGCTACGCACGTTGCTGCTCGGCGCGTTCCGCCGCCCCCGGATGCTGACCCACGCGACCGGCGTCGGGTTGCTGCTGGTGGCGCTCGGGTTCTCCTACACCGGCGAGCTGCTGCCCTACGGCCTGGTCACGGGCTCGAGCATGCGCATCGCCGAGTCCGTGCTCTACGCCCTGCCGCTGGCCGGTGAACAACTGGCCGACCTGGCGTTCGACGGCGGGCTGCCGAGCCAGCGTCTGATGACCCTGGCCTGGGCCGGGCACGTCTTCCTGCTGCCGCTGACGCTGATCGGCCTGCTGGGGGCGCACCTGTGGCTGGTGCACCGCCGCCGGCCCGCGCTCGAGGCGCGTCCCGACGTCGACGTCGCCATCACCGCCGTCGGCCGTCCCCTGTGGCCCGACGCCGTCCTGCGGTTCGCGCTGCTGACCGCCGGGCTGACCGGCGTGGTCCTGCTCAGCGCCGCGCTGGTCCCCTGGGCCGACCTGGAGCTCGAGGGGCCGTTCCTGACCGCCGAGGCCACCAACTCCGTGCATCCACCCTGGCCGCTGTTCTTCCTCACCGGTGGTCTGCGGGTGGTTCCGGCCGTCGACCTGATCCTCGGTCCCGTGCGCATCACCAACGTGCTGATCGCCGGGGTGGTGTTGCCCGGCATCCTCGTGGGGATGCTGGCGCTCTACCCCTGGCTCGAACGTCGCGTCCTCGACGACCGCACCGAGCACCACCGACTCGATCACCCGCTCGAGGTCCCGTTCCGGACCGGCAGCATCGCGGTGATGACCTCGTTCGCGCTGGTGCTCACCTTCAGTGCCGGTATCGACGTGCTGGCCTTCTGGACCGGACTGCCGGTGGAGCGCATCGCGGACGCGTTCCTGATCCTGCTCGTGCTGGTCCCGGCAGGGTGCGGCTGGACCGCGGTGCGGGCCGCGCGCCGGTTCCGTGCGGCCCGCCTGGCCGACCCGCTCCCCGACGACCCGGTCCTGCCCGGACCCGACACCGGGGCCACCGATGCCTGACCCCCGACGTTCCCGGCACGCCCGCCACCTCGTGCTCGCGAGCGCGGTCGCGGTGCTCGCTGCCTGCGACCAGGTCCGCGACGCCACCACCGACCCGGCCAGCCCCCAGGCCGCCGACCTCGACGGGCTCTGGTCGCTGAGCCTGTGGATGGGGGTCGCGGTGTGGGTGCTCGTGATGGCCCTGCTCGCGACTCCGGTGCTGCGCTCCTGGCGGCGCAGCCGCCGCGAGGGTGCACCCGACGACCCCCGGTCCGGCCCCGCCGACCACGACCCGACCCGCGCCGAGGGGTCGCCGGTCGTGACCGAGACGGGTTCCGGGCCCCGGACCACCGGCATCTTCGAGGAGGCGCTCGCCACGGCGGACCCCGCGCTCGCCGAGGAGGCCCAGGCCGACGTCGGCGTCCACCGCCGGCTGCTGTGGTGGGGCGGGATCATCCTGCCGGCGGTGATCCTGGTCGTGCTCCTGATCGCGTCCGGCCGGGTCGGGGTCGCCACCGCGCACCTCGCCTCCGACGAGCCCGACGAGGTCGTCGTGGAGGTCGTCGGGCACATGTTCTGGTGGGAGGTCCGCTACCCCGACCACGACATCGTCACCGCCAACGAGGTCGTGGTCCCCGTCGACACCCCGGTCCGCCTGGTGCTGACCAGCGCGGACGTGATCCACAGCTACTGGATCCCCCGCCTGCACGGCAAGGTCGACATGATGCCCGGCCAGGAGAACTGGCTGACGTTCACCGCCGACACGACCGGCCGGTTCCGCGGCAACTGCGCGGAGTTCTGTGGGATCGCCCACGCCCAGATGGTCGCCTACCTCGACGTCGTCGAGCAGGACGAGTACGAGGCGTGGCTGGCCAACGAGGCCGCCGACGCCCGTGATCCCGACACGCCCACCACCGCGGAGGGATCCCGGGTCTTCACCGAGGTCGGCTGCGCCGCCTGCCACGCGGTGCGCGGCACCTCGGCGGTGGCCGGGGTCGGTCCGGACCTGACCCACCTCGCCTCGCGCGGCCACCTCGCCGCCGGGATCGTGCCCAACACCCGCGACAACCTCGAGCGGCTCATCGTCGACCCGTGGGGGCTCAAGCCCGGCAACCCGATGCCACCCACGAACCTGGATCAGGACCAGCTCGACGCCCTGCTCGACTACCTGGAGCACCTCGAGTGAGCGCCTCCACCTCCCGCCCCACCGACGTCGAGCTGCTCGACCACGTCTGGGGTGCCCGGCCCGGGTTCGTCGGCTGGTTGGGCCAGTGCAACCACAAGGCGGTCGGACGCCGCTTCGTGTTCACCTCGTTCTTCTTCCTGCTGCTCGGCGGCGCCATGGCGCTGCTGATGCGCACGCAGCTCGCGGTCCCCGACAACACCGTGATGGGCCCCGACACGTTCAACCAGCTGTTCACCATGCACGGGACCATCATGATGTTCCTGTTCGTGGTGCCCATGCTGGAGGGCTTCACGATCTACGTCGCGCCGCTGTCGCTCGGGGCACGCGACATGCCGATGCCGCGCTTGAACGCCTTCGGGTACTGGGCGTTCCTGGCCGGCGGGGTGTTCCTGCTGTCGAGCTTCGTGGTCGGCGCGGTCCCCGACTCCGGTTGGTTCGCCTACGTCCCACTGACGGGCCCGGAGTTCGCCCCGGGGCTCAACCTCGACTTCTGGCTGCTGGGTGTCACGATGCTGGAGGTCGCCGGGATCGTCGCCGCGATCGAGATCGTGACGCTCGTCGCCCGGTTCCGAGCGCCGGGGATGTCCATCAGCCGCATCCCGGTGTTCGTCTGGGCCTCCTTCGTGGCCAGCGTCATGATCCTGTTCGCGTTCCCGCCCCTGGTCGCCGGCACGGTCCTGCTGGAGCTCGACCGCAAGCTCGGTACGACCTTCTACAACGCCGCGTTCGGCGGTGACCCGATGCTGTGGCAGCACCTGTTCTGGTGGTTCGGCCACCCCGAGGTCTACATCCAGCTCCTGCCCGCGGTCGGCATCGCGGCAGCCATCCTGGTCACCGCCACCGGTCGCCGGATGGTCGGCCGGGTCGCCGTCGTCGCCGCGCTGGTCGCGATCGCGATCCTGTCGTTCGGGCTGTGGGTCCACCACATGTACGCCACCGGCATCCCGCTGATCGCCACCTCGCTGTTCACCGCCGCGAGCTTCATGATCGCCATCCCCACGGCCGTGATCATCTTCAGCTTCATCGCCACGATGTGGTGGGGGCGCATCCGCTGGTACGTGTCGATGCTCTACGTCGTCGGCTTCATCGTGATCTTCGTCGCCGGTGGGATCACCGGGGTCATGGTGGCGATGGTGCCGTTCAACTGGCAGGCGCACGACACCTACTTCATCGTCGCCCACCTGCACTACGTGCTGGTCGGTGGCTCGCTGTTCCCGATCCTGGGCGGGCTGCACCACTTCATGCCGAAGCTCACCGGCCGGATCATGAACGAGTCGCTCGGCCGCTGGGCGTTCGCGCTCAACTTCATCGGCTTCAACGCCGCGTTCCTGCCCCAGCACTGGCTCGGGCTGTTCGGCATGACCCGGCGCATCTGGACCTACGAGGAGGGGCTCGGCTGGGAGCGCCTCAACCTGCTCTCCACCGCCGGCTCGTACACCATGGGCCTTGGCATGCTGCTGTTCACCATCAACATGATCCTGGCGCACCTGCCCGGCGGGCAGCGCTCCGGCCCGAACCCGTGGGGCGGGCCGACGCTGGAGTGGGCCACCGACTCCCCCGCCCCCAACTACAACTTCCGCTCCACGATCCAGGTCACGAGCCCCGAGCCGCTGTGGGACCACGAGTCGCGCACCGGTGCCGGAACCGGGGACGACACCGGCGGCGAGGACCCCGATCCACCCTGGTGGCAGCGCCAGCTCGACCGCCCGGAGACGGGACTGCGCCAGACCGTGGTGACCACCACGCTGGACGCGGAGCCCGATCACCTGATCACGCTGCCGGGCCACTCGCTGTGGCCGCTGTGGGCGGCGCTGTCGCTGATGATCGCGCTGACCGGTGTGCTGGTGGACTTCTGGGCCATCGCGCTCATCGGAACCGGCGGCCTCATCGCCTCGTGCGCCGCGTGGCTCTGGCCGGGGGTGGAGTGATGCGCGCCGATCGATCCCGCACCGTCATCCCCATCCGCGAGCGCGCGCACGGCGTCGCCATGGGCGGGTGGGGCCTGTGGCTGACCATCATCGTCATGGTGATGTTCGTCGCCGGGCTGTCCGCCGCCCCGCTCTACCTGGAGACCGCGCAACCGCGTGCCCCGATCACCGGCGAGGTGTCGGCCGGCTGGCCCCCACCGGGGATCGCGCTGCCCGCGATGGGCCGGGCGGTGCTGGCCATCGTGCTCGGTGCCCTGGGAGCCGGCCTCGTCGGCGGCGCGCTGCGTGCCGTGCGCGAGGGCGCGGTCCGGCTGACCGGGATCCTGCTGCTGGCCGGGGTGGCGCTGTTGGCCGGCAGCGTGGTCACCATCGTGCTCGACATCGCCGCGGCACCGTTCTCCTACGACGAGCACGCCTACACCTCCACCTACTGGATCCTGTCCTCCATCGGGGCGGTGTTCCTCGGGACCGCGGTGCTGATGGCCGCGGCCGTGCTCGTGCACGTGCTCACGGGCGTGGTCGACGCCGAACGTCACCTGGAGCTCGGCAACGCCACCGTCTACGTCTGGACCTGCGTCGCGCTCACGACCGTGCTCCTGATCATGGTGCACGTGCACCCACGGCTGGTGGCCGGATGACGACACCGACCGGCGCCCCGGACGAGCCCCTGGCCGATCCCACCACCGACGCGGGCACCACGACCTCGCGTGTCGCGCGCACGGAGGCGATGATCGGGGGCGCGACCTGGTGGGCGATCCACCTCGGCGCCACCTACTGGCTGGCACCGCGCGGGTGCACCTGGGGCACCGTCGCGCCGGTCCACGTGCTCAGCGTCGTCCTGCTCACGCTGATGGCGCGTACGACGGTGGTGAGCCTGCGCCTGGTCCGGGCGAACGCGGATGCCGCACCCGGCACCGCTCGGGCCCGCGACCGTTTCGTCGGCGCCGTCGGGCTCGGGATGACGCCGTTCTGGGCCGCGGTGGTGTTGTTCCAGTGGTACCCGGTCCTGCTGCTCGACCCCTGCGCGTGAGCGCGGACCGTCGCCCCCGGCGTGGGCACCCGGCCCGCACGGCACGGCGCGTGCGCCCCGCCCGTCCGAGCGGCTCGGCGGCGGCGGACCTACGCTCGCGCGACCGCGCACCGGGAGCGTGAGCGATGGGTGAGGGTGAGGCCGTGTGGGTCCTCGACCCGCCCGCGCTGGCCGTCGCGGCCGGCCTGACCGCGCTCTACCTGCGTGGGACCCGCGACCGGCAGGGCGCCGCCGGACGCGCCGGCCGTCGCCGCCGGAACGCCTTCCTCACGGGGGTCGGCGTGGTCGTGCTGGCCTCCGTCTCGCCGGTCGCGAGCCTCGGCGAGGTGCTGTTCACCGCCCACATGGTGCAGCACCTGCTGTTCGTCATCGTCGCCGCGCCGCTCATCGCGGCCGGGCGGCCGTTCACCACGGTCCGACGTGCGCTGCCTCGACCGGCCCGCCACCAGCTCGCGATGGTCGCCCGGCGGACCCGGCGCGCCCGGCGACGGATCGGGGACCCACCTCCGCTGCTGGTCGCCACCGCCACCCACGTCGCCGTCGTCTGGCTCTGGCACGCCCCACCGCTCTACGACGCGGCGGTGGCCTCCTACCCCCTGCACCTGCTCGAGCACGCCACCTTCCTGGCCGCTGCGGTGTGGTTCTGGTCCGAGGTGTTCGTCGCGGCGCGGCGTGGGCGGCGCAGCCAGGCACTGTCCACGGCGGCCTTCGGCGTGATGATCGCGCAGGGGGCACTGCTCGGGGCGTTGATCACCTTCGCCGGGCGATCGCTCTACGCCTCCTACGACGGGGCGCTCGGTTTCGACGCGCTCACCGACCAGCAGCTCGGCGGAGCCCTGATGTGGGTCGTGCCCGGCTTCGTGCACGGGGTGCTGGCCATCCGCCGGTTCACCGCGTGGGTGCTGATCAGTGAGCAGGACCGCCGACGACGGGACCAGCGTACGACACCCGTGCCGGCCAGTGCCCCGCCGGCCAGTCCCACGCCGGCCATGCCCGGCCCCGCGCTGCCCGCGCGGGCGACCCCCGGGCCCACGTCCACCGGGTCGGCGCGACACCCGGATCGCGACGCCGCCACCCGCTGACCGACGACACCGTCGAGGTGCGCCGTGCTCTACCTCGCCTACGCCGACCACGACGATCCGCCCGACGTCGACGAGCTCGTCGGCCCGTGGCACGGTGTGCAGCGCCTGCGCGCGGGGCTGTGGCTGCTCGCCAGCGACCTGCACCGCTCCGCCGTCTACCACGGGCTCAAGGACGCGCTCCCACGCGACACGCCGTTGCTCGTCGCGCGGTGCGACGAGGTCCCGAAGTTCAAGGGCATGGATGCGGGGGCATCGGCGTGGGCACGGCACCATGTCGGTCGGTGATCGGCGCTCGACCTCCGGCAGGGAACGGACCATGGAACGCGATCGACGGCGGCTGGCGCTGGACTTCCACCGCCACCTGCACGACGTGTGGGGGCGGCTGGCCGGGTCGGTCCCGGGAGGCTGGGTCGAGCGGGCGGGTGGCCTCAGGTGCATCGCCACCGGGTCGAGCAGACCGACCTTCAACCTGGCGCTCACCAGCCGGGACCTGCGCGAGCCGTCCGCCGCGCTGGACGCGGCCGGGGACCGGTTCCGTAGCGCCGGCCTGGACTGGCTGTTGAAGCTGCAGCCGGGCCTCGATGACGAGGTGCTCGACCACGCACGGCGCCGCGGGATGCACCTCGAGGAGGAACCGGTCTACGCGATCGCGCTCCGCCCGTGGACGGTGACCGCGCCCCGCCCGTCCACGGCGCTGTCCATCGACGTGGCGGGGGCGGAGACGATCGACCACGCCGTGCGCGGTGTCGCGGAGGCGTTCGACGCCGACCCGGGCGACATCGGCCGCGAGCTCGGACCCAACCTGCTCACGATCCCGACGTTCACCGTGTTCATCGGCCACCTGGCCCAGGAACCGGTCGCCACCGCGATGCTCGCGACCACCCGGCACGCCGGCGTCGCGGGCATCTACAGCGTCGCCACCCGCCCCGCCCACCGTGGCCGGGGCTTCGCCACCGCGGTGACCGCCGCCGCGCTGGCTGCCGCCGCTGCGCAGGGCTACGACACGGCGGTCCTCGAGCCCTCCCCGGCCGGCGCCCCGATGTACCGGCGGATGGGATTCGCGCCGCTCACGAGCACGTTCGAGGCGATCGTCACCTCGTCCGAGGGCCCCTGACCGCCCACGCGGCGCGGTCGGTGGTCGACCTCGATCAGTCGTCGACCTGGATGCGTTCGCGTTCGTCCTCGCCCGGAGGGGTCGCCGGCGATCGCTCGGCGACCTGGATGATCAGGCGCGCGGCGTGGTCGCGGAAGACGTAGTTCCACACCCAGCTGAACAGGACCCCGACGCGGTTCTTGAACCCGGCGAGCAGCAGCACGTGGAGCACCAGCCAGGCGAGCCACGCCGGTGCGCCACGCAGCCGGAGCCCGAAGGGCAGCTCCGCGACCGCGGCCCGCCGTCCGATCGTGGCCATGGTGCCCTTGTCGAGGTAGCGGAACCCCGCCACGCCGATGGGCGCCGTGAGGTGTCGGGCGACGTGACGCGCCTGCTGGATCGCCACCGGGGCGACCTGCGGCAGAGCGTCGCCGTCGCCGATCGTCCCGGCGATGTCGCCGATCGCGTACACGCCCTCGATGCCGCGGACCCGCAGGTGCGCATCGACCCCGACCCGGCCGCCGCGTCCCGGCTCCACGCCCAGCGTCCGCGCGAGCGGCGAGGCGGCGATCCCGGCGCTCCAGATCAGCGTGCGTGCGGGGAGCACCGTGCCGTCGTCGAACTCGACCCGGTCGGCGTGCACCGCGCTCACGCCGACGCCGAGCCGCACCTCGACACCCCGACGTGTGAGCTCCTTGCGCGCCGCCCGGCCCGAGAAGGCCCCCATGGTGGGCAGCAACTGCTCCTGCAGCTCCACGAGCACGATGCGGACCCGGTCGAGGTCGAGCTCCGGATGGTCGCGTCGCAGCACCAGGTCGATCAGCTCGGCGAGCGCCCCGGCGACCTCGACCCCGGTGGGCCCGCCACCCGCGATCACGAAGGTCAACGTGCCGTCGTCGTGCTGGACCGGCCGGGCGCTGACGCGTTCGAAGCAGCGCAGCAGGTGGTCGCGCATCGCGGTCGCATCCCGCAGCGACTTCAGCGGCAGGCCGTGCTCCTCCACGCCGGGGATGCCGAAGTCGGTCGTCACCGCCCCCGCGGCGAGCACCAGCCGGTCGTAGGTGAGCGAGCCGCCGTCCGCGAAGGCGATCGACCGCGCCGCCGTGTCGATGTCCACGACCTCACCGACCCGGACCCGGACCGCGGGGCGCCGTCGCGCCAGCGCACGCACCGGGACACCGATGTCCTGGGGCTGCAACCCGGCGGTGGCCACCTGGTAGAGCAGCGGTTGGAAGGTGTGGTGGTTGCGTCGATCGACCCAGGTGATGCGGTAGTCGTGCTCGGGAGCGCGACGTCCGGTGAGTCGCTTCACGAGCTCCAGACCGCCGAACCCGGCACCCACGATCACGAGGTGCGGACGGTCGTCGCGTTCGGACTCCGGCATGGCGCGAGTTCCTCGGGTCGGGTGTCGGGCGGGGCCACGGCGCGATGCGTGTGGCGATGCGTCGGACGGGCGGGGACGGTCCGTGCCGCGATGGTGCCGGTCCCGCGGTGGCGCTGTTCGCCCGGCGGTCCCGACGCTAGGAGCTCGCGCGGCCCACGCCCCCGCCGGACGGGCCCTGACCGCCGGGAGACGGGCACGCGCCGGCGCCGGCGGGCATCGGCCCTCCCCGGTCGCGCATCCGCGCAGCGGTCACGCAGACGAAACAATCGCCGCCCATACTCCGCACGCGGCCGAGGCGACACCGACCGGTGCGGCCGCGCCCACGATCGACCCGGGAGGTGGCGGGATGCGCCTGACCACGATGGAGCAGGAACGGCTGCTGATCCACGTCGCCGCCGACGTGGCGTCCAAGCGTCGCGAACGCGGATTGAAGCTCAACCACCCGGAGGCGGTGGCGATCCTGACCTGCTTCGTGCTCGAGGGGGCCCGCGACGGTCGCAGCGTCGCGGAGCTGATGCAGGCCGGGCGTGAGGTCCTGACCCGCGACGACGTCATGGAGGGCATCGCCGAGCTCGTCGACGAGGTGCAGGTCGAGGCGACGTTCCCCGACGGCACCAAGCTGGTCACGCTCCACGACCCGATCGGTTGACCGCGCCCGACCGGCTGACCAACGAACGACGGAGACCACCGTGCCCGATGCGACCCCGATGCGCCCCGGCGAGGTCATCCCCGCCGAGCAGCCCGTCCTCGCGGTGCCCGATCGCGCCCGTCGCACGCTGCGCGTGACCAACACCGGCGACCGTCCGATCCAGGTCGGCTCCCACTACCACCTCGCGGAGGCGAACCCCGCGCTGGAGCTCGACCGCGCCGCCGCCCGTGGTACCCGCCTCGCGATCCCCGCGGGTACCTCGGTGCGGTTCGAGCCCGGCCTCACCCGCGACGTCGAGGTGGTGGCCTACGGGGGTGCCCGCGTCGTCGCCGGCTTCCGAGGCGAGGTGGCCGGGCCGCTCGACGCCGACGACGCCACGGAGACCGACCGATGATGAGCCGTATCGACCGTGACCGCTACGTCGCGCTGTTCGGGCCGACCGTCGGCGACCGCATCCGGCTCGGCGACACGAACCTCACCATCGAGGTGACCGAGGACCGCTCGGCCGGCGGCGACGAGGTCGTGTTCGGGGGCGGCAAGGTCATCCGCGAGTCGATGGGCCAGGCGTCCGTCCCACGCGGGGAGCGCGTCCCGGACACCGTCATCACCGGCGCGGTGGTCCTCGACCACTGGGGCATCATCAAGGCGGACATCGGGATCCGGGACGGGCGCATCGTCGCGCTCGGCAAGGCCGGCAACCCCGACATCATGGACGACGTGCATCCCGACCTGGTGATCGGGCCGTCGACGGAGATCATCGCCGGCAACGGTCGGATCGTGACCGCGGGGGCGGTCGACTCCCACGTGCACCTGACCGCGCCGCAGCTGCTGGCCGTGGCGCTCGAGACCGGGATCACCACCATCATCGGCGGGGGGACCGGCCCGGCGGAGGGCACCAAGGCGACCACCGTGACGCCGGGTGCGTTCCACCTCGGCGCGATGCTGCGGGCGCTCGATCACTGGCCGGTCAACGTCGCGCTGCTGGCCAAGGGCAACACCGTCTCGCACGCCGCGCTCGAGGAGCAGCTGCTCGCGGGTGCCGCCGGGTTCAAGCTGCACGAGGACTGGGGCACCACCCCCGCCGCGATCGACGCCTGCCTCACCGTCGCGGACGCCGGTGGGGTCCAGGTCGCCATCCACACCGACACCCTCAACGAGGCGGGGTTCGTCGAGTCGACCCTCGAGGCGATCGCGGGCCGCTCGATCCACACGTTCCACACCGAGGGAGCCGGAGGCGGGCACGCCCCCGACATCGTCACGGTCGCCGGCGAGCCCCACGTGTTGCCGAGCTCGACCAACCCGACCCGCCCGCACACCGTCAACACCGTCGACGAGCACCTCGACATGCTGATGGTCTGCCACCACCTCAAGCCGTCGATCCCGGAGGATCTCGCCTTCGCGGAGTCACGCATCCGGCCCTCGACGATCGCGGCCGAGGATCTGCTCCACGACCTCGGTGCCATCTCCATGATCGGTTCCGACAGCCAGGCGATGGGGCGGATCGGCGAGGTGATCTGCCGCACCTGGCAGACCGCCCACGTCGCCAAGCAACGTTGGGGCGTGCTGCCGGGCGACGGTGCCGCGGACAACCTGCGCGCCCGGCGGTACGTCGCGAAGTACACGATCGCGCCGGCCGTGGCCCACGGACTCGCCAGCGAGGTCGGGTCCGTGGAGCCGGGCAAGCTCGCGGACCTGGTGGTGTGGGATCCGCGCTTCTTCGGGATCAAGCCGGAGCTCGTCGTCAAGGGCGGCGCGATCGCGTGGGCGCAGAACGGCGACCCGAACGCCTCCATCCCCACGCCGCAACCCATCCTGCCGCGCCCGATGTTCGGTGCGGCGCCGGGGCTCGCCGGCCCGATCAGCGTCGCGTTCGTCAGCGCTGCCGCGGAAGCCGCCGGGATCGGCACGACGTTGGGGCTCACCCACCGGGTCGTCGCCATCGACGACTGCCGGTCGGTCACCAAGGCGGACCTGCCGAACAACACCGCGACACCGCGGATCGAGGTCGACCCGGACACCTTCACGGTGCGCGTCGACGGCGAGGTCGTCGAGGCCGACCCCGCCACCGAGCTGCCGTTGGCCCAGCGCTACATGCTCTTCTGATGGCGGTGACGTCGGGCCAGGACCCCGCCGTGCAGGTCGCCACCTCGCCCCTGTCGTTGCTGCTGGCCGACGGCCGGCTGCCCACCGGCGGGCACGTGCACTCGGTCGGGATCGAGCAGGCCATCGACGACGGCCGGGTCCACGACGTCGGGTCGCTGGCCGCCTGGCTGGCGGCGTACGTGGCGACGACCGGCCGGGTCGAGGCCACCTGCGCCGCGGCCGCCGCGCACGAGACGACCGGCAGGAGTGCGCACGGGTGGCCGACACTGGTCGTGGAGTCCGATGCACGGACGCCCGTCCCGGCGCTGCGCACCCTGTCCCGCACCCGTGGTCGCCAACTGCTGCGCCTCGCGCGCGGGCTGGTGGGGGCGGTCGGGGCGGACCCCGCACGACTCGACGACGTCGTCGACGCCGCCGGCGGCGAGCTGCCCCTGCCCCTGGCGACGGGCGCGGTCGTCGCCGTGCTGGGCGGCAGCGCGCACGATGCGGCGCTGCAGCAGGTCTACGGCGCCGCCGCGGAGGCCTCCCAGGCCGCCGTGCGCCTGCTCGGGTTGGATCCTGCCGCGCTCGCGGCGGTGCTCGCCCACACCGCCGTCGGTCTCGGTCCACTGGCGGCGGAGGCCGCCGATCACGCCGCCGGGGACCCGCCCGGCTGGCCGGCCGATGGGGCCCCGGTCCTGGAACTGGCCGCGGCCGTCCACGCCGCACGCGCCGACCGCTACTTCGAGTCCTGATCCCCACCCTGACCTCCAGGAGCGCTGCCGTGCACCGTCCCGCCCCGCCGGACCCGACCCCCCGGCCCCCCCCCACCCAAGCCCCCCCGGCCGGGGGGGGCGGGGCGGGCGCCCCCCCCCCCACCCCCCCCCCCCCCCCCCCACCCC
>JAFIEQ010000080.1 GCA_020832455.1 Nitriliruptoraceae bacterium
GGGGCCCCGCCCGGCCCCGCCCCGGCGGCGGGCCCGGCCGGGGGGGCCCCGGGGCCCGGGGGCCCCGCCGGGGGCTCCGCGCCGGCGGCGCCCCGGGGGGGGGCCCCCCGGGGCTGCCGAGCACGTCCGGCAGCGTCGGGGGCTCCGGGGGACGTGGCTGCTCGGTCATCGGGGGATCCTCCCACGACAGGCGTCATCGCCCGGGGACGGCGTCGGCGGTCACCGCCACCAGGCGTGCCGCACCTGCGGTTCTACCCCGGATCCCTGCTCGTGTCCGGTGATCCGGCGGACGGGGCCCACGGACGACAGAGAACCGCGCACAGCGCTAGTATCCTGTCTTCCGCCGTCCGTGCGGCGGAGGTGAGGGAAGCGACGTGCTCGGTGATCGGGTCCGTGCGTTGCGCCTGGCGCGGGATCTGACGCAGGCCCAGCTCGCGGAGCTGGCCGGGGTCAGCCGCCAACTCGTCGGGGCGGTCGAGGCGGACCGGCACCTGCCGCGCGTCGACGCGGCGGTGCGACTGGCCGCGGCGCTGTCGACGTCGGTCGAGGAGCTGCTGGCACCCGAGCGCCGTGGCGTCACCGGGGTGCTCGAGCCGCCCACCGAGGGCGCGCTGGTGCGGGTCGGTCGCGTGGGCGATCGGCTCGTGTGCACGCCCGCGGACGGCTCCGGCGAGGGGTGGGCCACGGCCGACGCGCAGGTCCGGGACGGCGGCGTGCACCTGTTCGACGTGGAGCGGCCGGCAGCCGTGGTGGCCGGGTGCGACCCGATCATCGGGCTGGCGTCCCGGCTGCTGGAGGCGACCAGCGGCCCGCGCGTGGTCCCGGTCCCGACGTCGAGCGCCACCGCGGTCCAGGTGCTGGCCGGCGGACGCAGCCATGCGGTCATGGTGCACGGGCCGCCGGGGCGTCTCCACACGGCCCCGGTGCCGGTGCGTGCGTGGCACGTCGCCCGGTGGCAGGTGGGCCTGGCCGCGCCGGCGGACCTGCCGGCCGGATGGGTCGACGACGCGCTGGCCGGGCGCCTGGCCGTCGCGCAACGCGAGGCGGGTGCCGGCAGCCAGGCTGCCTTCGAACGGGCCCGGCACGACGACGCGGACGCGGCCCGCAGCGTCGACGGTCCCCGGGTCCGGGGCCACGCGCAGGCGGCGTGGCGGGCCGCGACCGACCGCATCGCGGCGGTGACGATCGAGCCCGCCGCGCGATCGCTCGGCCTGACGTTCCACCCGCTCGAGGAGCACGTCTCGCAGCTGTGGGTCGCGCTCGACACCGCGGACAACGCCGTGCTGCGGGCGTTCACCGACGAGCTGACCGGGGAGCGGGTCCACCGACGGCTCGCGGCGATCGGCGGCTACGACCTCACCGACACCGGCACGCAGGTCGCGGCGTGAACGGCGTCCCCGGACCCGTCGGCGCCCTGGATCGCAGGTCGTCCCGCGGCCGTCGTTCGGATGATCCCGGTACGGGCCGACGAGCCCGAGGCTGGCGGGCCGGGCTCGCGGTCGCCCTGCTGGTCGCGTCCTGTGGCCCCGCGGACGCCGGCGGCGACCCGGGCGATCCCGACGCTGTCGCCGGCGAACTGATCGTGTTCGCGGCCGCGTCGCTGACCGACGCGTTCGATGAGCTGCGAGCCGCGTTCGTGGACGCCAACCCCGACATCGAGGTGGCGTTCAACTACGCGGGCAGTCAGACGCTCGCCAGCCAGATCGCCGAGGGCGCCCCCGCGGACGTGTTCGCCGCCGCGAACGCCACGCAGATGGACGCCGTCTCCGGCGCGGGTGGCCTCGCCGGCGACCCGGCCACCTTCACCGCGAACCTGCTGACGATCGCGGTCGAGCCGGGCAACCCGCTCGGTATCGGTGGACTCACCGACCTCGCCGACCCCGAGTTGGTGCTGGTGCTGCCGGCCGAGGAGGTTCCCGCGGGCCAGTACGCGAGCGAGGCGTTGGCTGCGGCCGGTGTGGAGGTGACCCCGTCGTCGTTGGAACGGGACGTCCGGGCGGCGCTGTCGAAGGTCGAGCTCGGGGAGGCCGACGCCTCGGTCGTGTACGCCTCGGACATCGTCGCCTCGGATGGTCGGGCTGACGGCGTCGAGATCCCGGTCGAACAGAACGTGCCGGCGACCTACCCGATCGCGGTGCTCGCCGACGCCCCGAACCCGACCGCCGCGGAGGCGTTCGTCGCGTTCGTGCTCAGCGACTCCGGCCAACGGATCCTCGCGTCCTACGGGTTCACGACCCCGTGACCGACCTCGCCCCGCCCCGTGCCACCTCGACGTCGTCGGGGGTCGCGCCGCCGCGGACGGCCATCGTGCTCGGGGTCGTCGGGTTCGCGCTGCTGGTCCTGCCGCTGGTCAGCCTGACGTTGCGCACGCCCTGGACGCGGGTCGGCGAACTCATCACCGATCCGGTGGTGCTGCAGGCGTTGCGGCTGTCGCTGGTGTCGTCGCTCGCGGCGCTCGTCGTCTCCGTGGTGCTCGGGGTGCCGCTGGCCCTGGTGTTCGCGCGCTACGACTTCCCGGGCAAGCCGTTCGTCCGGGCGCTCGCGGTGCTGCCGATGGTGCTGCCCCCGGTCGTCGGCGGGGTCGGGTTGCTCGCGGCGTTCGGGCGACGCGGGTTGGTGGGCCAGCCGCTCGCCGAGGCCACCGGCATCACGCTGCCGTTCACCTCGGCGGCGGTGGTGATCGCCGCGACGTTCGTCGCCATGCCGTTCCTGATCGTCACGGTGGAGGCGGGGCTGCGGATGGTCGACCCGCGGCTGGAGGACGCGGCGGCGACGCTCGGTGCCGACCGCTGGACGATCCTGCGCCGGGTGGTGCTCCCCGCACTGTGGCCGTCGTTGGCCGCGGGGATGGCGCTGTGTTGGGCGCGGGCGCTGGGTGAGTTCGGCGCCACCATCACTTTCGCGGGCAACCTGCCGGGTCGCACGCAGACGATGCCGCTGGCCGTCTACCTCGAACTGGAGCGCAACCCGGAGGCCGCCTACCTCATCAGCTTCCTGCTGCTGGCTGTGTCCGTCGCCGTGCTGGTCGCGCTGCGCGACCGCTTCCTGCGCACCACATGAGCGAGGTGGATCGCGACCCGGCGCCCCGGGCGGACGGACCACGGGACGGTGTCACGGCTGGCGCCGGAGGCGGCCCTCGCGGCGCCGGCGACCCTCCCGCGGCCGGCGGGGACGGGCTGTCGGTCGACCTCGGGCTGCGCCTCGGCGCGCTCGAGCTCGAGGTCGCGATCGACGCCGCCCCCGGCGAGGTCGTCGCCGTGCTGGGGCCCAACGGTGCGGGCAAGACCACGCTGCTGCGCGCGATCGCCGGGCTGCTGCCGATCGAGCGCGGTCGCATCGCGATCGGCGGACGCGTCGTCGAGGACGCCGCGGCCGGCGTGCGCGTGACCCCGCAGCAGCGATCGGTCGGGGTGGTGTTCCAACAGCACCTGCTGTTCGGGCATCTCAGCGCGCTGGAGAACGTCGCCTTCGGCCTGCGGGCGCGCGGCGTGCCGCGCCGGGAGGCCCGCGGCCGCGCGCGCGACTGGCTGGGGCGGGTCGGACTCGGCGGCGAGGTGCAGACCAAGCCGGGTGCGCTGTCCGGCGGGCAGGCCCAACGCGTCGCGCTCGCCCGGGCGCTGGCGACCGACCCGGCGTTGCTGCTGCTCGACGAACCGCTCGCCGCGCTCGACGTCGACACCCGTCGGGCCGTGCGCCAGCAGCTGCGGCGCCACCTCGACGACTTCGCCGGACCGGTGCTGCTGATCACCCACGAACCGCTCGAGGCCATCAACCTCGCCGACCGGCTCGTGATCCTCGAGCAGGGTCACGTCGTGCAGGACGCCCCGCCGGCGGTCGTCGCTCGTCGGCCCCGATCGGCATGGGCCGCCCGGCTCGTCGGGCTCAACCACTACCGGGGCCGCGCGGACGGACACGAGCTGACGTTGGCGTCCGGTGCCACGCTGGCGGTCGCCGACGCCGCCGACCGGCCCGGTGACGTGCTCGTGGCCATCCACCCGCGCGCGGTCGCGCTGTTCCCGAGCCAGCCCGAGGGCACGCCGCGCAACACCTGGCGGGCCACCATCGACGCGCTGGACATCCACGACGACCAGGTCCGCGTCCACCTCGACGGACCCATCCCGATCGTGGCCCAGATCACCGCCTCCGCGCTGGCCGAGCTCGCCCTGACCGAGGGCAGCACGCTGTGGGTCGCGGTCAAGGCCACGGAGATCGAGCACTGGCCTGTCTGAACGGCCGGGAAGGGCCCGTTGCGGACCGCGACCCGGCCGGGCGGGGGCCCATCGACCACTCAGGGCATGGAGCGCAGGATGCCGAGGCCGAGCCAGCTGACCGCACCGGTCAGGACGAGGGCTCCCAGGGCCTGACGCCACAGCAGTCGGCCGGCGATGCGTCGGCCCCGCTCGCGCGCGATCGTGAGCGCCGTGACCAGGCACGGCACCAGTGCCCCGGCCAGGACCAGCGCGGCCAGCAACTGCGCGCCGTCGAGCGCTGCGACCGTGCCGGGCTCCGCCAGGAGCAGCAGCCCGTCCTTGCGGACCGAGGCGAGGATCACCGGCAGCGCGACCTCGGTGGGCAGGCGCAGCGCCGCCAGCAACGGCTCGAGCGGTCGCGCGGCGCGCTCCAGCATCCCGGTGGCCGCCAGCAGGGAGGCGATGGCGGTGATGGCCAGGAAGATCGGCAGCGCCTGCACGGTCACGTGCCGCAGCGTCGACCGTGCCTCGCGCCTGACCTCGGCCCAGCGCGGCCAGGACAGGAAGGACCGTCCGCGCAGCAGGTGCAGGTCGAGCGATACCGGGTCGGTGCCCTGCTGGCGGGCGAGGAACCGGGCATGGACCAGGGCGCCGCCGAGCAGGATCGCGAGGTAGGGGACGACCAGGCCCGGGCGCCCGGCCGCCGCCAGGACCCCGAGGGTCGCGGCGAGCTGGAACGAGCACGCGCTCCCGAACGCGATCGCCCCGATCGTCGCGTCCCGGGTACAGCCCGAGCACGACCGGGTCGAGATGACCGCCGGCACGTTGCACCCGTGCCCGGCCACGACGCGCACCAGGTCCCGGCCGGTCAGCCCGAACGGGCGCACCAGCGGGTGCACGGCGGTGGTGAGCCGGTCCAGCAGCCCGCTGGCCTTGAGCACCCCGAGCAGCAACGCGAGCACGACCACGACCGGCATGGCCCACACCAGCAGCAGCGGCCCCATCGTGATCAGGCCGTAGTCCCCGGCGACCACCTCCGGCAGCAGCCAGGGCAGCGTCCGTGCCCGGGTGGCGAGCGGCGCGAGCAGGGCCTCGACGCCCGGTTCGATCAGCCCGGCGACGGTGACCGCGAGCCAGACCGATGCGATCGCCGGGGCCAGCAGGATCGTCAGCCCCACGATCGGGCCGAGCCACCGTCGTTCCAGGACCGTGGGTGGTGGCTCGATGCGCCATCCGGCCCGTGCCAGCACGGGACCGGTGGTGAACCGGCCCGGTGTCGCCAGAGCCGTCCGCAGCGCCGCCGCCGACGCCACCGGGTCACGTCCGTCGACGGCCACGAACGGCACCCCGGTGCCGGCGGCGACGGCGGCGATCGCCCGCCGGGCGGCCACCGTGTCCTGCACCCGGTCCCAGTTGGTCACGGCCACGACGCCGCGGCGGCCCGCGACGACCGGGAGCAGTTCGGTCAGCTCGTCGTCGAGGTGCGTGGCGCGCAGGGTCAGCAGCACGTCGGTGTCGTCGGTGTCCAGGACCGCGAGCGCCAGCGCCGAGGTGGCGGTGTCGAGCCGGTGTACGACGCCAGGGGTATCGATGATGGTCCGGTCGGTCCCGGGGTAGGTCTCGACGGCGACGGTGGAGCCGGCGACGTTCTCCGCGCGTGATGGGCGGCCGGACAGCGCCGCGGCGAGCGTGGACTTCCCGGACGACTCCGCCCCGATGAGGATCAGCGCGGGGCGGGTGGTGGCGGTGCGGTGCGGGTCGTCGGGCATCAGCAGGCGCAGGCGTCGTCGCAGCAGGACAGGTCGTCGAGCAGGAACCGGTGCTCGCGCAGCGCCTCCAGCGGCTCGGTGTCGACCCCCAACGCGTCCCCGATCGCGCGGGCGACCACGCCGAACCGCTGCCGGAACTTGTAGATGAAGCAGAAGATCGCTTCGCGGTGGGCGAGTGCCGGCCCGGCCAGGTAGAGCCCGGGCGTGATCGTGGACGCGTCGGTCGCCTCGTCGAGTTCCACCCGCCCGTGCTCGTCGAACGTGAACCGGTCACGGATGAGGCGCAGCGAGCCCTCGAACCCGGTGGCGAGCAGGGGTGTGGCGTCGCTGACGAACGTCTCGCCGTCGCCGGTCGTGACCAGGAACCCGGCCCCGTCCGGCGTGATGGCGGTCACACGATCGGTGTGCAGGGTGAGCCGATCGGTGGCCAGGGCGTCGCGCAGCCGGCCGAGCGTGTAGGGCGCCAGGGTGAGCGAGGGGTCGGCATCGGCAGCTCGCCAGGGTTCGCCCGGGTCGATGACGGTGACGTCGTGGCCGCGGGTGACCAGGTTGACCGCGGCGTCGATGCCGGACTCGTAGCCCCCGACGATGACGACACGTTCGCCGGCGAGCTCGTCCCAGGACCCCACCTCGATGGTGGGACGCGCGTGCGGTGCCCCGGGCACGCCGTTGCGACGCGGGTAGCCGGCCTCGCCCGCCGCCCACACGACGTGGCGGGCATGCCATGGTGGGCCGTCGGTGACCGAGACCTCGAGCACGCCGTCCGCGCGCGGCCGCACGTCGTCCACCTCGATGCCGGTGCGCACGTCGATGCGGTCGAGCTCCGCGACCATCTGCAGGTAGGCGGCGTAGCGCGCACCGGTGGGGTGCTCGTCACGCAACGACAGCGCCGGGGAGGTGTCGGGGGTGATCGCGTTCAGGTCGACGAGCCCGAACTGGTTGCCCGTGAAGGACGGGGTGATCAGACGCATCCCCTCCGGCCAGTTCCGGAACGAAGCGCCGATGCCGTCGCGGTCGATCACGGTCGCGGCGATGCCGATCCGGGTGAGCGCGGACGCCACGCCCAGCCCCGCGGGGCCGGCACCGACGATGAGGACGTCATGGATCTGCTGGGCCACGGCCACGCTCCTTCGGGGGGCCGGTCACCCTACACGAGAATAGGAATCATTCTCAACAAATGCGGTCCACGGAGGACCCCCTCCGTCACGGGTGTCTCGACACGGGGTCGCCGTGACGCCGTCTGGCGTCTTCCGGTCGCGGCGTGAGGGCCACGTCCTAGGGGTGTCGGTCCCGGCGCCGGTCCACGAGGGCGGCGTGCGCGGCGACCAACCGGGGCGCGAGCACCTCCACGAGCAGCTCGCGGCTGGCGACCACGTCCGCATGGGTGGCACCCCGGTGGCCGTGGACCGCGGTGGTGCCCTCGCTCACCACCCCGATGGCGAAGACCACGGCGCGCAGTTCGGTCGTGGCCGGGTCGGTCGGGTCGTGGCCGAGTGCCTCGATCAGGGCGTCGACGGCCGTCTCGTAGAGCCGGCAGACCGCGACGCCGATGTCCTCGGCGCTGTTGGCGAGGCTCCACAGCTCGGGGAACAGGCGGACCGTCTCGGGGACGATGGCGTCGGCCTGGAGCCACCGGATCAGGTCCTCGGCCCAGGCCGAGTCGGAGGCATCGAGCTCGGCGAGCTCGAGGCGGAACGCCTCCCGGTACTGCACGACCGCGCGGTCCGCCATCGCGACCAGCAGGTCGGCCCGGGTCGGGAAGTAGTAGGTGACGTTGCCCTGGTAGACGCTGGCCGCCTCGGCGACGCGTGGGACGCTGAAGCCCCCGTGACCGACCTCACGGAGCACCCCGAGGGCGGCATCGAGGATGCGCTCGCGTGTCGGACCGCCGCGGCGCTCTCGAACCGGCTCTTCACCCACCCAGGCCTCCCCGTCGGCGAGGGGACGGTAGCCCGGTCGGCGGTGTCCGTCCCGGAGCCCCCCGTCCGTCCCGGCGGCGGGGTGGGCGCGCCCGTGAGGTCGGGACCTTCGGCCCTCAAGTCGCCGATCGTGGGGTCGATGGATGGTGTGCCGTCTATTTGGTACTTCTACCAACGGTGCTGGGGGCCCGATGATCGGACGGCGGGGAGCACATCATGTCAACGCTTCACGGGGCCACCGGACGGGGACACCGGTGGCTGGCCGGCGCCATGAGCGTGGCCTTCATCATCGGCGTCGCGCCTGCGGCGGTCGCGAGTGACGGCTTCTCCATCGAGGGCCTCGAGCCGATCACCTTCACCGAAGGCGGGGACCCGGTCCGGGTCGCGCCCAGCGCGACCATCAGCGGCTCGGGTGGGTTCGCCGACGGCTTCCTGCGCTTCGGGGTGGCCGAGCCGCGGGAGACCGAGACGCTGGGCCTGGTGACCGTCGAGTCGGTCGACACGGCCGAGGGCGCGGTCTCCGTGGTGGGCAACGTGATCCACCTCGGGCTCGGCAACGGCGCGTCCAAGCAGATCGCGACGGTGTCCTCCTCGGAGTCCGGCGCGGCCGGTCAGCCGCTGCGTATCGACTTCTCCGCGGCGCTGGAGAACAGCGACTTCTCCGGTGGGACGCAGGCCAACGGCGATCCCGTGGGGTGGACGGTCAACCGCCAGCGCGTGGTGCTCGACGCGCTCGCGTCGCGCACGCAGCAGCGACCGGTGAGCATCTCGGGTGGCGGGCCGTACACGATCAGCGGAGACGGCTACAGCTTCCAGACGGACTTCAACTACACCCCGGCCGGGTCCCACCCGGCGTGGGGGCGCGAGGGTGACGAACGCACCCTGGAGACCCCCGGCACGTACCAGGGCTGGGTCGGCTCGCACGCCGGGCGCACGCACGCGCTGCAACTGCGGATGAGCGGTGGCTGGTGCACGCCGTCGAACCAGGACTTCGCCGGGCCGCACGGGCTCACCTACTGCTCGTCGTTCGGGCCGGATGCGTGGTCGAGCCCCTTCGAGGCGAAGGCGGACGATGACCTCGCCTTCGACTGGGCGGCGGCGAACGGGTCGGACGACTACGAGGTCTACGGGTTCCTGGTCGACACCAGCACCGACGAACACCACCTGCTCATGTACGGCCGCGGGTTCCAACAGGGCTGGACGACCGCCTCGGGGAAGATCCCCGCGGACGGTGAGTACCGCTTCCGGTTCGTCTCCGGCTCCTACGACCGCACGGGTGGGCGGCTGCTCGGGGCGTCGCTGTACATCGCCAACGCGCGTGTCCTGTCGACGGACGCCACCGACGACGTCGCCACGAAGATCGCCCGTCTCGTCACCTACCACGACAGCTCGCTCGACCCGGCTCCGACCCTCGAGGTCACCGTCGAGGCCAGGACGCCGAGTGCCGGTGACCTGCCGACGACCTCCGTCGAGACCACGGTCACGCTGGTCGACGACCCGCCGGTGCTCACCGCCCCCGCCGACGTCGTCGTGGTGAACGCGGCCGAGACGCAGTCGCACGGGCCCGTCACCGGGCATCTCGTCGCCGCCGACCCGGAGGGCGACCCGATCACCTACGCGCTCGTCGGCGGGGAGTCGCACGTCGCGACGGTCGCAGGGATCGACGTCGACCAACGCCAGGTCGGCGACACGGGCACGCTCTACCTCGGCTCCTCGACCGGCGCCTACGTGTGGGTCGTCGACGAGAGCCTCGCCAACGCCACGACCGCGCCGCGCTCGGAGACCTTCGCTGTCCGCGCCGACGCCTACAGCGTGCTGCACGACCAGACCCTGCACGACGACGGTGTGCTCACCACCAGGATCGACATCGCGGCGTCGGCACCGACGGCCCCGACGGGGACCGGGGTGGTCGCCGGGGATGGCACGGTGGCCCTCAGCTGGGATGCACCGTGGTGGTCCGGCGGCGCCGAGGAGGTCCGCTACCAGGTCGATCGTCTCGTGGACGGGAGCTGGGTGACGATCGCGGTCGATCTGGCCACGCCCACGCTGACCCTGACCGAGCTGACCAACGGCATCGAGGTCGAACTCCGGGTCCGTGCCACCAACGTGCACGGGAGCTCCGGCCCCTCGGTCGTGCAGAAGGCGACGCCCTACACCGTGCCCGGCACGGTCGGCGACCTCCAGGTCGAGGAGCAGGACGGCCGGCTCGTCGTCCGGTGGGCCGCACCGGTGGACACCGGGGGTGCGGTGATCACGGGCTACGACGTGGTGAGCTCGCACGGGACCTGCGCCGTCAAGCCCGCGGAGGTCACCGGTGACCCCCGCCCGTGGTTCGGCTGCACCTTGACCTCGCTGTCGAACGGCACGGCCACGTCCGTGACCGTCCACGCCCACAACGCCGCAGGATCGGGCGCTTCCGCCACGATCGTCGGGCGGCCCTACGGCGCGCCGTTGGCTCCCGCGGTCACCGTCACCCCGGCCGACCGGCAGCTGCAGGTCGCCTGGACCATCGCGCCGAGCAACGGCCGGGCCGTGTCGGGCTACGAGGTCCTCATCGACGGCGAGGTCCGTGCCACGACGGCTGCGACCGCCCGCAGCGCGATCATCGACGGGTTGACCAACGGCACGCGCACCACGGTCGCGGTCCGGGGCGTCAACCTGGCCGGTCCCGGTGCCACGGGCGAGGTCGCCGCGGTCCCGGCGACGGTGCCCGGCATGCCGACCGTGCACGGGGTGAGCAGCGGGAACCGCACGTTGTCGGTCTCCTTCACGGCGCCGGGGGTCAACGGCGGCTCACCCGTCGCCGGCTACCAGTACTCGGTGGACGGCGGTGCCACGTGGACGTCCATCCCACTGGTGTCCGACACCCGGCCGCTCGTGTTGCGTGGCCTGCAGAACGACACGCGCTACGAGGTGCGCCTGCGGGCCTTCAACGCGATGGGTGCGGGCGACGCGTCGCCCACCCGGGCCGCCACCCCGCTGGTGTTCGCGATCCGGCCGCCAGCACCGGACGGCAGCCCCGTGTTCGGGGACGGGGATCCGGATCCCGACACCCGGCCTGCGCCGGGGACCCCGAGGGTCCTGATCGATGACGAGCCGGTCGCTGCCGTCCTGCGGCTCGACGGCACGCGACTGCACATCGAGGCACCCGGCTTCGCCATCGGGCTGCGCGGTACGGAGGTCGATGGGACCCCGATGCAGATCGACAGTGACGGCCGCCTGGTCGTGCGCCGTGGCGGCATGGTCGAGGTCAGCGGCTACGGCTTCGCGCCGGGCAGCAGCGTCGACGTGTGGCTGTTCTCCGAACCGCACCTGCTCGGCGTGGTCGAGGTCGGAGCGGACGGCACGTTCGCGGCGGCTCTGGCACTGCCGGAGGGGATCGAACCCGGCGAACACACCGTGCAACTCAACGGGGTGAGCGTCGACGGGGCGCTGCGGTCGGCCTCGACCCTGGTGTTCGTCGCCGAGACGGAGCCGATGGAGGACGAGGCGGCTCCGCCGGAGCGCGTGGTCGCGGCCGCGGAACGCGGGTCGACCCCGGTCAGCGGGACGACACCGCTCCCCCGCACCGGGGTCGGGTCCGGATCGTTGGTGCTGCTGGCCCTGCTCGGGATCGGACTCGGGGGGAGCATGCTCCGGGCCGGCGGGCGGGTGCGCGCCGCGCCGTCGGGACGTCGACGACGCTGAGGTCGAGCACGCGGTGGGGCCCGGTCGCGGAGACCGGGCCTCACGGCGTGTGGCTTCGCCGCGACCCGGCCCGGGCCCGCCGATGGCCTCAGTGGCCGGTACCCAGCGGCAGTCGCACCACGAAGCTCGCACCGGCGCCGTGTTCCCCGGCGACCTCGATGCTGCCGCCGTGCGCCTCGATGAGTTGCCGCGCGATGCTGAGCCCGAGGCCGGCACCGCTGCCGCGATCGGGTCGTGCCGCCCGCACGAAGGGCTCGAACAGACGCTCCCGGTCCGCGGGTGCGATCCCCGGACCCTGATCGTGCACGCCGATCGTGAGCTCGTCGTCGACGTGCTCGATCACGACCCGCACCCGGCCGTCACGCGGGGAGAACCGCACGGCGTTCGCGACGAGGTTGTCCACGACGCGACGGAGCCGGTCCGCGTCGACGGACGCGCGGGCCCCGGCGGACCGGTCCTCGACCTCGAGGCGGACACCACGCAGGCGCGCGCCACCCACGTGGTCGCGCACCGTGGCCTCAACCAGACCGCCGATCGCGTGGTCCGCGCGGCGCAGGGCCAGCGCCCCGTGCTCCGCGGCGGCCGTGTCCAGCAGATCGTCGGCCATCCGGGTGAGCCGTTCGCTGCCCGCGACGATGCGCTGGAGCAGCAGGGCCTGCATCGTCTCATCGTCGGCGCCGTGGGCCTGCAGCGTGCGGGCGAAGCCGCCGATCGCGGCCAGTGGTGTGCGCAGATCGTGGGCGATCGCGTGCAGGAGCCACTCGCGCTCGTCGTGGAGCTGTGCCCGTTCGAGCACCTGTCCGGCCTGGCGACCGAGGCTGTCGAGCAGGTCGGTGTGGTCGACGTGGTCTTCGGCCGGCAGCGCCAGCTCGATGAGGCCGAGGCAGCGCGCCCCGGACGACAGCGGGATGCGCACCCGACCCGTGGTGCCGTCGGTGGTGACCGCCGCGCTCGTCGGCAGCGGACGGTCGGTCCCCGGGATCGGCGCACCGTCGTCGTCGAGCTGGATCAGGGTCCGACCGTCGACCCCCCGGAGCCACAGGGTGAGCTCGGTCGCCGTCGTCGCGGCCGGGAGGTGGGTGCGCAGCACGGCGACGACCTGCTCGACCGAGGCAGCGCTGGCGAGCACGGCGAGCAGTTCGCGCAGGGTGCGCTGCTGTGCCTCGGCACGCTGTGCGCGGCGGCGTGCGAGGAGCAGTTCGTCCTCGTAGCGGCGCCGGTGGCGCGCGTCGGCCACCCCGATGCGGATCCCGACCTCGTCCCCGGCGGCATCGCGCAGGAGCACCGAGGTCAGCAGCACGGGTCGCGCGCTTCCGTCCGCGGCGCGTAGGTCCACCGCCATCTCCCGGGCGATGCCGTGCAACCGCAGGATGGGCGCGTGGTGGGTCTCGTGGAAGATGCGGTCCGGGCCGGACAGCAGGCTCGAGAACCGCTGCCCGATGACCTGCTCGCGGGTCAGATCCAACAGCTCGAGCACCGGGCCGGTTGCGTCCAGGATGCGCCAGTCGGGCAGGCAGGACACGGCGCCGAAGGGCTGGACCGCCGCGAGCGCCCGCGCGATCGACGCCTGCGCGATCGACGCCTGCGCACCGCGCGACGGCGTGCTGGTGCCATCGACACCCGCGGGACCGCTCACACCCAGCTCCGGATCGCCTCGATGGTCAGGGCGGGGTCGCTGAGGTGCGGTGCGTGTCCGACGGTGTCGAGCACGGTGAGCGAGCTGTCGGGCAGCGCGGCATCGACGTAGCGACCCACCTCGACCGGTGCGATGGCGTCGATGGCCACCTGGACCACGAGCGTCGGCACCGGGACCTGCGCGAGGTCGTGGCGGTTGTCCGCCAGGAAGGTCGTGCGTGCGAAGTGGTAGGCGATGCGGGGGTCGGTCCGGCAGAAGCTCGCATCGAGCTCCTCGCTGACCGGCCCGTCAGCCCCGGCGACGGTCTGCGCCAGACCGCTCGTCCAGCCGAGCTCGTTGCGCTCGATCGTCGCCAGCAGCCCGTCGATGTCCGCCGGACGGAACCCGCCGACG
The DNA here is from genome assembly GCA_020832455.1 of Nitriliruptoraceae bacterium. Lineage (GTDB taxonomy): Bacteria > Actinomycetota > Nitriliruptoria > Nitriliruptorales > Nitriliruptoraceae > PWLR01. Next base: position 13,595 of record JAFIEQ010000080.1, read on the forward strand.
TAGCCCTCGTCGTCGAGGTAGCGCGGTGAGGGCCCGAGCAGCACGAGCCGACCGATGCGCTCGGGCGCGCGGATGCTGGCGAGCACGCCGATCGACCCGCTGACCGAGTGGCCGACGAAGGTCGCCGCCTCGAGATCCAGTGCGGTGAGCAGGTCGACCACGTCGTTCGCGTAGCCGTCCAGGGTCTCGTGCCGGGCGAAGTCGAACTCGTCCGCCGGCGTGCCACCGGCTCCCGCGTGGTCGAAACGCACGACGAGGTGGTCGTGCTCGAACGCCGGGGCGACGTGGCGCCACACGTGCTGGTCGCAGCCGTAGCCGTGGGCGAACACCATGGCTGGGCCGTCGGGGACGCCCGACAGTTGGACGCGGTGGCGTGTGATGGGGTCCATCCCCGGTGCCTCTCGATCCCTGGCGGCGTCGCTGGACTCGTCGCTCGGCACGCCGCCGTCCGAGCGTCGGGAGCCCCGTCGGCCGACCGACCGCGGGGGGAAGGGCGTCGCGCCACCTCGGGACCTTCGGCCCCACCGGGTATCCACGCACCGCTCAGCTGGTCCCCCGCCAGGTCGGCCGGGCACGACGGGCACACCACCCGCAGCGGGCCGTCACGTGAGGACCGTCGACCGGGGACGCGCTGATCGCACCCCACCGGCCGCGTGCGTCGTCCGGTCCTAGGGCGCCAGCAGGATCTGCACCGTGCCGGCGGGTCCCGGCGTGGCGATGCGGGCGCCTCGGGCCCGGCGGTCGACGGCGAGGTCGACCCCGTCCATCGAGGCTCGTTCGATGGCCGCCCCGCACACGTCGATGGCGCCGACCGCCTCGGGGACCTCGACCCGCAGCGTCGCCGCGTCCCGGCGCTGGGACACCTCGACGGTGTGTCCCGCCACCGCGACGTAGCTCGCGCGGTGCTCGACGTCGTCCGTGGGAACGGCGATCGTCGCGGTGAGCCGAGCGTCGTCCACGTCGGCCGTGGACCGCAGGTGCCCGTCGGCGCGGAGGATGATGGCCCCGGCGCGCAGGAACCGCGGCAGCTCCTCGAGCGGCGCCGCGACGTCCAGCCACTGGCGACCGGCGTGGGGTTCGTCGGTCCCCCAGCGGACCCAGTCGCCGGCTGGGAGGTAGACGGCGCGGCGGTCCTCCGCGGTGACCACTGGGGCCACCAGCAGCGAGCGGCCGAGCAGGAACGCGTCGTGGATCCGGTAGGTCGTGGGATCATCGGTGTGGTCGAGCACCAGCGGTCGCATGACGGGTGAGCCGACCGGGGCGAGCGCCTCGGCCTCCGACCACAGGTAGGGCAGCAGTCGGTAGCGCTCGACCGCCCAGTGCCGGAACAGCTCCTCCGCTCGGGCCCCGAACGCCCAGGGCTCGCGCGGTCCAGCGCCGTGCGCGCGGGGGTGGGTCATGAACAACCCGGCCTGCGCCCAGCGGATGTAGAGCCGTTCGGTGGGCTCACCGGCGAAGGCGCCGATGTCCTGGCTCCAGAACGGGAACCCGCACAGGGCGAGACTGAGCCCGCCGGCGAGCACGTTGCCGAGGTCCTCGAACCGCGCGGCCGGGTCCCCACCCCAGTAGACGGGATAGCGCTGGGAGCCGGCGGTGGCGGCGCGCCCCCAGATGAGCCCTTCGCCGGTCCGCTCCAGCGTCCGCTCGAAGATGGCCCGGTTGTAGAGCAGGGGGTAGAGGTTGTGGACGTCGACCCCGTCGCCGTCGAACCACTCGGCGTCGGCTGGTGCGCCCTCACCGAAGTCGGTCTTGATGGCCGCCACCCCGAGGTCGAACAGCGCGTCGAAGCGGCTCGCGTACCAGGCGGCCGCTTCGGGGTTGGTGACGTCGACGACCCCGGCCTCGCCGAAGAACCCGCCGATGTGTGCCACCTCGCCGTCACGCATCGCGAGGTAGCCGTGCGCCGCGGCCTCGGTGTACAACCGGCTGCGCACGCTCAGGTAGGGGAGCTGCCAGAGGGTGAGCCGGAGGTCGTTGGCCCGCAGCCGCTCGATCATGGCGCCGGGATCGGGGAAGCGTTGCGGACAGAAGGTCAGGTCGTTCACCCAGGGGGTCGCGAACCAGTCGGTGTCGATGTGGACGACGTCGGTCGGGATGTCGTGGGTACGCAGGTCGTCGGCGACCTGTTCGACCTCCTGCTGGGTCCGGTAGCTCATCCGGCTCATCCACAGGCCGTAGCTCCACCGGGGCGGGAGCTGGGGCCGGCCCGTCAGGGCGGTGTAGCGGTCGAGGATCTCGTCGAACGAGGGTCCGTGGATGAGGAACCAGTCGAGCTGCGCGCTGGCCACGTGCCAGCTCTGGTGGGTCGCTGAGCTGTCACCGAGGTGGTAGGTCACCGGCGCGGTGGTGTTGAGGAACGTCCCCGCACCCTGCGTCGACAGGTGCAGCGGCACGTTCTTGTAGGACTCGGGCCAGGTCTGTCCGGCGGCGTTGGCGTGCCACAGGTCGATCCGCTGGCCGCGCTTGTCGAGCCCGAGGAACCGCTCGCCGAGCCCGAACAGCGCCTCGTTCTGGCTCAACACGGAGGTCTCGGAGACCACGGGACGGCCGTCGTCGTCGAGGACCCAACCCAGCGGTGTCAGGGAACGGAAGAACCAGGGCCAGGCATCCGAAAGGGCGCGGCCGTCGAGGTGGGACTCGCCGGTCGGTGGGGACAGCGTGACGCTCGCCGGGATGCCCTCGTGCAACCGTCGGCCGTCCGCATCGCGGACCTCGAGGTGGAACGGGTCGCGGTGGATCGTGACCGTGACCGCCGCGCTCGTGAGCGTGATCGCGGTGTCGGTCCGCTGCACCGCGACGTGCTCGGCCGGCGCGACCACCACCGGATCGGTGACCAGCAAAGGCCCGGGCCGCTCGTCGATGTCGGCGTCGAGCACGGCCCGGATGCGCACGACGTGTGCATCGAGCAGCTCGATCCGCAGCCGGGCTGTCGGGCCGGGCCCGATGGGGTCCGCGGTCTCCAGGGCCGTACCGGTGCGGTCGCGTAGGCGCCGGGCGATCCGCGTCGTGGTCGCGGTGAGGTCGACCCCGCCGGGCCGGTCCTCGACCGTGTCGATGCGATCGACACAGATGAGCGGTCGGTCGAGGTCGCGCACGACGGCGTCCGCGAACACCGTGCGTCCTCCGGCGTCGTCGCGGGCTGCGGGGTCGGGGGTGGGGTCACTCACGGGGTGGCGCTCCGGATCGGCGGTGCAGCGGGAGGGGCGGGGCTCGGGTGCACCGGATGGGGCGCGGGCCGAGCGGGGTCACTGGGGCGGGTTGGCCGTGGTGTTGCGCAGGGTCAGTTCCGCAGGCAGCAACAGCTGCTGAGGCGTCGGGCTCGTCGCGACGTCCGTGTCGACCAGATCGATGACCAGTCCGGCCGCTCGGTAGCCGAGGTCGGCGGCGGGGAAGACCAGGGCCGAGGGGGCGGGATCGAGGAACTCCAGGACCCGATCGACGCCGATGGCGACGATGGACAGCTCCTCCGGGATGCTGATGCCCCGCGCACGCGCGACCCGAACCGCGGCGGCGGCGGCCTGCGCGTGTGTGGTCACGATCGCGGTGGGTGCGGAGTCGTCGAGCAGACGCTCGACCGCGTGGTACGACGAGGTGCGGTCCAGGTCACTGCCGACGTTGGTCGCGGCGAGTCCGGCCGATGCACAGACGTGGTGGAACGCCGTCTCGAGCCGGACCGCCGAGCCGAGCTGCGCACGGACCTGACGCGGTGGCCGGCCGACCATCCCGACCCGGCGGTGGCCGAGGCTGGCGAGGTGCTCGACGGCCAGGGTGATGGCGCCGTCGAAGTCGAAGTCGATGTAGGCCGCGCCGCCCGGGTCCTCCGTGCGGCCGATCATCGCGAACGGCAGGCCGTGCTCGGCGAGGAGCTCCGCGCGCCAGTCGCGGAGCCCGACCTGCATGAGGACCACGCCGTCCACGAGCCCGCTGCGGTACATCGTCAGTAGGTCCTCGGGGCCGAGTTGCTCGAGGTGCAGGTTGAAGAAGAAGTCCCGCTCACCGGTCGCTTGCGCGGCCCCGACGACGAAGTCGAGGTCGTAGGCCTCGACGGTCGCGCTCTCGGTCGGGAAGAGCAGGGAGATCGACCGGGCTCGGCGTCCCTGGAGACGTCGAGCGGAGATCTGCGGGGAGAAGCCGAGCTCCGTGACCGCCTCGTGGACCCGGGCGCGGGTGGACGCGGCCACCCCGGGGCGGTCGTTGATGGCCCTCGACACGGTCGCGATGGAGAGGCCGAGGTACTCGGCGACATCCACGATCGTGGGGCGCACATCCCGAGCCACGTGGCCCTCCTGCTGCTGCAGTTTCGGAAACGATTCCGGCCATCCCGGAGGTGTGGAAGCTACTCATCGGCGCCATCTGGGGCAATAGCGGGCCTTGACGTCGGTCTGCTCGCAGGGATAGCGTCCTGCTTCGTAAACCTTTACGGCCAGCTCTACGGCCCCACGGCCGCGATCGAGGGAGAGAATGGGATGAGACGGATCACGACCCGCCGCCGAGGTGGAACCGGCCGCCTCCTGGCGTCCGCGCTCGCGCTCGCGCTCGTGCTCGCTGCGTGCGGGGGCGACGACACGCCAGCCGATGACGCGGACACCGAGCCGGCCGGGGAGGCCGACGACGACGAGCCGGACGCGGCCGACGAGGATGTGGACGACGATGGCGCCGACGAGGGCGACGTCGATGAGGACGATGGCGCCGACGACCCGGCGGTCGCCGGTCCCGACGACGTCGCGCTGACCGACGCGCAGATCGCGGAGATCCAGGAACTCGGGCTGACGTTCGGCCTCAACACGAACAACAACACGGACGACTTCTCGCAGACGATCGTCGTCGGCGCGGAGGCAGAGGCCGAGGCGCTCGGCATCGACCTCATCGTCCAGAACGCGGACTTCGACGCGCAGCTGCAGATCTCGCAGATCGAGTCGCTCGTCCAGCAGGGTGTGGACGCGATCTTCCTCATCGCCGTCGATGCGGATGCGGTGTCGACCGCGGTGCTCGAGGCCAACGATGCCGGCATCCCGGTCCTCATCGTCGGTGGGCCCCCGAGCCGTGGTGAGGTCCTCACCGTGCTCAACGCGGCCAGCTACGACGGGACGCGGGAGTCGGCCGGACTCCTCGCCGCGGAGATCGGCGACGGGGGATCCGCGGGCATCCTCGGCATCCCGCTCGCGCTGGCCGTCATCGAGGACCGTGACCGCGGGACCGCCGACGGGCTGACCGACGGTGGGATCGACATCGTGGCCGAGCAGGCGTCCTTCGATCAGGAGGAGCTCGTCGGGCAGGCGGAGAGCATCATCCAGGCGAACCCCGACCTCGGTGGGCTCTACGCCACGTGGAGCCTCGCGATCAACGCCGCCCTGGCTGCCGTCGAACAGTCCGGCCAGGACATCAAGATCGCGGGTCACGACGCGGAGCGATCCGGGTTCGAGGCCTTCGACGCCGGGAACGAGGCGTTGGTCGCCCTGACCGCGCAGCAGCCGTTCCTGCAGGGCCAGGTCGGCCTGCGGGCCCTGTCGCTCGGGGTCCTCGGTGAGCCGGTCGCCTCCGACCTGCAGGTCCCGAACCTGCTGGTCACGCCGGAGAACTACCGCGATCAGTGGGACATCCTCTACCCGGGCATCACGGCGCCCTGGGAGTGAGTCGGTCCCGACGGCCCCGGGGGGGGG
>JAFIEQ010000081.1 GCA_020832455.1 Nitriliruptoraceae bacterium
GCGCCGGGTCCGCTCGCCGGTCCGACCGCGGGTCCCGCGAGGGCGGCGGGGCCAGCGACCGCGACGCGGACCTGGAGAGCGGTCTGGTGGGCGGCCTGGTCCTCGACGCCTGGCCGGAGCGGCTCGCCCAGGCCCGGCCGCAGCAGCGCGGGCGGTACCTGTTGGCCACCGGACGCGGCGCCAGCGTGCCGGAGGCGGACCTGCTCGCGGGGGAGCCCTGGCTGGCGGTCGCCCACCTCGACCGGGGGCAGGGCGAGGCCCGCCTCCACCTCGCCGCCGCCGTCGACGAGGCGACGGTCCGCGCTCGCCTCGCGGAGCGGGTCACCGCCACCACCGAGGTGGCCTGGCGCGACGGCGAGGTGGTCAGCGAACGGCGCCACCACCTCGGCGCCATCGTGCTCGATCGCGTCGAGGTCGAGCCGGACCCGGAGGCGCTGCACGCGGCCCTGCTGGACGCGATCGGCGCGCAGGGGGTCGGGCTGCTGCTCTGGCGCGACGAGGACCGCGCCCTGCAGGCCCGGCTCGGGTTGCTCCACGGCCTGGATCCGGACCGCTGGCCGGACGTGTCCGACGCGGCGCTCCAGCGCGACGCGCCGCAGCGGATCGGGCCCTTCCTGCACGGGGTCCGACGCGCGCGGGGCCTGGCCCAGGTGCGCGCCTCGGACGTGCTCGCCGCGGCGATCCCCGCGGGGCGGCACGCCGAGGTCGAGCGGCTCGTGCCGACGCACCTGCCCGTGCCATCCGGCTCGCGGATCCGTCTGGACTACGCCGCCGGGGACCGGCCCGTGCTGGCCGTGCGGGTCCAGGAGCTGTTCGGTCTGCGGACGACGCCGAGCATCGCGGACGGCCGGGTGCCGGTGCTGGTGCACCTGCTGTCGCCCGCCCACCGGCCGGTCCAGGTCACCGACGATCTGGCCGGGTTCTGGGAGCGGACCTACCCGCAGGTCCGCGCGGAACTGCGGGGCCGTTACCCCAAGCACGCCTGGCCCGAGGACCCCACGACCGCCCGGGCGGTGCGGGGAACCGGGCGTCGTCGCCGTTGAACGACCCGCGGGCGGCGCCGCGCCCGGGCCGGTCGGGTCACCAGCCGAGGCGGTCCAGCCGGTGCGCCACCGCGTCGAGGTAGCCCGCACCGAACAGCCGGACGTGCACCAGCAACGGCGTCAGCTGCAGCACCAGCCGACGCCGCTCGACGCCGTCGGGCAGCGGTGCCACCTCGTCGTAGGCACGCTGCATCGCGGCGGGGACGGTCCCGAACAGCGCCAGCATCGCGAGGTCGACCTCGCGGTCCGCGTGGTGGACCGCCGGGTCGATCATCGCGGCCCAGCGCAGGACGTTGCCGGACCACAGGTCGCCGTGGACCAGGCTCGGTGCCGGATCGTGGTCCAGCACCGCGTGGAGCCGACCGGCCTCGAGGGCGTCCCGCAACCGGGTCGTCACCGGGGTGTGCGCCCCACCCGGATCGGCGCGGTCCAGCGCGTCGAGGTGGGGGAGCAGCCGGCACCGGGCGACGAACCCGGCCCAGTCCCCGTCGGGGTCGTTGCGCTGGGGCAGCGGCCCGATCACGTTGTCCCGGTGCCAGCCGAAGCGCGGCGCCGGCCGGGCGTGCACCTCGGCCAGCATCCGCCCGAACGCGGCCGGCTCGCCCTGCTCGGTCACCAGCTCCAGCGCGAGCCGGCCCTCGTCGACGGCGAGGACCTGCGGGACGCGCGCCCCGGCCGCCGCGAGCGCCTCGAGCCCCTCCGCCTCCAACGAGGCCGGGGTCGTCGAGACCTTGACGACGACGGCGCGCCCGTCGGTGAGCGTGGCGCGCCAGACCTGCGCGACGTCCCCGCCGGCCAGCGGGCTGGCGCTGATCACGGCCCCGAGCCCGGGCAACGGGGTGCGCAACGCCGGTGGCAACGAGGCGCTGCTCACCGGTCCGCCGGTGCGCGGTGCGCGGGCGGTGGACGGTCGTTCACGCGGAGAGGTCACCCGCCAGCACGTCGTCCAGCCGGTCGATGAGGGCCCCGGCGGTCCGTCGACACATCGCGACGACCTCCGTGAAGCCCTGGGGGCCGCCGTAGTAGGGGTCGGGGACCTCCGCGTCCGGATCCTCGGTCGCGGGGTCGAACCGTCGGAACAGCACCAGCGGCGTGTCGAGCCCGTGATCGGCGGCGATCGCCTGCAGGTGCCGCAGGTTGCTGCGGTCCATCGCGAGCACGAGGTCGGCGCGGGCGATGGCATCGGCATCGACCTGCGCGGCCGCGCCGTCGATCCGCAGGCCGACGTCGTCGCCGGCGGCCCGCATCCGGTCATCGGGCGGTGCCCCGACGTGGTAACCGCCGGTGCCGGCCGAGCGGACCTCGATGGCAACCCCGGCGGCCTGCGCGGCCTCCTCGAGCGCGGCGGCGGCCGTGGGGGAGCGGCAGATGTTGCCCAGGCAGACGGTCAGCAGCACGGGGGGCGAGCTCATCCCACGCCTCCGGCGTCGCGACCGAGGACCACCGTCGGGGTGGTGACCTCGCTGGTCTCCTCCAGGGTGGCGCCGCCGGGGATGTCCGAGCGCAGGCGTTCCGCCGCCCGCTGCTCGCCCGGGGGGTGGCGGATGACGCTGCGGTCGCGGATGTCGGCGTTGCCGACCCCGACGACCTCGTAGCCGCGGTCGGTGAGCATCTCCGCGATCCGACCGGCGAGGCCGTCCACACCGGCGCCGTTGGCGACCTCCACCCGGATGTCCGCGGGGCTGATGGCCTCCTCGTCGTTCTCGCGCAGCACGGACCCGTCACGGAACCGGGCGAACAGCGCCTCCGCCTCCCCGGTCACCGGGTCGAGCACCGCGGCGCCGCCGCTGGTCGTGCGGGGGGTCACCGGGACCGTGTGGGTCGGGGTCCCCCCACCGGCCAGCCCGCGGGCGCCGATGCCCAGGCGCGCGAGCCCGACCGGGCCGAGGGAGTCGTCGAAGGTGACCGCCTGCCCGGCCGAGCCCGACAGGCGCCACAGGCGGACCGGGTTGAACAGCGTCGCGGGCTCCGCGACCTCCCGCGCCAGCGCCTGCAGGAAGGTCTGTTGGCGCTTCACCCGCATCAGGTCGTTGTCGATCTTGCGGACCCGCACGTAACCGAGCGCATCGGGCCCCTGCAGGGTCTGACAGCCCGCCGCCAGGTCGATCCCCGCATCCCGGTCGCTGATCGGCTCCTCGAGACAGATCTCCACGCCGTCCACGGCGTCGACCACGTCCCGGAAGCCGCCGAAGGTCACCCCGACGTAGTGCTGGACGTCGATCCCGGACAGGCGGCGCACGGTCTCCACCACGCAGCCGGGCCCGTCGATCCCGATCGCGACGTTGATCCGCCCCATGGAGCCGTCGCACCGTTCCACCCACAGGTCCCGGGGGAACGACAGCAGCGCGACGTCCCCACCCTGGATCGTCATCAGCATGATGGTGTCGGTGCGTTCGCCCCCGCCGTCGTCGAAGCCGGTGGACAGCTCCACCATCTCGTCCCGGCTGAGCCCCTCGCGGCTGTCCGATCCGACCACCAGCACGTGCATCGGCTGGTCACGCGACGCGAGGTTGTCCACCGGCATGCTCGGGATCCGCGCGCTGAGCATCCAGGGGAAGGCGAGCAACAGGACCAGCAGGATGAGCAGGCTCCACCGGATGAGCCGTCCGAGACCCCGCCCGCCGCGGCGTTCGAGCTCCGGGCCCCAGGTGTCCCCGTCGGGACCACCAACCGCCTGGTCGTGGACGTCGGACCGTCGAGCCACCGTCATCTCCTGCTGGCGCATCCCGTGCGGGGAGCACGTCGGGAGTGTTCCACGCTCGCCGCCGGGTCCCGCGCACCTGCGTCCGCTCGGGGGCCACGACCGTATCGGCGCTACCGTAGGCATCCAGCAGGCACGAGGAGCTCCGGTGGGACACGCGGAGGGACCGACGGCGCAGGACGCGGCCTCGCACGACCCGGGGACTGCCGCGCACGACCGCGACGACGCCGGGCTGGTGGAGGTCGTGCGTTCGTCGGTGATCGGCGAGCAGGAGGCCGTGACGACCCCGTTCGGGCTGCGCCGGGTGGTGTACGCGGACTACACCGCGTCCGGCCGGGCGCTGTCGTTCATCGAGGACCACCTGCGTGACGTGGTCCTGCCGCTGTACGCCAACACCCACACGGAGACCTCCGGCACCGGCCGGCAGACCAGCCGGTTCCGCGAGGAGGCCCGCGAGCTGATCGCGGAGGCCTTCGGCGCGGGCGAGGACCACGTCGTGCTGTTCACCGGCAGCGGATCCACCGGCGCGATCGACAAGCTGATCCGGGTGCTCGGGCTGCGGCTGCCCGACCAGCTCGATGCCCGCTACGAGCTCACCGCACGCATCCCCGCCGACGAGCGCCCCGTGGTGTTCATCGGACCCTTCGAGCACCACTCCAACGAGCTGCCCTGGCGGGAGACGATCGCCGACGTCGTGACCATCCCGGAGGATGCCGACGGGCACATCGACCTCGGCGCGCTCGAGGCGGCGCTGGTCCGCTTCGCCGACCGGCCGCTGAAGATCGGATCGTTCTCCGCGGCCTCCAACGTCACCGGGATCCTGACCGACACCCGGGCCGTGTCCGTGCTGCTGCACCGACACGGTGCGCTGTCGCTGTGGGACGCCGCCGCCGCCGCACCCTACGTCGACGTGGCGATGGCGCCCCACCGCGCGGCACCGGACGGGGGCACCGCCGAGGCAGCACTCGACCACAAGGACGCCGTGTTCGTCTCGCCGCACAAGCTCGTCGGCGGACCGGGCACGCCGGGGCTGTTGATCGCCCGGCGCGAGCTGTTCACCAACCGGGTCCCGACCGTGCCCGGCGGCGGGACGGTCCGCTACGTCAACGAGGGCGAGCACCGCTTCCTCGACGATGTGGAGCACCGCGAGGAGGGTGGGACCCCCGACATCATCGGGTCCATCCGCTGTGGGCTGGTGTTCAAGCTGAAGACCGAGGTCGGCGTCGACCGGATCCAGCGGCTCGAGGAGCGGGCGATCGAACGGGCAGTGTCCGCCTGGCGCGACGAGCCGAACCTGCAGATCCTGGGCAACCTGGACGCGGCACGGTTGTCGATCGTCTCGTTCGTGATCCGCCACGAACGCGGCTACGTGCACCACGACCTGGTCGTCGCCCTGCTCAACGACCTGTACGGCATCCAGGCCCGCGGCGGATGTTCGTGCGCGGGTCCGTACGGGCACCGGCTGCTCGGCATCGACGTGGACCGCTCGCACGCCTTCGAGGAGGCGATCGTCGGCGGCTGCGAAGGGCTCAAGCCCGGCTGGGTGCGGGTCAACTTCACCTGGTTCCAGGCGGATGCGGTGATCGACTTCGTCATCGCGGCCGTGCGTGACGTCGCGCGGCACGGGCACCGGATGCTGGACCACTACCGCTTCGACGTGGCGAGCGGGCGGTGGACGCACCGCGACGGCCTGCCCGAGGCGCCGATGTCGCTGCGCGACGTGCGGTTCTCCCCGCAGGGCGTGGACTGGCCACATCGTCGCCGTCGGGTGGCCGACCAGGCGCTGCCCGACGTCCTCGGTCAGGCGCACGCGATCATGACCGCGCCGGTGGGCCGTGACGCGCCGAGCCCGCCCGTGCTCGCGCCGCAGGTCGAGGAGCTGCGCTGGTTCCCGCTCCCGGGCGAACGGTCCGCGTCACCCGCCGGCTGAGCGGGCGGGTCCCGCGTACCTCATGTCGGTGCGGGGTCGTCCCGTCGCACCGCGCCGAGCCCGTCCTCGGTCAGTGACCAGTGTCCCGAGGCGTCCCGCTCGGCCAGACCGAGCGCGCGCAACCGCCGCAGGTCGCCCGCGACCGCCTCCGAGGACCGTGCGGTCGTCGCCGCCAGCAGGGGTGTGATCGCCCGGTGGTGCGGCGTCAGGCGGTGACGAGGTCGCTCGGCAGGTGCGCCACGTCGCTGAACGACGACAGGCTGAAGATGTGGGCACCGGCGATCGGCGTCGTGCGCAGCACCGTGATCGAGGCGTGGTCCAGGGCGAAGCGTTCCCACTCCCAGGGCTCCGGCTCCAGCCCGAGCAGGTGTCCGAGCACGACCGAGTTCGTCCCGGCGTGCGCGACCATCAGCAGCCGGTCGGGGGCGTCGTCGGGCAGGTGCCACAGCCCGTCGTCGTCCCGGCGGAAGCCCCGCTCGTTCAACTCGAGCGTGAGGCCGTCGGTGACGCGTGCGTGGAAGTCCCGGAAGCTCTCGCCGCCCTCGATGCCGTCCCACCAGGCGTCGCGTGGCCGTTCGCGCTGCTCCTGGAAGACCCGGTCGACCTCCTCGGAGGGGATGCCCTGCCAGGTGTCGGGGGCCTTGATCTCGTGGAGCCAGGCTCGGTCGGGGCTCGGGATGTCCCGCAACCGCTGTCGCAGTGGCGCGGCGGTCTGCTGGGCCCGGGTCGCGGTGGAGACCAGCACCTCGTCGAGGTGGGTCCCCGCGAGCCGGTCCGCGGCGAGTTCCGCCTGGCGGTGACCGAGCGTGGTCAGGCCGGGATCGACCTGTGCCTCGCGGCCACGGGACCACTCGGGTTGGGCGTGTCGGAGCAGCAGCAGTTCCATGCCTCGCACGCTACCGCCACCGGTCGACCTCGTCGGCACGGCCACGCCGCGCGTGTCCGTACGGTCCCGCCAGGCCCGTGGCCCCGGCCACCGCGGCCTGCGATCTCGTGGAGCGATCGCGCCCTATCGTGGCGGCCCCACCACCCCCCGTGCACATCCCGCCCAGTATCGAACGCGGAGAACCGGCTCGATGAGCGACACCTCCGGTAGCTGGAACGGTCGGCGTCCTCCCGCCGATCGGTCAGCGGCGTCGCCCTCGCACACGCCGTCCGCGGACCGGATCACCGCGGCGAGCCCCGACCCCGGACCGGTCCCGGGTCGCCGCATCCTCGTCGTGGACGACGACGCGGCGTTACGCACCCTCGTCCAGGCGGTGCTCACCCACGACGGCCACGAGGTCGCGCTCGCCGAGGACGGCCGGGAGGGTCTCGATCGGCTGGACGAGTTCCAGCCGGACCTCATCGTCTGCGACATCAACATGCCGACGATGGACGGGTTCACCTTCGTCGAACACCTGCGCGCCGATGCGACCCACCGGTGGTTGCCGCTGATCTTCCTGACCACCCGTCGCGGGCTCGACGACGTCGTGCAGGGCCTGGCGCTCGGCGCCGACGACTACGTCACCAAGCCCTTCGAGGCCTCCGAACTGCTCGCCCGGGTCCGGGGCAAGCTGGCCCGCCCACCGGTCCCGGTCGAGCTGCTGCCCATCGACCGGGCGTCGGGGCTGCTCTCGGCCGGCCGGTTCGACGAGGAACTCGCCCGCGAACACGGTCGCGCGGTCCGGGGCGGCAGCGACGGGGTGCTCGCGATCCTGCAGCTCTCGGAGCTGCCGGGGGTCCGGCTGCGCCTCGGGACGGGGGTCGCGGACGAGCTCGTCCGGCAGGTGGGCCGGCGCATCCTCGGGCTGACGCGGCCGCTCGACCTGGTGGCCCGTCACGGCGACGACGACCTGGCCGTGCTGTTGCCGGAGACCTCGGCCGCCGACGCCCACCGACGGCTGCTCGCGATCCAGGAGCGCATCACGGCCGAGCCCGTCGAGGTCCGCGGTGAGCGCCTGCGGGTCACCCCCTCGGTCGGCTTCGTGACGCTCGCCGAGGATCCCGAGGCCGCGACGGTGACGTCCCGGGCGTGGACCGCCGCCGGGCATGCCGTGGCCCACCTGGACCTGCTGCCACACACAGCGCTGGACCGACGCCATGGACGCCGAGGCCGCGGCCCGTCGCGCGGCTCGGACCGCCGCGCGCAGCGCCAACCCCCTCGGACGCCTCTACGCCCGGTTCCGCACCCCGATCCAGATCGCGATGAGCCTGGTCGTCGGCTTCGTGCTGCCGTTCCTCCTGTACTGGCGCCTGGATGTGGCGGGGATCGACATCACCCCGGTCGTGTACCTGGTGGTGGTGATCGCGCTGGTGATCACCGGGGCCCTGATCCTGCTCGAGGGGTTGTTCGGCCTGAGGGTCGACGAACCACCCGACGAGCCGGGGGAGCCGGAACCACCGGCGAGCGCCATCATCGCCGCGTTCCTGCCCAACGAGGCCGCCACGATCGTGGAGACCGTCGAGGCGTTCCGGGCCCTGGACTACCCGGCCGGGCTGCAGATCATCGTCGCCTACAACACCCCGACCCCGCTGCCGGTGGAGCGGGATCTCGAGGCGCTGGCGGCGGCTGATCCGCGGGTGCTGCCCCTGAAGGTGGAGGGTTCCACCTCCAAGGCGCAGAACGTCAACGCCGCCCTGGAACGGGCCACCGGTCGGTTCGTCGGGATGTTCGACGCCGACCACCACCCGGAGACCGACGCCTTCCGCCGCGCCTGGCGGTGGCTGTCGACGGGTGACGACGTGGTGCAGGGCCACTGCCTGGTCCGCAACGGCGACGAGTCGCACGTCGCGCGGCTGATCGCCGTGGAGTTCGAGGCCATCTACGCGGTCAGCCACCCGGGTCGCGCCCGGATGCACGGCTTCGGGGTCTTCGGGGGATCGAACGGGTTCTGGCGCACCGACCTGCTCCACACGATCCGGATGCGCGGACAGATGCTCACCGAGGACATCGACTCGAGCCTCCGCGTCATCGAGGCCGGCGGCACGATCCGCAACGACCCGGGGCTGATCAGCCGGGAGCTCGCGACCACGACCTGGGAGCAGCTGTGGAACCAGCGCATGCGCTGGGCGCAGGGCTGGTTCCAGGTGTCGCTGCGCCACCTGTGGCGCGGGTTGCGATCGAAGGATCTCGGGGTGCGCCAGAAGCTCGGGCTGGTCCACCTGCTCGGCTGGCGGGAGCTCTACCCGTGGCTGTCGCTGCAGATGTTCCCGATCGTGGCCTACTGGATCTGGCGCGGCGACGCGCTCGACTGGCTGGTGCCGATCTTCGTGCTCACCTCGGCGTTCACCCTGTCGGTCGGTCCGGCGCAGACCTGGTTCGCCTACAAGGCGGGCCACCCCGACATCCGGGCGAACCGGCGCTGGTTCTGGCTCTACCTGCTCGAGGCGTCGATCTTCTACACGGAGTACAAGAACGTCATCGCCCGGGTCAGTCAGATCAAGGAGGCCCTGCGCGAGCGGGCCTGGAAGGTCACCCCGCGTTCCAACCCGCCCGCACCTCCGGGGGACTGACCAGATGGACACCCCCGAGCCCCGGGCGCCGCGCGCGCCGGCCGCGGTCCCGGCGACGCGGTTGGACGATCCGGCGCGGCTGCGGAGCCTGCGGGAGCTGGCGCTGCTCGACACCGACGCCGAGGAGCGCTTCGACCGGATCACCCGCACCGTCGCGCGCCTGCTCGAGGTGCCCATCGCGATGCTCAACCTCGTGGACGACGAGCGGCAGTGGGCGAAGTCCGCGGTCGGCCGCCCCCAGGGCGTCGCGGCGGAGCGCAGCATCTCCTTCTGTGCCACCGTGGTCGCCGAGGACACCGCGTTGGCGGTCCCCGACACGCTGCGCGATCCCCGGTTCGCCACCAACCCGATGGTGGTCGACGACGAGCCGGGGTTGCGGTGCTACCTCGGCGTCCCCGTCCACGCGCCGGACGGGCAACCGGTCGGGTCGCTGTGCGTCGCCGGGACCGAGCCCCGGCAGCTCGGCGCCACCGAGCACCAGATCCTGGCCGACCTGGCCGGATGGGTCGAGGCGGAGCTGGCGCGGGGTCAGGCCGCTGCGCTCGGCCGGCGTGAGCGGGACACCGCTCAACGCCTGGAGGCGGTCAGCGCCGCGGTGCCGGACGGGGTCCTGGTGTTCGATCGGGGCGGCATCGTGGTGGAGGCCAACCGCGCAGCCCGCCGACTGCTGGCCACGCAGGACACCGACCTGGTCGGGGTCGACCTCACCGATGCGTTGCCGTTCGGTCCGGCGCGCGACCGGCTGCTGGCGTTGCTGCGCGCGGAGCAGCTCCCCGAGACCATCATCGAGGTGGTCGACCTCACCCGGTTCGACGGCACCTCGCTGCCCGTGGAGCTGACGGTCGCGTCGACCCTCGACGGTGGGGGTTACGTCGCCGTCGCGCGGGACGTCAGCGACCGCCGCCGCCAGGAGGAGGTGCTCGAGGCGTTGCGCCGCCGCCACGAGACGATCCTGTCGGTCGCGGCCGACGCGATCCTGCGCATCGACCGCCACGGCATCGTGGAGTTCGCCAACCCCGCGGCCGAACAGCTGCTCGGGGTGCCGCACGGCACGTTGCTCGGGCAGTCCCTGCACGAGCGGCACCACGCCCACCACGCGGACGGCTCTCCCTACCGGTGGGAGCAGTGCCCCTCCTTCCGCACGCTGCGCGACGGCCACGCGATCCACGTCACCGACGAGGTGTACCGCCGTGCGGACGGCACCCCCGTCGAGGTGGCCTACACCTCGACGCCCGTGCTCGACGACCGGGACGTCACCGGCGTGGTCATGATCATGCGGGACATCTCGTCGCAGCGCGAGGTCGATCGGCTCAAGACCGCGTTCCTGTCGACCGTCAGCCACGAGCTGCGGACCCCACTGACCGCGATCAAGGGCTCGCTCGGGCTGCTGCTCGCCGACGTGGTCGGCCCGCTCGCCACCGAGCAGCGGGAACTGATCACCGTCGCCCACGACAGCACCGATCGGCTGGTGCGGCTGGTCAACGACCTGCTCGACCTCAGCCGGATCGAAGCGGGTGCCCTGCGTCTGCACCTGGCGGACGTCGCCGTCGAGGAGGTGGTGGGCAGCGCCGTGCGGGGCGTGGCCGGTGCGGCCGACGCGGCCGGGATCGACCTCGTTCGGGACCTCGGCGAGGCGGGTGGCGCGGTCGTCCGCCTCGACGCGGACCGGGTCGTGCAGATCCTCACCAACCTGCTCGGCAACGCGATCCGCTTCGCGCCCACCGGATCCGAGGTGGCCGTCACCGGCCACGTCACCGACGAGCACGTGGTGCTCGGTGTCCACGACCAGGGGGCCGGCGTCCCGCTTGAGGCACGCGTGCGCATCTTCGAGCGCTTCGGGCAGGGGGACGCCTCCGACGGGCGCGTCCGTGCTGGGACGGGGTTGGGGCTGCCGATCGCCCGCGAGCTCGCCGAGGCGCACGGCGGGACGCTCACCCTCGTGGACCGGGACGCCACCGCCACGGGCAGCACCTTCGAGCTGCGCCTGCCCCGTCACCCCCGCGCCCAGGAGCCGACATGAGCCGCACGATCCTGTTGGTCGACGACGACGATGCGATCCGCCTCGTCGCCCGGTTGTCGCTGGAGCGGCTCGGTGGCCACGAGGTCGTCGCCGTCGCGGGCGGCCAGGCGGCGCTCGAGGCACTCGCCGCGACCGCACCCGACGTGGTGCTGCTCGACGTCATGATGCCCGGCATGGACGGGCCGACCACGCTGCAGCGGGTGCGCGAACACCCGGCGGGCGCGTCGGTCGACGTGGTGTTCCTCACCGCATCCGTCCGCCCCGACGAGGTGGCGCGGCTCGAGGCGCTCGGGGTGGTCGGCGTGCTCGGCAAACCGTTCGAGCCGACGGCGTTGCCCGGCCAGCTCGCCGCCCTGCTCGGCTGGGACGAGGGTGAGCCCGGCCCGACCCCGACCTCGACCCCGGGCCCGACCCCGAGCGGAGCCGATCACTGATGGACGACCTCGACGCGTTGGTGGCCGACGTCTGGCGCTCGCTGGAACCGACCATGCGCGCCGACGCGGCGCGCCTGTCGGCGCTGGTCGCGGACCTGGATGCCGACGCGGTCGCCGAGCAGCCGCCACCGCACGATGGGGTGCCCGATCCGCGGTGGGCCCAGGTGCGTGAGCTCGCGCACCGCCTCGCCGGGTCGCTCGGTTCGCTCGGGCAACGCGAGGCCGGGGCGGCCGCGGTGGCCCTGGAGGAGCTCAGCGCGGGGCTGGTACACCCCCCGTCGGCCGCGTGGCCGGACATCGTCGCGCGCACCGGGGACCTCGTCGCCCGGCTGGGCACGCCGAGCGCGTCCGACTGAGCGGGCTCAGCTGCCCGGGCGTCGTCGTGCCGGCGCGGCCGCCACGACCGGCTTGAGCTCCTGCTCCGGGGTGAAGCAGCAGTCGATCGGGCAGAAGTCGTGGTTGGGGCCGCGGGTGCCGAGCGCCTTGGGGGCCGCATCCTCGGTGCGTTCGAGGACGAGGTCGCGGATCATGTCCACGAACCGGTCGTCGATGCCGACCGTGGCGACCCGGGCGAAGGGCAGCTCGAGCCGCTGGGCGGTCTCCTCGGCCTCGACGTCGAGGTCGTAGATGACCTCCATGTGGTCGGAGATGAACCCGATCGGCACGTTGACGACCCCCGGGACGCCCTTGGCGGCCAGATCCTCGAGGTGATCGTTGATGTCGGGTTCGAGCCACGGCACGAACTCCGGCCCGGAACGCGAGTTGAACACCAGCTGCCACGGCCGTTCGCCGCCACCGGGCAGCGGGGCCTTCTCGGCCAGCAGTTCCATGACGAGCCGGCACGCCTCGTAGTGCTGCACCTCGTAGTCGCAGTGGCGCGACATGCTCCGCGGGATCGAGTGGGTCGTGAAGACGATGTGCGCGCCGTCGCGGGCGGCCTCCGGCAGGGTCTGCAGTCCCTCGAGGATGAAGTCGACCTGGGGCTCGAGGAAGCCGGGGTGGTTGTAGTACACCCGGATCTTGTCGAGCTCCGGCGCCCCCTCGACCTGGGCCTGCGCCTCGGCGAGGTTCTCCCGGTACTGGCGGCAGCCGGAGTACGACGAGTACGCCGAGGTGACGAAGCACAGCGCCTTGCGCACCCCGTCGTCGCGCATCTGGGCGAGGGTGTCGGGCAGCATCGGGTGCCAGTTGCGGTTGCCCCAGTAGATCGGCAGGTCGGGCCCGTCCTGCGCGAACCGCGCCTCGAGCGCGGTCTTCAACGCCCGGTTCTGGTCGTTGATCGGGCTGCGCCCCTCGAACTGGAAGTAGTGCTGGCTGACCTCCTCGAGGCGTTCCCGGGGGACATCACGCCCACGCGTGACGTTCTCCATGAACGGGATGACCTCGTCGGGGGCCTCGGGTCCACCGAAGGACACCAGCAGGATCGCGTCGTACTCGGTCGCCACGGTCAGCAACTCCTCGTCGTCTGGCGCGTCGGAACGCTCGCGCCGCGGTGATCCGGTGCCGGATCAGGTCCCGGATGCGTCTGATGCGTCGGATCCGTCCGCATCGTCGGGGTCGGCCACCTCGGCGAGGCCGCGGCGGATCGACACGTCGTGGCCGCGAGCCTCCCATGCCTGGTCGAGGCGGTCCAGTCGCGCCAGGCGTGGTGCGGCCAGCCCGAGTGCCACGAGCGCGGGGACGGTCGCCGCGACGATCACCCAGGCCGGGCCGATCGCCACCGCCAGCGCGACCCCGAGCAGCACCGGCGCCTCGGCGAGCCCGTACTGCAGCAGGCTGCGCACCTGCAGGCGGCGCACCGCGTCCACGTCGTCGGTCGGTGGCGTGAGCACGTACAGCCGGTCGACGGCCACCACCGCGACGATCGCGGCCACCCCCACCGAGCCCAGCAGGGCGAGCGGCAGCGCCACGGGCAACGTCGGCTGCGACGGCCCGCCGAGCGCATCGCCGGCCGCCGCACCGGCGGCCAACGGGGCGGCACTCAGCAGCAACAGGGCGGCGAGCGCAGCCAGCCACACCCGCCGCAGCGTGGTCAGGTCCCGCGACACGGGGTGGTCTCCTCGTCGTGCTCATCCTGGTCGTGCTCGGCCTGGTCGTGCGCATCGCCGTCGTGGCCCGGCGTCCGCGCCGCCTCGGCCGCGGGATCGGCGGGAGCATCGACCCCGGGCTCGGGGACCGGCGACGCGCCCGCCCGGGTCCCGCGCTGGGCCAGGTAGATCCCCGCGACGATGAGGGTGCCTCCGATGAGCGCGGACAGCCCCAACCGCTCGTCGAGGACGACGAACCCGGCCACGATCGCGACCAGCGGGATGAGGTAGGTGGTCATCGTCGCGTTGGTCGCGCCGACCCGCTCGATCAGCATGTAGAACACCAGGAAGGCCAGGCCCGTGCCCAACGCTCCGAGCAGCGACACGGCCACCACCGTGGTGGTGGCCAGCGCCGCCGGGTTCGGGGGCAGGCTCTCGAAGAGCACGGCGATCGGGGTCACGACCACCGCTGCGCTCACGACCTGTCCGGCGGCCAGCGGGAGCGGCTTGAGCGCGCCGGAGACGAAGGTCTTGGCGTAGACCGCGCCGCTGGCGTAGAGCAGGGTCGCGGCGACCACCGCGAGCACCGCCACGACCCGGCCCGGTTGCTCGAGATCGCCGGCCACGATCGCGCCGACCCCACCCAGCGCGAGCAGCAGCCCGACCAGTCGCACGCCGGTGATGCGCTCGAGCCCGATGGCGGCGGACACCAGCAACGTCGAGGTCGGCACGATCGCCATCAGCAGCGCGGTCAACCCGGAGGGCAGCGACTGCTGCGCCCAGGCGACGGCCGTCCACGGCACCGCGTTGTTGATCGTCCCGAGCACCAGCAGGTGACCCCACAGCCGAACGGTGGCGGGCATGCGTCGCCCGCGCAACAGGCACAGCACGACGAGCACGGCGCCACCGGTGGCGGTCCGCCCGGCGACGATCCACAGCGGACCCAGCTCGCGCAGGGCCAGCTCGATGAACAGGAACGACAGCCCCCACATCGCGCTGAGCGCGAGGAGCAGGATGGTCTCGGCAGGACCGAACCCGCGCGCGACGGACGGGGACATGGCACCTCGGTGGCGGGTGGGGGGCGTGGCGGGCGGCGAGCGGTGCCCGTCCCGGGACGCCGACCCGGGTGGCGCGTCGACGCTACCGCAGCAGGGGTGGGCGCTAGGGTCCCGCGCGCACCCGGCGCAGCGCGTCGAGGGACGTTCGAGGCGGAGGGGTCGGTGGGCGAGCACGGTGGTCCGGGGTGGTTCGAGGAGGCGCTCGCACAGTCGCCCGAACGTGCCACGACCCAGGTCGAGGGCGCCGCGATCGCCAGCCTCGCCTGGGGGGACCGATCCGATCCGACGATGGTCGTGGTGCACGGTGGGGCTGCGCACGCGAACTGGTGGGGAGCGATCGGACCCATCCTGGCCACCGACCACCGGGTCGTGGCGATCGACCTGTCGGGACACGGGGACTCCGCGCACCGGGCGGTCTACCGCTCCGAGCAGTGGGCGCGGGAGATCCTCGCCGTCGCCGCCGCGCAGGGCGGGACCGGTCGACCGCTCGTCGTCGGCCACTCGATGGGGGGCTTCGTCACGATCGTGGTCGCGGCGATCCACGGCGCCGAGGTGGCGGGTGCCATCGTGTTGGACGCGCCGGTGCGCCGCCCGGACCCGGAGTCGGCCGAGGGACGCGGCGGTCGGATGTTCCGGTCCCCGAAGACCTACCCGGACCTCGCGACCGGCATGGAGCACTTCCACCTGGTCCCGCCCCAACCCTGTGACAACACCTGGCTGCTCGAGCACGTCGCGCGCACCAGCCTGCGCGAGGGCCCGGACGGGTGGAGCTGGAAGTTCGACCCGAAGGTGTTCACCGCCCGCGAGGGGCCGGCTCGGCCGAGCGACTTCGGGCCGCAGCTCGCGCAGGCGTCGTGCCGGATCGCGTTGGTGAACGGGGCCCGTTCGGCCATCGTCGACGACGACGTCAGGGCCTACATGACGGAGCTGCTCGCCGGCTCACCGGCCGCGGCGGCCGGGATCCCGGTCGTGGACATCCCCGACGCGCACCACCACCTCCTGCTCGACCAGCCCCTGGCGACGGTGACCGCGATCCGCGGATTCGTCGCCGCGTGGCACCCCATCGGCGCGGAGCCCCCGACGGTGCCCGTGAGCTGACGCTCCCGGGCTGCGACGCCGCTACAGCTTGCGCAGGTGCACGGACTCCACGGTGTGGTCGGCGCCCTTGTGCAGGATCAGATCGGCGCGCGACCGGGTCGGCAGGACGTTCTCCGCGAGGTTGCGCCCGTTGATGGCGTCCCAGATCCCGCTCGCCACCTCGTCGGCTGCCTCGTCGTCGAGGTCCGCGTAGCGGCGGAAGTAGGAGTCGGGGTCGCGGAACGCGGTGTCGCGCAGCCGGCGGAAGCGCTCCACGTACCAGCGCTTGATGTGCGGTTCCTCGGCGTCGACGTAGATGGAGAAGTCGAAGTAGTCGGAGACGAACACCCGCCGGTCACCGTCGGTCCCGGTCTGCAGCACGTTGAGGCCCTCGACGATCAGCACGTCGGGCTGGCGGACGGTGATCTGCTCGTCGGGGAGGATGTCGTAGGTCAGGTGGGAGTACACCGGTGCGTGGGCCGCCGGCGCCCCCGACTTCACCGCGCCGACGAACCGCACCAGCGCGCGGGTGTCGTAGGACTCCGGGAAGCCCTTGCGGGCCAGCAGGCCCCGGCGTTCGAGCTCGGCGTTGGGCAGCAGGAACCCGTCGGTGGTGACGAGCGCGACCTCCGGGTGGTGTGGCCACCGCGACAGCAGCGCCTGCAGGATGCGCGAGGTGGTGGACTTGCCCACGGCCACGGATCCGGCCACGCCGATCACGAACGGCACCTTGGCCGCCAGGGTCCCCAGGAACGTGTCGGTCGCGCGGTGCAGGTCCTGGGTGGCGGCGACGTAGAGGTTGAGCAGCCGCGACAACGGCAGGTAGACCTCGGCGACCTCCGTCAGGGAGATGTCCTCGTTGATGCCCCGTAGGTGCGCGAGGTCGGCCTCGGTCAGCGTCAACGGCGTCGCGGAGCGCAGTCCTGCCCAGTCGGTGCGCGGCAGGAGCACCCAGGGGCTCGGGTCGTCGGTCACGATCACCGCGCCTCCCACGGCTCGACGGCGGTCGCGCAGCAGCCTAACGGCGCGGGTGCACGCCCCCGTCATCGGGGACCGTCGGGCCGCGAGCGGGTCACGTGACCGGTGGGTGGCGCGCAGGTCAGGCCCGGATAGGTGACACTACGGTCCTCCCCGATCCTCCGACGATGCGAGTCCCCTGACGTGTCCTGGTTCCGCGAACGTCGGCTCCCGCTGCTGCGGATCACCGCAGCAGCCATCGTCGTGCTGCTCGCGCCGCTGATGGTCGCCCTCGGCACGGTCGCCGACGAGGCGCCGGTGCGCGAGGGCGAGCCCTCGCCGCGGGACGTGTTCGCCGAGGCGGAGATCTCCTTCCCGGACGAGGAGGCGACCGACACGGCGCGACGGACCGCCGCGGCGTCGGTGGACGCCGTCGAGGTCTTCGATCGTTCGGCCCAGGGCGCCATCGTCGCGGACGTGCGCAGCGTCTTCTCCGCGGCCCGGGCGGTGCGTGCGCCGGTCGCGATCGATCCCGACGACCCGGACGACGACGAGCGGGTCCCGGCCAACACCGTGCAGCGCACGGAGCTCGCCCAGCTCGAACCGGACCTGCCCGAGGACGTCGTGCTCGCGCTGGTGGCCCTGGGTGACAGCGAGCTGGAGGTCGTCGAGCGGGAGACCGTGCTCATCGCCCAGGAACTCGCCCGGCAACGGGTCTCCGAGGACGAGCTCGAGGCGCTGCTCGCGGACACCCTGCCGGGCGAGCTGGCCCTGCGCAGCTTCCCGTCGGACGCGGGGCCCGAGGTCGCGGTGCCGCTCATCGAGCGGCTGATGCGCCCGACGGTCACCGTCGACCCGGATGCCACCGAGGCAGCACGGGAGCGCGCGGCCGAGGCGGTTCCGGAGGTCCGCCACCAGTGGAGCGCCGGCGAGGCGATCGTGCGTGAGGGTGAGGTCGTCACCCCGATCGCGTTCCAGGCGATCGAGCGGGCCGATCTCGGGGGCGGCTCGCTGTGGCGGACCTGGCTGCGGGCGACGCTGGCGATGCTGGTGGTCGTCGCCGTCGGTGGCATCTACCTGGCTCGGATGCAGCCGATCGTGTGGCGCACGGCGAAGAAGCTGGTGCTGCTCGCGGGCCTGGTCACCGCCTACGCGGGGCTGGTCGTCGGCGCGTCGGTCCTGGTCGACGCGACCACCTACGGCTGGCTGTTCGCGGTCCCTGCGGGTGCGCTGGCGATGCTCGTGGCGTTGTTGATCCACCCGGTGGTCGGGATCGCCACCATGCTGCCGGCATCCATCCTCGTGCTCCTGGTCCGGCCCACCGCGGGCTCGGTCGCGCTGTTCGCCGCGGTCGTCGTGCTCATCTCCGTGCCACTGACGACCTCGATCGCGAAGCGGGCCGACCTGCGCTCGGCGACGTTGCGCGCCGGGTTGAGCTACCCCGTGCTCGCGCTCGCCACGGTGCTGGTCTTCGGTCCCCGCGAGGAGTGGTTGGTGGTGCTGGGTGCCGGGGCGGTCAACGGGATCGTCACCGCGCTGGCGGTCCAGGGCGCGCTGCCCTTCCTGGAGACGCTGTTCCGCCTGCCCACGGTCACGGCCCTGCTCGATCTCGCCGACCGCAACCACCCGTTGCTGCGCGAGCTGGAGACCAAGGCGCTCGGCTCCTACAACCACTCGGTCATGGTCGCCTCGCTCACCGAACGGGCGTGCCGGGCGGTCGATGCGGACCCGCTGCTCGGCAGCGTCGCCGGGCTCTACCACGACATCGGCAAGGTGCGTCAGCCACACTTCTTCATCGAGAACCAGCAGGGGATCGCCAACCCCCACGACGACCTCGAGCCGCAGGTCTCCGCGCTCATCATCCAGAACCACGTCGTCGACGGGGTCGAGATGGCCCAGGAGCACCGCCTGCCGCCCGAGGTGGTCGCCTGCATCTCGAGCCACCACGGCACCATGCTGGTGAGCTACTTCTACGAACAGGCCATCCAGGCCGCGGGCGGGGAACGCGACGCCGTGGACGAGTCGGCGTACCGCTACTCGGGGGGCAAGCCGCGCAGCAAGGAGGCGGCCATCCTGCTGCTCGCCGACTGTTGTGAGGCGACGACCCGCGCGATGACGATGAACCGCGGCACGCTGCCGCGGGAGGACATCGAGGCCACCGTCGAGCGGCTGCTCACCGATCGCATCGACGACGGCCAGTTCGACGAGTGCAACCTGACGTTCCGTGAGCTGCGGACCGCCCGCGACACCATCGTGGAATCGCTGGTGGGCATCTACCACCCCCGGATCGCCTACCCACCGAAGTCGTCCGCGGGCGACGCGGCGGGCGCGGGCGATGCGGCGACGGCCACGGGCTCGCCGAGCGCACCCGGCGCGGGGCGCCCGCCGGCGG
>JAFIEQ010000082.1 GCA_020832455.1 Nitriliruptoraceae bacterium
AGCAGAATGGGCGGCACCGACAGGAAGATGTCGACCACGCGCATGTCCGGGTTCCACTCCTCCGGGCATGCGAAGCAAGCGATGACGGCGCGTTCACCAGATCGATGACCACGGTCTCCGGCGCGACCGCCTGCGCATTCAAGGCGCCCAGGAACACTGTCGCAAGGGTGACCCGAGGGGTCGTGCCGGCCGATCCACGTCGATCCCGGCGCCGGTGCCGGGGCCTGCGGGCTACCGTCACGACGCGGTGCGGGAGTCGCCGCTGGTCGGGACGAGGGAGCAACGCATGGGCGAGCCGATCCTGGATGTGCGGCGGCGCGCGGTCCTCGACGACCTGGCGGACACCTTCGTCCCACCGGTCCGCCCTCCCGACGCCGATCGCGACGATCCGACCGGGTTCTGGTCGCGTCGGGCGGGGGAGCTCGGGGTCGGTGGGCTGCTCGCCGACCGGCTGCAGGAGTTGCTCGCCGAGGACGAGCTCGGTGAGCTCGCCAAGCTGCTCGACCTGCTGCGCATCACCGGGTTCGCCCGGCTCGGACAGCGCGGACGGGAAGGGGTGCTGCGCCTGGTGGCGCGCACCTCGACCGACGCCCGGGACGGGATCGACGGGCTGCGGGGGATCGCGCTGCAGCTGTTCTACGGGGCGGCCGACGGCGGCGGACGCAACCCCAACTGGCCCGTGCTCGGCTACCCGGGTCCGCCGCGGATCGACGCGCCGGCACGACGCCTGACCACGTGGCAGGCGCCACCCGGTGAGGACGACGTCACGTTGGTAGCCGACGTCGTGATCGTCGGCTCCGGCTCCGGCGGTGGGGTGATCGCCGGTGAGTTGGCCGGCGCCGGCCTGGACGTGGTGGTCCTCGAGGCCGGCGGCCACCACGAGGAGGCCGACTTCCCCCACGACGAGATGTCCGCGCTGCAGCAGCTGTACTGGCGAGGTGGCCTGAACCTGACCTCGGAGGGCAACGTCGCCATCCTCGCGGGCGCGACGCTCGGCGGCGGATCGACGATCAACTGGCAGAACTGTGTCGCGCCCCCGGAGGCGGTCCGCGCCGAGTGGGCGCAGGTCCACGGTCTGGACGGGGTCGACGGGCCAGCCTTCGATGCGCACCTGGACGCGGTGCTCGAACGGATCTCCGCCACCGACGCCTGCACCGACCTCAACGGGGTGAACGAGCGGCTCGCCGCCGGCGCGGACGCGCTGGACTGGTCGTGGCACGCGGCGGTCCGCAACTGCGATCCGGCGACCTACACCCCGGAGACGGCCGGTCACGTCGGCTTCGGGGACCGCACCCGCTCCAAGCAGGGCACGCTGGTCACCTACCTGCACGATGCCGCCGAGGCAGGGGCGCGGCTGGTGTGTCGCGCCACGGTCACCCGGGTGCGGACCGCCCACGGGCGTGCCGCCGGGGTGGAGGCCGTGCTGGCCGGTGTCGCCGGGACCACCCGCCGGCTCACGGTCGAGGCGCCGACGGTGGTGGTCGCCGCGGGGGCACTCGAGACCCCGGCCGTGCTGCTGCGCTCGGGGATCGGTGGGGACGCGGTCGGTCGCCACCTGCGGTTGCACCCGGTCCCGATGGTCGCCGCCTTGTACGACGAGGACCTGCGCGCCTGGTGGGGGCCGCCGCAGGCGACCATCGTCGGCGCGCACCGTGCGGTGGTCGGCGATCACGGCTACCTGGTGGAGACCGCCCACCTGCACCCGGCGATCAGCGCCGCCGCGCTGCCGTGGACCTCGGGCCGGGACCACAAGCTGCTGATGGGCCGGTTCTCCCGGCTCGGGACCTTCATCGCCGTGACCCGCGACCACGGGTCGGGCACCGTCACCCTGGACGACGCCGGCCAGGCGGTCATCTCCTACCCGCTCGTTGACGAGATCGACGCCGAGGTCCGGGCCCACGCGGTGCGCAGCCTGGTCGAGCTCCACGTCGCCGCGGGTGCGCGGGTGGTGATCGACACCGGCCGCGGGCTGCTGCTGTGGCGACGGGGCGAGGACGTCGAGGACTACATCCGTCGCCTGCAGGACGCGCCGTCCGGCGCGGACGGTCGGGTGCTGTTCAGCGCCCACCAGATGGGTTCCGCCCGGATGGGGGCCGACCCGGCCACCAGCGTCGCCGATCCTCACGGGCAGCTGCACGACACGCCCGGTGTGTGGATCGGGGACACCTCGGCGTTCCCGAGCGCGGTGGGGTCCAACCCGATGCTCACCTGCATGGCCCTGGCGCGCCGGACCGCGCACGCCATCCTGGCCGAGCGCGCCTGACGCGGTCAGCGGGGTCCGCACGGGCTGCCCGGTCGACGGGGGTACCGCGACGTCGGGGTCTTGAGCGACCGCTCAAACTGCGGTACCGTCGGGTTGAGCGACCGCTCAAATCGGGTCCCCCGACCAGCGGCCCCGACCAGCGGTCGCCCCAACCCAGCGGATCGGGGACGGCCGTGGACGACGCTCGCTCGACGACCACCGCGGGGCGGGCTGTCTCCCGCTTCGGCGACGCGCCGAGCGAGCGGTGGTGGCGGTGGTGTGCGGGCGCGTTCACCGCGGCGGGGATCGTCGGCCTGGCCTTCGCGCCGTGGTTCGCCTTCGCGGCGATCCTCACGCTCGCCGGGTGCGTGCTCGTCGGGCTGCCCGCGGTGGCGTTGCTCGAACGGTGGCGCCCCACCACGCGGCCGATCCGGCGTTACCTGCTGGTCGGTCCGCTGTCCGTGGCGCTCGTCTTCGGGGTCGCCGAGTGGGTCGTGCGGTCCCCCGGCTCGGAGGGCCTCTACCTGTTCATGGGGCTGTACGCGCTGCCGGTGGCGGCGCTGTGCGGGGCGCTGGCTGCCGGTGTCGCGGTGCACCTGCCGCGACGGCTGGTGCCACCCGTCGCGGCCGTGATGGGTGTCGTCGCGTTCGTCGGTGTCCCGCTGGCCGTCTGGTGGGCCGAGCGCCCGCCCGCCCCGGACGACTACGTCATCGTGAACGCGACGCCGCAGATCGTCGAGACCTTCGGGTCGCCGGCGGGGCTCGCCGAGGCCATCGCGGTGGCGTTCGACGCGGCCGCCGACGAGGGTCGCGCCCGCCTCGACCAGGACACCTGGATCGACGTGGCCGACGGGATCGTCCCGCAGGAGCGTTTCGGTGACACGGAACAGTGGACGCGCTTCCGGCAGCCGCACCAGCTGCCGCAGGATCCTCGCACGGGTGCCCCGGAGCGACGCATCACCGTCATGGTGCGTGAGCTCGGTGACGCGTGCGTGGTCGTCCAGGCGGATCGCACGGCGACGTATGTGGACGCGTGCCGCCCGGCGTTGCGCGAGCGCTGAGGCCCGCCCGGACGCGAGGTTCGCGGACGGGTCAGCCCGGCTCGGCGTCGGAGGCGACCTCGGCGTTCGCCCGCCGCAGCCGCCGGCGCAGCACCGCGGTCTCGATCGTGCCCGCCTGCAGCGCCAGATCGACCACCCCGGCGATCGCCTCCAGCGCCGGGAAGGGTGCTGCCTCGATGTCGGTGACCACCCCGTCGAGCAGCTCC
The DNA here is from genome assembly GCA_020832455.1 of Nitriliruptoraceae bacterium. Classification (GTDB taxonomy): domain Bacteria; phylum Actinomycetota; class Nitriliruptoria; order Nitriliruptorales; family Nitriliruptoraceae; genus PWLR01. The sequence continues at coordinate 3,510 of JAFIEQ010000082.1, forward strand.
AGGCCGAGGAACCCGGCGGCCACGGTCCGGGCCAGCTCCGGGACCGGCAGCACCTCCTCGAGGGCGGTGCCGGCGACCAGCCGGGCCAGCGTCGCCTCCACCGGCGCGACCAGCAGCGCCATGTTGGCGCGCAACGCCGCCGCGATGAGCGGTCGCGTCCGTGCGCCGGCGAGCAGCTGCGTGAGCACGAGCCGATCGACCGACCCCTGCTCCTCGTCGTGGAGCCGTCGGGCGACCGCGGTCAGGGCGGTGAACGAGGTGATGTCCTGCAGCGCGTCGGTGTAGCGCGCCGCCCGTCGCGCGGAGACGTCACGAGATGCGGTGGCCAGCAGCTCGTCGACGCTGCCGTGGTGGTAGAAGACCAGCGCCTGGTTGACGTCCGCCTCCGCGGCGATGACCCGCGCCGAGGTCCCCGCGATGCCCTCGCGCGCGACCACCACCAGTGCGGCGTCGAGCAGCCGCTGCCGCGTCGAGGTGGCGGTCATCGGGTCCTCGCCTCAGGAGCTCGATCGGGGCACGTGTGCATCGCCTGCGCGAGGCTAGTTGAGCGGATGCTCAAACGCGGCCCGCCCGCGGTGATGTCCACCGCGCGACACCGCAGCAGTCCCACAGTCGAGCCGCGTCGGTGGCGCCGTCCCGACGCGGCTCGCGCGCGGGTCAGGCGCCGTGCGCGACCTGCTCGATCCGGTCGGCGGCGACGGCGGTGCCGTCCATCGCCCGGATGCGCTCGCCGTCGAGCGTCATCTTCGCCCGCAGCGCCGTGTCGCCGAGCAGTCGGTCGATCGCGCCGGTGAGCTGTTCCGCCTCGAAGGTGTAGGTCGGCAGCCGCACCCCCGCACCGATCTCGTCGATGCGCTGCGCGTTGTCGTACTGGTCCCAGAACAGCGGCAACAGCACCATCGGCTTGCCGAAGTGCAGCGCCTCCGTGGTGGTGTTGTTGCCGCCGTGGGTGATGACCAGGTCGACGTGGGGCAGCACGTTGGTCTGGGGAACCGTCTCCGCGCCCCACATGTTGTCGGCCAGCTCGATCTCCGCGTGCCGCGGCCCCTTGGAGACGATGAACCGGTGCTCGGTCGTCCCGAGCACCTCGACGAGGCGCGCCATCAGGTCCACGTCCGCGGAGCCGAGCGATCCCAGCGAGAGGTAGATCAGGCTCCCCGGTCCCGCCGCGACCTGCTCGGGGACCTCGAACGGTTCGTCGGTCGAACGCACCGACGAGGGCAGCCGCGTCCACGTCGACCCCAGGTGCTGCGAGCGCTGGTAGTCGGCCACCTGGGGGTAGAGGTAGAGGTTGGCGTGCTCCGAGCGGTGGATGAAGTCGAGGTCGTCGAGCGGCGCCGCGCCGTTGTCGACCACCCAGGCGTTGAACTCCTCCCACATCGGACGGTGCGTGCGGTCGTACTCCGCCCGGAACGCGTCCCAGTGGGTGGCGTCCGCGGTCGGCAGGCCGGAGAACACCGGCGGCAGCAACGGGTCACGCACCTCCAGGGGGTTGCACGACACGATGCGCACGAACGGCGCGGGCGTGGACATCATCGCGGGGAAGCACAGGACGTTGTCCTCGACCACCACGTCCGGGTTCACGTCGTCGAGGATGCCGGCGAGGCGGTCGTGGCTGTAGCGCGCCCCGTCGATCAGCTCCTTCCAGATCGGCGCGGTGACCGTCTCGAGCTGCTCCAGGGTCGTCTTGCGGAACTCCGGCGCGGTCGCCGTGATGAAGTCCTTCCAGAACTGCCCGGCGTCGACCGGTCCCTCCGGCGGCTCGGTCAGGTCGACGGGGTGCTCCTCGAACCCGAGCGCATCGAGCGTGCCCTTCCAGGACGCCTCGACGGCGAACACCACCCGGTGGCCACGCTGCAGCAGTCGGTTGCCGATCCCGATGCAGTTGTTGGTCGGGCCCGCCGCGCCTTCCGGCCAGAACACGATCGTCTTGCGCTCGCTCACCTGTGGCTCCTGTCTGCTCCCGGCGCGTGCACGCGCGCGGCGTCGGCCCTGCTCCCGGGCGCTAGAGGTAGTGCAGCGACCGAGCCCGGGTCAAGACCCAGCGTCCCGTCCGGCTCGGTCGTCCGCGCGGGTGTGGGTGCGGTGCGCTGGCCCGCCGTCTCCGAGGGTGGAGCGGATCCGAGCCCCGTTAGGCTCCGCCGACCGGCCGTCGTGGACCACGCGGTCGGCGACGTCGACGCAGCGGAGGCCGTGGATGGAGTTGACCTCGATCGTGGCGGGCGAGCCGGTCGTCGGGCAGGGCGCACCGATCACGCTCACCGACCCGGTCACCGGACGCGACACGGTGACCTACGCCCCCGCCACGCCCGCGACCCTGGACCGGGCGGTGGACGCCGCCACCTCGGCGCTGCGCGGGGACTGGGGGGACACCACCCCGGGGGAGCGTGCGGCGGCGCTGCTGCGCTTCGCCGACGTCATCGAGGCCCACGCCGACGTGCTCGCCGACGCCGAGGTGGCCGACACCGGCAAGCCCCGCAGCGTCGCGGCCGACGGGGAGCTGCCGTTCGCGCTCGACAACCTGCGCTACTTCGCCGGGATGGCCCGCTCCACCGCCGGGACCGGCACCGGTCGGTTCACCCGGGGATACACCTCGCTGATCACCCGCGAGCCCGTCGGGGTCGTCGGTGCGATCGTGCCGTGGAACTTCCCGCTGGTGATGGCCATCTGGAAGCTCGGTCCCGCGCTCGCGGCCGGGTGCACCGTCGTGCTCAAACCGGCGCCGGCCACGCCGCGCAGCGCCATCCGGCTCGCGCAGCTGGCCCGTGAGGCGGGGCTGCCCGACGGCGTGGTCAACGTCGTGCCCGCCGGCGACGACGTCGGCGCTGCGATGGCGACGCACCCCGGCATCGCCATGATCACCCTGACCGGTTCCACCGCGACCGGATCGGCGGTCATGGCGACCGCCGCCCCGACGCTCAAGCGGCTCCACCTCGAGCTCGGTGGCAAGGCGCCGGCGCTGGTGTTCGACGACGCCGACCTCGCGCACGCGGCCGGCGCCATCGCGTTGGGGGCGACCTACAACACCGGGCAGGACTGCACCGCCGCCACCCGGGTCTACGTGCAGTCCGCCGTGCTGGACGACACCGTCGAGGCACTGGCCGGCGCCCTGGCCGCGATCCGCACCGGGCCGCCGCACGATCCCGCCACCGACATCGGGCCGTTGATCGATGCGCGCCACCGCGACCGGGTCCACGGCTACGTCACCGGTGCCGTCGACGACGGTGCCCGGCTGGTGACCGGCGGGGCCATCCCGCAGGGGGCGGGGTGGTTCTACCCGCCGACGCTGTTGACCAGGGTGGCCCAGGACGCGCCCGTCGTGCAGGAGGAGATCTTCGGCCCCGTGCTGGTCGTCATCGGGGTCGACGGCGAGCAGGCCGCCATCGACGCCGCCAACGACGTGCCCTACGGGCTGGCCTCGTCGGTCTGGTCCCGCGACACCGCCCGGGCCCTGCGGGTCGCGCACGCGCTCGAGACCGGGGTCACGTGGGTGAACGACCACCTGCCGATCACCTCCGAGGCGCCGCACGGAGGGACCAAGCGCTCCGGGTTCGGCAGCGACCTGTCGGAGGACGCGGTGCACGCCTACAGCCGTCCCCGCCACGTCATGTTGCGGCACGCCGACCCCGAGCCGCACGAGGGGTTCCGCCCGGCATGAGCTCGACCCCACGCGATCGGTTCCCGGGGCTGGCGCTGCTGGTCGATCCCGCGGCCGAGCCCGGGGACGGTGCGGTCGCGGACCTGGTGGCACGCTGGCAGCAGGCCGCCGCGACCGGGGTCCCCCTGGCCCCCGGCATCCGCGCGAGCTTCGAGGACGCGACCGCACTCCCGGGCCCCGGGTCGGCGACCGAGGTCCAGGTCTCCAGCGACCACGCGAACCTGTCGATCGCCGCGGGCGAGGTGCTGGTGAAGTTCCTCGCCGACCCGGCACCCGGCGAGGACCACGGGCTGACGGTGGCCCGGCACCTGGCGGCGGTGCGCAGCGCGGTGGTGCCCACCCTGCTCGGCGCCCTGGTGGAGGACGGCCCCCGTCCGCGTGTCCTGGCGATCGCCACCCGGCTGCTGGTCGGTGCCGAGGAGGGCTGGGGCCGGTTCCGGGACCTTGCGCGGGCGGTGCTCGAGCGACGTGCCGAACCCGGCGCCTCCCTCGCCGCGGCCCGCGCGGCCGGTGACGCCGTGGCCCGGTTCCACCTCGATGTCGCGACGCCCTCCGCGGTCTGGCCCACGCCGGTCGTCCTGGCCGATCGCGCCACACCCGGACGGTGGGCCGACCGGGCGCAGGACACCCTGGCGGCCGCGCGGGCGGCCGCCCCGGACCCCGCGTCACGGCAGCGCTCGGAGCGGATCGCGGCCCACCTCGCGTCGGTGCTGGACACCGTCGAGGCGGGTGTCGGCACCCCGCTGCTGCGTATCCACGGCGATCTGCACGTCGGGCAGCTGCTGACCGTCGGGGACCGGATCGTGGTGAGCGACCTCGACGGCGACCCCGCGCTGCCCAGCCACGAGCGGGACCGGCCGGCGTCGCCGGCCAAGGACCTGGCCGCGTTGCTGCGCTCGCTCGATCACGTCGGTCGCCTGGCGGCGCTGCGCTCCGGTGCGGTCGGGCTCGACGACCCGGCCGTGGACAGGTGGGTCGCCGCGGTCCGGCAGGCGACGGTGGCGGCGTACCGTGGCCGCCTGGCCGAGGGGGGTCGCCCGGAGCTGCTGGCGCCGGCGCTGGTGGCCTGCTTCGAGACCGCCCAGCTCGCCCATGAGGTGCACTACGCCACGACCCGCCTGCCCGAGTGGCTGCCCATCGCGGACGCCGCCGCCGACGCCTGGCTCGACGAGAGGATCACCGATGCGACCTGAGGGGTTCCTCGCCGACCTGGAGGCCAAGCCCGGGGCACTGCGCCACCTCGCCGAACGCCTCGACGACGGGCTCGTCGACGACCTCGTCGCGGCCCTACCCACCGACCGGCTGCGGCGCGTGGTCTGCGCGGGGATGGGAAGTTCCCGCTTCGCCGCGCGAGGCGTCATGGGCCAGCTGCGGGCCGCCGGATGGGACGCGGTCACGGAGTACGCCTCCGCCGTGCAGCGCGCCCCCGGGGGTCCGGACACGCTCGTCATCGGCATCTCCGCGACCGGCGGGAGCCGGGAGACGATCGATGCGTTGCGCGACCGGGTCCCGGGCACGGTGCGGCTCGCGGTGACCAACGCCGACGGGCCGCTGCGCGACGCCGCCGACCACGTGCTCGAGCTGCACGCCGGCGAGGAGGTCGGTGGGGTGGCCTGCCGCACCTTCCAGCACACCCTGCTGCTGCTGGGGGTGTTGGCGGACCACCTGCGTGGGCTCGAGCAGGCGAGCGCGCGGGCCGCGGCGCGGTGCCGGCGGGTCGCCGACGCGACCGAGCACCTGCTGCAGACGCGGACCGAGTGGCTCGACCCGGTCGCCGCGGTCCTGGGTGAGGCGCCCTCGACGTTCCTGCTCGCCCCGGTCGAACGCCTCAGTTCGGCCGAGCAGGGCGCGCTGATGCTGCGTGAGGGGCCCCGCCGCCAGGCGGATGCGTGCGAGACCGGGGACTGGTCCCACGTGGACGTCTACCTCGCCAAGCCACTGGACTACCGGGCGCTGGTCTTCGTGGGCTCCCGCTACGAGCCCGAGGCCCTCGACTGGTTCCGGCAGCGCGGCTCGCGTTGGGTGGCGGTCGGTGGCGAGCTGGAGGGTGCCGCCGCGAGCGTGCGCTACCCCGGCGACGACGATCTCGAGGTGGCACGCGCGACCGAGGTGCTCGTGCCCGAACTGCTGGCGGCCTGGTGGTGGGCTGCCTCGGGTTGATCGCCACCGGACGAGCGGGTGCGGTGCGCTGCCTCGAAGGGGTCGGCCGCAGGGCGCGCGCTGACGCGGGGGGTCGTGAGGTGATGCGGGAGGATGCCGCCCCTGCGCCGGGACGAGCGACGCGTGCACCCGGGATCGCAGGGGTCCCATCCAGCGGAGGGCGGCGCAGCGTGGAGCATCCCGTCAGGGACATCCGGCGTCGGATCGAGCGCGATCTCGCGACCCGCAAGCGTCGTGTCTACCTCGCCGCCATCGGGTTCGCCCTGGTCGTGACCGCGCTGTCCTGGCTGACGCGCGGCCCGGACGACCCGCTGCTCACCTACGGCTACCCGGTGCTGTTCCTGGTCCTGCTGGGGTTCGCGCTGGTGCTCTGGCGGCAGTGGCTGGCGTTGTGGCCGGTCGAGGTCACGATGCTGGCGGTGATCGCCACCGTCATCCTCGGTCGGCTGTTCTGGCACCTGCACCTCGCCGGGCCGCTCGAGGAGCACCTGCTGGTGCTGGCCGGCGGCCACTACTGGTCGGTCGCCGTGCTGGTGGTCGGGTGCTTCGTCATGCTCGACCGGCGAGGCGGTCTGGTCGCCGGGATCGCGGTGCTGGTCGTCTCCGCGGTGCTGGTGGCCACGGCCGTGGCTCGCGCGGTCGTCGCTGGTGACGGTCCCCCCGGTGTGGCCATCCTCTACCTCGGCCGCGTCCACGGGTTCCTGGCCGCCCTGCTCGCCCTGGTGGTGGCCATCGCGAGCCTGCGTGAGCAGCTGCACCGGGCGTTGGCACGCGCCGAGGCGCTGGCGGAGCGGGCCACCACCGACCCCATCACCGGCCTGGCCAACCGCTGGAGCGCCGAGGAGGCCCTCGAGCGCGGCCGGGACGCGGCCAACCGGTACGGCCACACGCTGTCGGTGGTGCTGCTCGACCTCGACCACTTCAAGCGCATCAACGACGTGCACGGTCACGAGCAGGGTGACGCGGTCCTGGAGGCGGTCGGCCGACGGCTCGCCGGCGAGGTCCGGGAGGTCGACACGGTCGCGCGCTGGGGTGGTGAGGAGTTCCTGGTGGTCGCGCCGGAGACCACCGTCCGCGACGCCGAGGCGGTAGCGGTGCGGTGCCGCGAGGCGCTGCGCAGCATCGAGCACGAGGGCCTGCCGCGCGTGACCGCGACCTTCGGGGTGGCGGAGCTGCGTTCGGGGGAGACCCTGCGCGAGCTGCTGCACCGGGCGGACGAACTGCTCTACCGCGGCAAGGATCTGGGTCGCGACCAGGTCGTCGCCACGCGCGGCGAGGCGTGAGTTCGGCCGCGGGTGGTGCTGGATGGGCACGAACCCGTGCGGGTGATGGTGCTCGTGTGACCAGGTGCGCAGGGCGGCGCAGTTGCGTAGCTATCGCCGCACCCAGGGGGGCGATCGCTACGCAACGCTCTCGGATCTGCCCGGTCGCTGCGGTCGTTGCTGCGATGTCGGCAGTGTGAACACTGTCGGGTCCGCAGACCGGCGGTTGCGTCCCTCCGGCCATGGGCGGCTCAGGGTTCGGGTTCGGTCCAGGCCATGACCGCTGAGGGGGTCGCGAGGAACATCATGATCGTTGCGATCATCCAACGGCTCAGCCCGTCGGTGTCCGGGAGCCAGCCGGACAGGGACGCACGCGCGTACAGCACGAGCAGCAGGGAGAGGACCACGATGCTCACGAGCTGGTAGGCGGTGCGGTGGGCACGGTCGCGCACCATGCGCAGCCGCTCGTCGAGCTTGTCGTCGGGCTGGCTGGGCACGAGCCGAACGATCAGGATCAACGCGATCGCGGTGATGCCCGAGAACATCCCGCCGGCGAAGGTCACGATGGTGGAGGCCAGACTCGGTGTCTCGAGCTCCACGAAGCCGCTGACGAGCACGAGGATGGTGCTCGCGGCGAACGCGGCGGCCAACAGGCGCCGCAGGGGTCGCTGCCGGTTCCTGACGTGGGTCTCTGCCTGGGGTGGTGCCGTCATGCTGGGGGCCTTCCCGGTGTCGTTGGCGGGCGGCGACGGGCGGCTGCTGTGGCGCCTGGCACGGCGCTGGGGCGAGCTGGCGGTGCCTGATGGAGGGATCGGCTCATCAGTTCGAACGGTTGGTCGGAGAACACCGCCTCGATGGGCAGCTCGAAGAAGCGGGCGATGCGGAAGGCCAGGGCGAGGGAGGGTGAGTACTCGCCTCGCTCGAGGTAGCCGATCGTCTGGTAGTGGACGCCTACCGCGTCGGCGAGATCGCGCCTCGACAACTCGCGCTCGGTCCGAAGCACGGGCAAGCGGTGGTAGAGGCGGTCCTCAGCAGATCCAGACGACATGCGGGTCATAGTAGTTCTACTACACTAGAAAGCAACACCCGTACCGATGTCGCCCATCTCAAGGCAGCCGCACAGCTCAGCGCTGCCACCGCCCCGACCGCGCCCGCCGGTCGATCACGCCCTCGTCCACGCTTCTGTGGCGGTTGCGGCTCGGTCCGCGCTCGCAGCGCTGACGGACGTCCGCCTCCGTGCCGCGAAGGCGGCGCGGTTGCGTAGCGGAAGCCGCACCCAGCGCGTCGATCGCTACGCAACACTTGCGTTGCCGAACTCAGCGGGGCGTGAACTCGGTGGGGAGACCTGGCGCGGGGGGGGGGGGGGGGGGGGGGGGGGGCCGGCCCCCCCCCCCCCCCCCCCCCCCCGGCTCCTGCCGGCACACGGCTGATATGCCGTATTACGGCAGGCTAAAACTGCCGTGGTACGGTAGCTGTACCGTGGCGAGGGAGCCTGATGCACTCACCGTTCCAGTTCCAGCTCCCGCTGCCACCCGAGGACGTCCACGGGCGGGACGAGTTGCTCGCCGCCCTCACCGAACAGGTCACCGACCGCCGGATCACCGCGCTGCTCGGCCCACGTCGGTTCGGCAAGACCTCGGTGCTGCGACGGCTCGCCGACGATCTGACCGAGATCTCCACGGTGTGGCTCGACGTCTACGGGGTCCAGTCCCTGGCGGACATCGCGACACGGCTCGACGAGGCGCTCGTCCGCGCACCTGCGGCCTTCCGGACCGAGGCCAACCACGTCGCGGCGCGGGTGCAGGTCACGCTCGGGGTCGTGCGCGCCGAGTTCGCACGACCGCGGCGGAGCCAGCCCGACCCGAGCGCCCGGCTCGGGCAGCTGCTCGAGGTGTTCCTCGACGCAGCTGCTCGTCGCCCCGCGTTGCTCGTCATCGACGAGTTCTCCGACATCGGACGGGTCCGAGGCGCTGCGGAGACCCTGCGGACCGCGTTCCAGCACCGCGCCTCGGACTTCGGTCTGGTCGTCGCGGGCTCACACGTGTCCGCGATGCGGCAGATGTTCGCTGGCCGTGAGCAGCCCTTCTACGGCCAGGCGGAACTGCTCGAGATCGGCCCGCTCGACGCGGTGACCGTCGCCGCGATCGTCGCGGACGGGTTCGCCGCCACCGGCCGCGACCCCGGCAACGTCGCCTCGCGCGTCCACCACGTCGCGCTCGGCCACCCCCAGCGGACCATGCTGCTCGCGGACGCGGCCTGGACCCACGCCGCTGACGGCCCGGCCGACGAGCAGTGGGGGAGCGCGCTCGCCGAGGTGCGCGCCCGCCTCGACGGGTCGATGCGGACCGTGCACGACACCCTCACCGTGTCCGAGCGGCGCGTGCTGCGTCTGCTCGCCCACGACGAGCCGTTGTTCGGCACCGTCTCCGACCAGCTCGGGCTCACCTCCGGCGCGGCGCAGTCGGCCGTCAAGCAACTGGTCGACCACGGGCACGTCACCACCGGTACACCCCGGACCGTCACCGACCCGCTGCTCGCCGACTGGTTCCGCCTCACCCTGCCCCTGTGACACCGCACGTCGGCCGCGTGACGGCAGGGCGCGTCAGAGCAGTTCGGGGCGCTCGAAGTCGGCGTCGTCGAGGTGCTCGGCCAGGAACGCCAGCACCGTCTCGTACCAGAGCCGGGCGTTCTGCGGCTTGAGCACCCAGTGGTTCTCGTCCGGGAAGTACAGGAACCGCGCGTCCACCCCGTTGCGCTTCAGGTCGGTCCACAACATCAGCGCCTCGCTGATGGGGACACGCAGGTCCCGCTCCCCGTGGATCACCAGCATGGGCGTGGTGATGTCGGCGACCGCCCGGTGCGGGGAGTACTCGACGTAGCGCGTCGGATCCTCGTAGGGCGAGCCGAACTCCGTCTCCCAGTACAGCCCCAGATCGGTCGTGCCGTGGAACGCGGGCAGGTTCCACAGCGAGGCGTGCGTCACGATGCAGCGGAACCGGTGGTCGTGACCGGCGATCCAGTTCGCGAGGTAGCCGCCGAACGAACCGCCCATCGCGGCCAGCCGCTCGCCGTCGACCGCCTCGTGTGCGGCCGCGGCATCGACGGTGGACAGCACGTCGGTGAAGGGTCGCTCCCCCCAGGTTCCCCAACCACGGTCGTGGAAGTCCTGCCCGTAGCCGGTGGAGATCGCGGGGTCGGGGAGCAGCACCGCGGCACCGGAGGTGGCGACCACGGTCGGACACCAGCGCCAGGACCAGGCGTTCCACGACCCGCGCGGGCCGCCGTGGATGAAGGTCACGAGCGGGACCGGGCCCTCGACGTCGGTCGGCCGCACGAGCCACGCACCGACCTCGACCCCGTCGTCCGCCGTGGCGACGATCCGCTCCACCTCGACGCCGGTGGGGTCGTCTCCGACCGGCGAGCGCAGGTCCTCGGGGGTCTGGTCGGCCTGCCCGAGGGCGACGCGTGTGGGCCGGGGCGGGGTGAGGATCCCGGACCGCATCGCGATGACGTGGGTGCCGTCGGGGGTCGGGAGGGCCTCGGTGTGGGCGCCGTCGGCCGTCAGGCGGACGACCTGTGCCACCCGTCCGTCGCCGTCGAGGGTGCAGTGGAACAGCGGTCGGTGGCCGTCCTGGTCCGCCTCGAAGACCACCGCGGTGCCGTCCGGCGTCCACCGCGGGTTCGCGGGCCAGACGTCCACTCCCAGGTCGAGGTCGACGACCTCGCCGGTCTCCAGGTCGACGATGGCCAGGTCGGTGTCCTGCGAGCGTTCCGGCACACCCATGGTCGTCACCGGCGCGACGACACGGCGCCCGTCCGGTGCGACACACGGGGTCCCCCACCCACGGCCGTCGGCCACCAGTGTGCGCCGTGCGCCGGAGGCGGTGTCGATCGCGACCAGGTCCTCGCCGAGCGCCGCCGTCGTGACCGGCGACGCACCCTCGGCCAGTCGGCTCCAGGCGGTCACGTAGGTGCGACCGTCCGGGGTGAGGCTCCCGGCGGTCAGCAGCACCCCGCGGCCACGGCACAGCAGCCGGGCGATGTCGTCGCCGGGATGGGGGTCGGGAGCGTCGTCGCCGCTCGCCTCGTCGCCGCTCGCGTCATCGGTCACCGCGCTCGCGCTGTCGGCGATGGCCGGTCGAGCCGGGTCGTCGGTGACGTGTTCGGCGGCGAGGAACCAGCGGCCGGCCTCGCGGGGGCCGAGCGTGTGGTCCCAGAAGCGGATCGGGTAGTCCTCGAACAGCTGCGCGGTGACGCCGGCGTCGCTCCGGGCCTTGTCGCGCGCAGCGTCGGCGGCGAAGGTGTCGGTGCCCGGATGCAGGGGCGCGCCGACGACGACGTCGCCGGACTCCGAGGCCACCTCGAGGTGCTGGACCCCGCCGGGGGGTGCGAGCACCAGGCTCGGGTCGCCGCCGTCGGGCGCCAGCCGCCACAGCGCCGCTGGCGGGTCGTCACCGCGGTCCGTCGCGTCCGGGTCCGGCCGAGCGGAGAGGAACAGCAGCGAGCCGTCGGGCAGGAACGCGGCCGAGCTCTCACCGGGCGCGGAGCGCGTGAGCTGTCGCGGCGCGCGTTCCCCGGTGGTGTCGACGAGCCACAGCGCGGTCCGGAAGCGGGTGCCCTTCGGGCCGGGGGTCTGCACCCCGACGACCAGGCGGCGTCCGTCCGGGGAGAGCGCGAGCCCGCCGAGCCGGGGTTGGGCGAGGAAGGTGTCCAGTGTGAAGGAGGTCATGGGCGCACGCTACCCGCAGGGTTCCCGCCGCTCCCCCGGCTGACGTGCGGTGGTCGAGCGCTCCGTGGGTGCATGAGCACGGTGCGTCGCATGAAGGGCGCCACGCGCGTAACGTGCTGCTCGCTCGGCGACCCTCGAGGCCTGGTCGTCAGGTGGTCGAGGGGTCGATCGGTCCGCGCACGCGGACGTGGCCATGGGTCGCTGGCACGCCAGGCGTGCCGGTCGACGAGGGGGAGTTCGATGGACACGGAGATCCGTCGTCGCGCGTACGCCGCCGGGCTGCTGTTCGGGGTCGTGACGGTGCCCGTCATCTGGTGGTTGCGCCCGGACGACGCCGTCATGCGGGTCGCCTACCCGGTGCTGACCCTCTACCTCGCCGTCGTGCTGATCGGGCTGCTGACCCGTCGGCTCGCGATCCCCACCAGCGAGCGGCTGATGCTCGGGGTCATCGGGGTCTTCTACTTCGCACGGCTGCTCGGACTGCTGTTCGGAGGGCAGACCTACGGGGAGTTCACGGGCGAGCTGTTCGAGTCGACCTTCCTCGGCCTGATGCTCATCTACCTGTTCGCGTTCCTGGCCTTCGAGTCGCGCCGCGCGCTGGTGATCGGACTGAGCTACTTCGCGCTGGTCGCAGGCGCCCTCGCGATCCGGGTCGTGCCGTCACTCGGCGACGACGTCAGCGCGGCGCAGGCGGTCAGTGTCCTGCGGGTGCTGACCTTCCACCTCGCGTTCATCGGGCTGGTCTACGCCCTCGCCTACGGCAAGGAGCAGCTCGCCCAGGCCCGGGCGACCGCGGACGCGATGACGGTGCTCGCCCACGAGGACACCTTGACCGGGCTGGCCAACCGTCGTGGCGTCCAGGAGGTCCTCGCCACCCACCTCGAAGAGGTGGGCGCGTCCGGCGGGAAGCTCAGCCTGCTGCTGTTCGACCTCGATGGCTTCAAGGCCGTCAACGACACGCACGGGCACCTCGTCGGGGATGCCGTGCTGCAGCAGGTCGCCGCCACCCTGGCGCCGGAGCTGCGTGAGACCGATTCGCTCGGGCGGTGGGGTGGGGAGGAGTTCGTCGTCCTCGCTCCCGGTACCGACCTCGCGGCCGCCCAGCGGCTCGCCGAGCGGTCCCGGGAGGTCGTGGCCCGCCGTCGCTTCATGGTCGACGGGGTCGACGTGCCCGTCACGGTCAGCGTGGGCGTGGCCACCTCCCGGGTGGGCGACGACGCCCGCTCGTTGGTCAAGCGGGCGGACGACGCCCTCTACGCCGCCAAGCGTGCGGGCCGCAACCGCGTCGAGGTGGCGCGCGCCGACGGCGAGGTCGGCGCCACCCCCTGAGCGCCGTTCGCGGCACGTGCGTGGCGTTGCTACCGTCGAGGTCGACGGGCCGCGTTCCCCGCTGTCCGACGTCGTAAGTGGTGACGGGCGTCCGCCGGTGACGTCCCCCGGTGAACCGGGTCAGGGCCGAGAGGCAGCAGCCCTAAGCCGTTCTCGGACGGGTGCCGATCACGGGCGCTCGTCACCTCTTCGACGTCGGCCGGGAGCCGGCCCGTCACGCATGTGCCGGCCGGTCCACACGGATCGACCCAGCCGGGCGCGGGGTCCGAGCCCGGCGCTACGGTGCCGGTCGGTCGAGGAGGTCCCCGTCGTGGCGTACGTGTCGCTGTACCGCAAGTACCGCCCGCAGACCTTCGACGACGTCGTCGGGCAGGACCACGTCACGCGGACCCTGCGCAACGCCATCGAGGAGGACCGCCTCTCCCACGCCTACCTGTTCACCGGCCCCCGCGGGACCGGGAAGACCTCCACGGCGCGGATCCTCGCCAAGGCCATCAACTGCGAGCAGGGCCCGACGCCGACCCCGTGCGGCACCTGCGGGCAATGCGAGGCGATCACCGCCGGGAACTCGGTCGACGTGATCGAACTCGACATGGCCTCCCACGGTGGTGTCGACGACGCACGGGAACTGCGAGACCGGGCCCTGTTCTCCCCGGCCAGCGCGCGCCGCAAGGTCTATATCCTCGACGAGGTCCACATGGCCTCGACCGCGGCGTTCAACGCGCTGCTGAAGCTGATCGAGGAGCCGCCGGCCCACGTGCTGTTCGCGATGGCGACGACCGATCCGCAGAAGGTGATCCCGACGATCATGTCGCGGGTCCAGCGCCTGGACCTGCGGCGGGTGGCGGCCAGCGACGTCGCCGGGCACGTGCGGACCCTGTGCAGCGCCGAGGGGTACACCATCGAGGACGGCGCCCTCGAGGCGGTCGTGCGGGCCGGCGACGGTTCCGTTCGCGACACCCTCAGCGTGCTCGAGCAGGTGCTGGCCTACGCGGGGACGGAGGTCACCACCGAGGCCGTGGCGCAGACGCTGGGGACCACGCCGACCGAGCGGGTGATCGAGGCCGTCGATGGCATCGGCCACCGCGACCTCGCCGGGTTGCTGACGTTGGTGCAGGACCTGGTCGACGACGGCCATGACCTGCGTCGGTTCACCCTCGACCTGGTCCAGCACCTGCGGGACCTGCTCGTGCTGGAGGTTGCGCCCGACCGGCCCGACCTCGTCGACGCCACGGACGAGCGGCGGCGGCGGCTGCAGGCACAGACCACGGTGATGCCGCGGGCGTCCATCCTGCGTGCCGTGGCGCTGCTGGCGGAGACCGTCGCCGAGCAGCGGCAGGGCAGCCCGCGCCTGCCACTGGAACTGGCACTGGCCACCTTGGCGGTTCCGGCGGCACAGGGGGAACTGGCCGACCTCGCGGACCGGGTGGCGCGACTGGAGGCCGGCACCCCGCCCGGCGGGACGGGAGCGGCGGCCGCGCCGCCCTCGCCTCCAGCGGCCGCACCGCGGGTCCGCGACGAGCCGGGGGTCGGTGGCGGACCCGACCCGGCACCGGACCCCCCGCCGGATGTCGGTGGCGGACCGGACCCGACACCGGACCCCACGCCGGACCCCACGCCGGATGTCGGTGGCGGACCCGACCCCACGCCGGACCCCCCACCGGATGTCGCGGCGGACGAGTCACCATCGGACGGTGTGGCGGACGGCGTGGCGGCTGACGTGCCGGCTGACGTGCCGGCGGAGCCCGAGGAGCCACCGGCCACCGGCTCGCCCGCCGAACCCGCGGGGCCGGGCGACCCCGAGCCCGAGCCGGAGGTGGCCTCGGAGGATGGCGGCGTGCCCGCCGCGGACACGGCGGACGCCGCCGCTGAGGCGTCGGCGGATCCGGACGAGCCGTCGGCGCAGCCGCAGGTCGCGGACACGTCCACGGAGGGGGCGCAGGCTGACGCCCCCGTTGCCCAGGAGCCGGCGACCGAGGACGCGGCGGCCGGGACCGCGGCAGGTGGCACCGCGTCCGAGCTCGCGAGGATCGAGTCGGCCTGGGAGGACATCCTCGAGCAGGTCCGGCAGGGATCGAAGCGCCACCACGCGATGTTCCTGCCCGCCGTGCCGGTCGCGGCGGGGCGGGGGATCCTGACGCTGCGGTACGGCACGCGTTACGCGTCCTTCCACGCCGAGCAGGCCCGCTCGGGCGAGCTCCAGCAGGCCATGCGCGCCGCGGTGGAGTCCGTGACCGGCCTCAAGGTGAAGCTCGACGTCGTGATCGAGGGCGAGGACCACCGCCGACGTCCGCTCCCACCGTCGGTGACCCCCGACGACGCGCGCACGCCGGCGCTCGATGACGACGGGCGAGCCTCCGGCACGTCACGTCCGACCCCGGAGGGTCGCACGGCCGTCCAGCGGGCGCGGGCTGCCGCCGCCCGCGCGCCCGCCCCCGCCCCCGCGGCCCGGGCCCCGGCCCCCCCCCCCCCCCCGC
>JAFIEQ010000083.1 GCA_020832455.1 Nitriliruptoraceae bacterium
GGGCCCGGTTGGGTGGGGGGTGTCCTGGGGCGCCGGGCGGGGGGGGCCCCGCCCGGGTCCCCCCCGGGGGGGGGCGGGTGGGCTGGACGTCGAGAGCCGGGGCATGAACCCGACCTGGGGCTCGTCCAGCCCGGTGCCCCAGGACTAGCCGGCCGCGGCGACCTGCAGGCGACGGAACGCGTTCGGGACGAACACGTCAGCGCCGACCCGCCACCACAGCAGCGCGCCACGCTGCCCGGTCGGGCGGCCTTCCTCGCCGAACAGGTGCGGGACCATCTCCATCGTGGAACCGATCCGGTCCACGATGATGTAGTTGCTCAGGTCCCCGACGACCATGATGTTGGCGCCCTCTACGGTGGGGTCGTCGGCCATCTCCGACACCTCGTGCAGCGGGCGGCGCAGCAGTACGGCCGGGTCGTTCGCGACCGACGGGAACTTCTTGGCGCCGTTGCCGGTCTCGAACTGGTCGAGCGCGTTCAGGATCGGCAGCGAGCCGAGGTAGCGGGCGTTGGGACGGAACCGTGCCGGCAGGGCCTCGGACAGCTTGTAGACGTCGTCAGCCGCGAACGTGCCGGCCGTCGCGGTGGGGACGGTCTGACCAGCCCCGAGCCGGGCGACGAGCCCGTGGGGCTTGCCGGACCCGTCACCGTTCACGAACGCCTCGGCCTCGTGGATGGCCTTCTGGTCGGCCATGATCCGAGACAGCTCGGCGAGCAGGTCGACCGCGTCGCCCTCCGCCTCGAAGCTGAACGGCACGAACGTCGACGCCTTGTGCACGGCGATGTCCGGCTGCGCGAGCGGCGGCGAGTTGTCACCGACCTCGTCGCCCTCCGCGGTCCAGCTCGAGGTCACACCGGCCGAGGTCACCCCGGCCCACTGCGAACCGATCGTGGTGACCGTGCGGGCGACCTCACGGATCGGGTTGATGGACCCGTCGTTGGTCAGGGCGATCGCGGGGTCGAGCGCGAACGGGACCATGAACCCGCCGGCCGAGCCGCTGCCGATGGCCATGGCGCGCTGTTCGTGACGGGCACGGGCGAACGCACGCTGCTCGTCGGAGCTGAACTCGAGGTGGCCGCGCTCGGGGTCGGCGACCAGCTTCGCGAACGCGGTCGCGTACGCGGGGTCCGCGGCGGTGCGGGCCCACCGTGCGGCCAGCCCGTGCGGGTCACGCTCGACCACGGTGGTGCCGAGCTCCTTGGCCTGGTCGGACGCGAACCGGTCGCCCTCGATCATCCGCAACGCGGTGCGCTGGTCGTCGGACATGGACGCGGTGCGGTGGGTGCGGCCCTCACGCTCGCGGATCTCTGCGTCACCGTCGGGACCCGAGCCGGAATCCATGGCGATCTGGCCGTTGCGGGCGCGCTCGATGAGTCGCAGCTTGGTCTCCAGCTTGGTGCGCTCACGGTCGATGTTGGTGATGGCCTTGTTCAGGTTGTCCACACGCTCGCCGCCGCCGGCGGAACGGGTGAGCTGCGCCTGATGGAGGTCACGCAAGATGGCGTCACGGCGGTCTTCCAGGTCCTGCAGGTTGTCGCGGATCAGGGTGTCGTCGATGTCCATTGTCCACTCCGGAACGTCTTCGGTTTCCACGAACCATCCACGGCTGATGAGACTGTCCTCGAGCAGCGGGTGGTCATCGGGGACCAGGTCCCCTGCACGCACCGAAAGCACCGGACCATCTGAGGGCACGGCGTGGCTGCCAACGCGGTAGGTGCCCGTCGCTCGAACGAACTTCATCATGACCTCGGAGGCTCGACGGCAACGCCAGATAGGCGGGCCGTACGGTTCGATGTGCCTCCGGGGTTCCTCTGGAGCTCCCGGCGCCCTCTTGGGGGCCTTCGGTTCGGTGCCGCTGATCCGCGTTCGTGAGAGCGTCGGGCGGGCCGTGACCTTGCGGCAACGATACCCCGGGCCGGTGACATCACGAAGGACCCTTCCGGGCCTGGTTGCGCTTGACCGCGGCGATGCGTGCCGCCCGGAACGCGGGGTCGGTGCGGTACCGCTGCGCGGGGGCCACTTGCTGTGCCTTGATCAGTTCGAACTCGAGGAATCCTGGTCCGTGTATAAATTGACGGCGCGGGAGCCTTGGGGAGGGGGGTCGCTTCCCGTGTAGACCCCGCCCCCCGGCCCGGGTGGCGCAGCCGACGGCCACGGTCAGCCGCCACCGGAACGGCCAGCAGCGGCGAACGTCGTGCGTACCTCGAGCCGGAACGTGGCGAGGTGGACGTCGGTGCTCGCGAGGTCGGATCGATGGCTGTTCGTCGTTCGGTTCGTCTCGACGTTCTCGAAGATCAAGCGAACGTGGGCGGGTGAGGAGGTCTCCTCCTCCCGAGGGCAGGGGGCAGGGCGACGGGGCACCCCTCCCCCACGTGCCCATGCCCCCGAGGCGCAGCGCGTTCGGCGCGAGGTGTCGGCTGCCGAGGTGTCTCACTGCTCGCTCGTGTGCAGGTCGAGTAGCTGCGGGGCACCGTCCACGGTGATGCGTGCCAGACCTTCGGTCGTCCCGGGACGCAGGGCGTCCAGGTGGATGGCGCAGAACTCGAAGCCGCCGAGTTCGACGCGGATCCACCCGTCCTGGTCGACGGGGTGCATGGACATGCCGGGCGCGTCTGCGGCGACCTGACGCCATCCGTCGGCGAGCTGGGCGGGCATCGCGCCGAGGACGGCGCCGAGGATGCCGGGAAGCTGCTCGAGGTCGAGCGTTGGGGTGTGGTCATCGGTCACGGTCGCGCTCCTTGGGTCGGTCATCGAGGTCGGCGCCGCAACGGCGGCACCAGGTCACCCCGGCAGCGGCACGGGGCTCGTGCACACACCGGGTCGGGTCCGGGGTCGGATCGGTCACGCCGGCACCCGCTCGGGGGTGCGGTAGCCCTCGAGGAACCGGGCACGCTGCGCCGTCGCGAGGGCGCGGGCTTGCTCGAGGACCTGGTCGTCGCTGAGCTGTCCGTCATCGACCAAGGTCCGGTAGCGCCGGCCGCTCTCGTAGTAGCGATCTCGCTTGGCGTCGCTCGACGGCGACGGGCCGGGCTCGTCGTACTGGTGCTGGTCTTGGTCTTGGTCTGAGACGTGATCTGCAGATCCGTCCCCAGGCTCCTCGATCGAGGAGCCCCCTTCTACAGACCCTTCTACTTCCCCTTCTAAACCCTTTGGGTCGTCCTGTGCGACGGTTGGAGACACACAGGACGACGGTTGAGGCTCTGAGTGCGACAGTTGCGAGCCTGAGTGCGACGGTTGATCTGCGGGACCGGGGTCCTCGGCGCCGTTGTCCACAGGGGGACCGTCGTCCTGCGCAACGGTCGTCCTGTGCGACGGTTGGGCACGTCGGGGGAGCTTCTTCGGGACGGCCAGGCGGTAGCTGGTCGACACCCGCCCGGGGCTGCGCCGGCGGTCGATGAGCCCGGCGACCTCGAGCCGGTCCAGGTGCCGGATCACCGTCGAGCGGTGCAGGGTCGTGTCGTCGGCGAGGCGCTGCACCGACGGGTTCGCGACCTGGTGCTCGCTGCCCGAGAAGTACAACGCCAGGGCGAACGCCACAGCCTTGGTCGCGGTCGGCAGGCTCGACGCCGCGACCGACTTCGCCCACAGCTTCGTGAACGTCAACGCCTCGCGCTGCCGCTCGGAGAACAGCTCGACGGCCCACGGCGGCGGGTCCTCCGCGAAGATGCTGGGCTCTACGAGCTCGTGGGAGACGGTCACGACGGACCCCGGTCTGCGACGACCCGCCAGGTCCGCAGCCCGCGGGCGTGCGCCTCGGGCCTGGTCGCTGTCCTCCATCCGGTCTGGACGATCTCACCGCGGCGGGCAGCGGCGGCGATCACCGCGCCCAACGCGTTCGGGCTCGACGCAAGGTGACCGACCCGGGCGCGCAGGTCCTCGGCCGTGAACTCTCCGGGCATCGCCCGGATCGCATCCTCGGCAGCGGCCTTCCACCGCACGTCCGACGAGTACAGCGCCACCTCACGCCCAGCGTCACGCCGCCGCCGGCTCTCCTCAGCAGCGTCGAACAACGACGGGGCCTCATCGTCGCGTCGCATCCCGGCAGTAGGATGCCCGCGGTCGTCCTGGCCGGAGACCTTGGCCCTCGCCGCGATGCCCTCGCGTCGGGGGCCTTCCTCATGCGACAGCATCGCCAGCCCGATCCGCTGCGGCGAACTGGTCGTCGATGAAGCTCTGCACGTCACGCTCGCGGTAGCGGAGGTGCTTGCCCACCTTGATGGCCGGCGGGCCGTAGCGGTTCTGGCGCCATCGGTAGAGCGTGGCGATCGGGACCTCGAGGACTTCCGCGACATCCGAGGGGCTGAGCAGTCGATCCACAGGGCGTCTCCTGAGAGGGGATGCCTCACGATGCAGGACCAAGCCCATTGACGGCAACAGATGCGACGCGTAACGTGTCGGATATGGAAACTCTGACCGCACGTCAGCTCGTCGCCCGGAACGTGAAGCGGGTCCGTGAGCTGCGCAACCGATCGCAGGCGCAGCTCGCCCGACAGCTCGGCTGGTCGCCGCCCACCATGTGGAAGCTCGAACACGGGGACCGGGACGTGAGCGTTGACGATCTGCTGAGCCTCGCCCTTGCGCTGAACGTCGCGCCGGCCGTGCTGTGTTCGCCCTGGGAGGACGACGAATCCCTATCCGTCCAGCTCGAAGGCCAAGGACTGGAACTACAGGTCGACGCGGTCGAGGCCTTCGGCTGGATCGTGGGAGCTCCACCGGCGGACCTGATCCCGCTGACCGGGAACCCGGTCGAGTACTTCGCCACGACGCCCGCATCCATCCAACGTCGCTACGGAGACCGTCTGCTACGCGAGCTGCGCGAGCACCACGGCTGGACGGTCAGCGTGGACGGGAGATCTGTCACGCGCCCAAGCGGAATGACGGTCCGCTGGACCGGGGAGCACTGACATGGCCTCGATCAAGAAGCGACCCAACGGCCGGTGGCGCGCCCGCTACAGGGACCCCGCTGGGAAAGAGCACGCACGGCACTTCGACCGGAAGGCGGACGCACAACGGTGGCTCGATGAGACCACCGCGTCTGTGGTGACCGGCCAATACGTCGCACCCGACGCCGGTCGGCTCACGTTCCGCGCCTACGCGGAGGACTGGCGCAAGGCGCAGGTTCACCGGCCGACCTCCGCGGCCAAGACCGAGAGCCTGCTGCGGATCCACTGCTACCCCACGTTCGGGTCGATGGAGCTGCGCGCCATCCTGCCGTCGCACGTCCAGGCGTGGGTCAAGGGCCTGACGACGTCTCTTGCGCCCTCGACGATCGCGGTCGTGCACGGCGTGTTCGCGTCGGTGATGAAGGCGGCCGTTCACGATCGGCGCATCCCGTCGTCGCCGTGCGTCGGGACGAAGCTGCCCGCGGACCATCGCGACCCGGTCGTGCCCCTGAGCCTAGAGCAGGTCCGGAAGCTCGAGCGGGCGCTGCCCGAGCGGTACCGGGCCCTCGTGACACTCGCCGCTGCGACAGGTCTCCGGCAGGGCGAGGCGTTCGGGCTGACGGTGGACCGCTCCGGCATCGCACCGCCCACCCCACGGCCGACGCTGCTGGTCGACCGGCAGCTTGTGCTCGTCGACGGGCTCGCCCCGTACCTCGGCCCACCGAAACGACGAGCGTCGCGACGTGAGCTCCCACTCCCCCAGGTCGCCGCCGACGCGCTCGCCGCGCACCTGGCTTCGTTCCCGCCGACCGAGCAGGAGCTGGTGTGCCGTGATGCCGGCGGCCGCGAGTGGACCGAGACGGTGCAGCTCGTGTTCACCACGCCGCGAGGCCGGCCGATCCGGCGCAGCAAGTTCTCGGACGTGTGGCGGCCTGCGGTCGCTCGCGCCAAGGGTGTCCCGGCCGGGACGACGTTCCACGACCTGCGCCACTTCTACGCGTCGTTGCTGATCGCGCACGGCGAGTCCGTGAAGGTCGTGCAGGCGCGGCTCGGGCACGCGACCGCAGCCGAGACGCTGGACACCTACGCGCACCTGTGGCCGGACTCTGAAGACCGGACCCGCGCCGCGGTGGACAGCGTGCTTGGAGCTGCTGCGGACTCTGTGCGGACTGGCGGTACGTCGTGAACGCGTTTCCGCAGGTCAGCGGGTGGTTCGAGGAGGAGTCGGCCGGTAAGCCGGATCCTGTTCCCGTGGCTGGTTGCCCGGCCACGGGCGGCGACCATCTATCTGGGACGCCGGTCACCCGACGCCTCGTGCGGCCTACCCGGGACCATGTCGACGGGCCGCCGTGGTCCCTGCTCGGCCTTGCTCCGGGTGGGGCTTGCCTAGCCACGACGGTCACCCGCCGTGCTGGTGCGCTCTTACCGCACCGTTTCACCCTTACCGGGTCTCCCCGGCGGTCTGTTCTCTGTGGCGCTTTCCACGTGTCACCACGCCTGGGCGTTACCCAGCACCCTGCCCGATGGAGTCCGGACTTTCCTCACCCGACGCGTGAACGCCGGGCGCGGCCGCCTGGCCGGCTCCTCCTCGAGCCCCCATGCTACTGCGACGCGGCTGCGCCGGACCCGTCGCCGAGCGGCAGGTAGACGAACGTGAGGGTGACCTCCGCGACGGTCACACCGTCGGGGTCGTGGACGACCACGTCCACCTCGACCCGCGGCTTGTGACCCTCGTCCGCGGCGGCGAGCGCCGGCGCGATCACCTCCTCGGCCACCTCGGCGGTCGCGATCAGCGTGCCCGCCGCCGGGGCGGTGTAGCGCACCTGC
The DNA here is from genome assembly GCA_020832455.1 of Nitriliruptoraceae bacterium. Classification (GTDB taxonomy): domain Bacteria; phylum Actinomycetota; class Nitriliruptoria; order Nitriliruptorales; family Nitriliruptoraceae; genus PWLR01. Next base: position 6,711 of record JAFIEQ010000083.1, read on the forward strand.
AGCGCACCCACGACGGGCACGTAGCCACGCTCGAGCAGCGCACGCAGCCGGCTCGACACGGCCAGGGCACCGGCCAGCTCCACCGGCGCGAGCTCCGCGATCGCATGGACGCCCTGCAGGTGGTTGTCCAGGGCGGCGTTCTGGGGCAGTCGCGTGACGCAACGACCGGTCGCGACCTCGACGACCTCCACCCCCAGATGACGGTTGAACGGCAGCCCGGCACCGAGGGCGACGAGCCCGTCGATCAACGCGTCGCCGGTCGTCTCCGTCGCGGACATGGGTGCTCCCTCGCCGTTGGACCTCGGTGGGGTGGCGCACGTGCTCGGCCGCCCGCGCGGACGGTAGCGGCCGGCCGATCGGCACCCGGCGCTCACTACGCTCCCACGAGGTGACCGAGGAGCTCGCGTGTCCGACCGCGCACGACCCGTGCTGGTGGTGGCGAACCGACTCCCCGTGTCCAAGAGCCCGCAGGGGTGGGTCCCCTCGGCCGGCGGTCTGGTGACCGCGCTCCGCCCCGTGGTGGAGGACGGCGGCGGCGCCTGGATCGGCTGGGACGACGACCACGAGGGCGTGCCCGCGCAGGTGGACGGCCTGGCGTGCACCCTGCGGGGCCTGCGGCTCTCCGGCGCGGAGGTCCAGGGCTACTACCACGGGTTCGCCAACCGGACCCTGTGGCCGCTGCTCCACGATCTGGTGGTCACCCCCATCATCGAGGCCCGCTGGTGGGCGGTCTACCGCGACGTCAACGAGCGCTTCGCGCAGGCCGTCGACGACGAACTCGACGCCGACGACGAACAGACGATGGTCTGGGTCCACGACTACCACCTGATGCTGGTGCCCGCGATGCTGCGGCGACGGCGACCGCGCACGCGCATCGGGTTCTTCCTGCACGTGCCGTTCCCCCCACCGGAGCTGTTCGCACGCCTGCCCTGGCGCGGCGCGCTGCTCGACGGCCTGCTCGCGGCCGATGCGATCGGCGTCCACACCGAGCGCTACCGGGACAACCTGCTGCGCACGATCGCGCACCTGGTCGCCGACGTCGAGGTGGTGGGCGACCGGATCCGCACCGCGGACGGCCACGAGGTCGAGATCGTCGTCGGACCGATCTCCATCGACGCGACCGGCTTCGCGGCGCTGGCCACCGACCCAGAGACCGAGGCGGAGTTGCAGGACCTGCGCACGCAGTTCGGCGACCGTCGCGTGCTGCTCGGCGTCGACCGACTCGACTACACCAAGGGCATCCCCAACCGGCTCGAGGCGATCGAACAGCTGCTCACCGAGCACCCGGAGCACGTCGGGCGCATCGCGTTCGTCCAGATCGCGGTGCCCTCCCGTGACGACGTCCGCGAGTACCGCGAGCTGCGTCAGCAGGTCGAGACCGAGGTGGGACGGATCAACGGGCGTTTCACGCACCCCGGCTCCGATGTGCCCGTCCACTACCTCTACCGTGGCATCTCCCGGCCGGCACTCGCGGCCTACTACCGGCTCGCGGACGTGATGTGTGTCACCCCGCTCAAGGACGGCATGAACCTCGTGGCCAAGGAGTTCGTGACGGTCCAGCACGCCGCCGATGCGGGCGGCGTGCTGCTGCTCAGCGAGTTCTGCGGGGCCGCGCTCGAGCTCGGCGGGGACGCGGTGCGCTGCAACCCCTTCGACGTCAACGGGATGAGCACGATGATGGACCACGCCCTCGCCCTGCCCCCGGCCGATCGGCGCGAGCGCCTGGCACGGATGGCACGCCGGATCCACGACCACGACGTGTTCGCCTGGGTGGACGGGCAGCTCGAGGCGCTGCGAGGCCGACGATGACGACCCACGGATCCCCGCCTGCGACCGACCCCGCCGAGCTGGCACTCGCGCTCGGACCCGCCGCGTCCCGGCTGTTGATCCTGGACTTCGACGGGGTGCTCTCGCCGCTGAGCGACCGTCCCGAGGACGCCCGTCCGTCCCCCGGCGTCCTCGACACCCTCCGGGTACTGAGCGGTCTCACGGAGGTGGCGGTGATCTCCGGCCGACCGCTCGCCGACCTGGGTCCGCGCCTGACGGGGCTGGAGCTCACGCTCGGCGGCGCCCACGGAGCGGAGCTGCAGCACCGTGACGGGCGCCACGTGCACGTGGTCGACGTGGGCGCGGTGCGCGAACCGCTCGACACGGTCGGCGACGCCGTCGAGGAGGTCATCGGCGACGCCTCCGGGTGGCTGCTGGAACGCAAGCCGACGGCCCTGGCGATCCACCACCGGCTCGCGGACGCCGACGACGTCGCGCAGCGTCTGCCGCGCCTCGAAGCGATCCTCGAGCACCACACGGGCCTCGCCCCGGGTTTCGAGACGCTGCACGGCCGGTCCGTGCTCGAGTTCCGGCCCACCGGGGCCGACAAGGGGGAGGCACTGCGGACGCTCGCGGCCGAACATCCGGGGCGAGCACCGCTGGTGCTCGGCGACGACCGCACCGACGAGGATGCGTTCGACGCCGCGATCGCGCTCGACGGCGACGCGGTGCTCGTCGCCGAGGAACCACGTCCCACCGCTGCACGCCACCGGCTGACCGACCCGGATGCGGTCGTCACCTTCCTCGACGCCCTCGGCCGTTCGGAGCCCTGAGCGATGTCACGTCCCTCCTTGTCCTCCCGGACCCGCGCCACCCTGCTCTCGCTCGCGGGTGGGCTCGCCTCCCGACCGGTGCGTTTCAGCGTCGTGGGCACCGGCCTGGCCGTGACCGTGGTGCTGCACGCCGCGCTCGGCGATCCCCGCATCGCCTGGGCGGCCGCACCACTGGTCCTGATCGCCGGGTTGGCCGGCGGGGTGCGCTCCCCGCTGATCCTCGCCTCGATCGCGGCGGCCGGCCACCTCGCCGCCGACCTGTTCATCGGTCTCAGCGTCGGCGAACTGCTCGGGGTCGCGATCCGATCCGTGGTCCTGCCGGGGATCGCGCTGGTGGGCATGGCCGGTCAGCACGTGGAACGACAGCGCGGCATCGCCATGCAGCGGGCAGCGAGCGAGGATGCGGTCACCGGCCTGCTCAACGTCCGCGCCTTCTACGACCACCTCGAGCACCTGCGCGCCGCCGAGGAGCCGTTCACCATCGTGCTGGCCGACATCCGCGGGATGCGCGCCCTCAACGAACGCTACGGGCACCCGACGGGCACGGAGGCGATGCGGGCGCTGGCCCACGTGCTGCGCCGCAGCGCCGGGACCGAGGTCCGGGCCTCCCGGCTCGGCAGCGACGAGGTGGCGGTCGCCCTGCTCGGGGCGGACCGCAGCCGCGCCCGTGCCGTGATCGATGCCGTCATCGAGCGGCTCCACGACGAGCTGGTGACGCTGCCGGACGGCGAACGCTTCGAGGTCCACGCGGCGTACGGCATCGCCCGCTTCCCGGAGGACGGCGAGGACGCCGTCACGGTGCTTCGCGCGGCGGATCGGGCCAAGGAACGCGCGAAGACGGCCGGGCTCGACCGCATCGGCCTCGCGGACGGCGAGGTCGTCTGACGGCCTGGTCCCGAAGGTCCGCTCAGGGGTGCTCGGACCCCGGGCGCTCGTCGTCGTGCGTCCCGTCCTGCGGGGTGTCGGGCTCCGGGGGGAGCTCCCCCGCGGGCCCCTCGGCCCCGGTGCGAAGCGCCAGGGCCACGTCGTCGACCAGCGACGTGGCGGCTCGGCGGCCGCTGACGCGCCACCGGCGGACCTCCTCGTCGCTGGCCACGGCGCGCACGATCCACGTGCCGGGACTGACGCGGGCGAGCATCCCACCGGTCTCCGGCTCGCGACCGATCGCCCACATCCGCCCGTCGGGTCCGTAGATCTTCACGCCGGCACCACGAGCAGACGACGGCACTGCGGGCAGGTCGTCAGCGGCGGACCGGCGTAGAGCTCACCGACGTCGGCACGGGACAGCTCCACCCGGCACGCCGTGCAGCTCTGGCCGTCGAGCTTGCCGACCCCGACCCCACCACCCGCACGGGTCACGGCCTGCTCGTAGCGTTGGAGCAGGCCCGCGTCGATGTCGGCGGCCTGGCGGTCACGCGTGGTGTCGAGTTCCGCCTGCTCCGCGATGATCTCCTTGGCGGACGCGTCCCGGCTGGTCGTCAGTTCCTCGACGCGGGTGCGTTCGGTGGCCTGCGCGGTCTCCAGCCCGGTCAACTGCGCCTGGAGCGACTCGACCTCCTCGAGGGCCTCGAGCAGCTGCTCCTCGTGCTCCTCGATGCGGCGCTCGGTGGTCTCGATCTCCGCTTCGACCGCCTTCAGCTCGCGGGCGTTGGCGACGGTGCCGTCGTAGAGCCGGAGGCGCTCCGCGTCCCGACGCTGGGTGAGCACGTCCACCTCGCGCTCGAGCTGGCGCTGCCGGGCGCCGGCGCGGTCCAGCGCCACGCGCAGGTCCTCGTGCTGCCGCTCGATCTCACCGATGCGCTGCTGCGCCTCGATGAGCAGCTGCTGCTCAGGGAGGTCGTCGAGCTGGTGCTGCAACCGGCGACGCCGGCTGTCGGTGTCCTGCAACGCGAGCAACTGGTCGAGCTGGTCGGGATCCACCTCGCTCACGCACGCCTCCACGGGTCCGTCTGGACCGTGGACGCTATCACCGGTGCTCGCAGGCCCGCGTCGCCGCTCAGGGTGCGCAGACGCTCGATCCAGCGCGGCATCGCGGCCACCTCGGTGGCGTGGTGTCCGGCATCGATCAACGCGAGCCCCTGCTCGAGCGCATCGAGCGTCACGTGGTGCCGCAGATCGCCGGTGATGTACAGCTCGGCGCCGGCGCCCATCGCGGCGCCGATCAGGCTGTCGCCGGCCCCACCGACCGTGGCGACCCGGCTCACGGTGCGCTCCGGCTCACCCGCGAGACGCAGGTGCGGCGCCGGCAGCCCGGTTCGCAGCAGCGTCGCGATGTCCCCGAGCGAGCGTGGCGTGGGCAGGTCCCCGACCCGGCCGAACCCGACCTGGGCGTGGTCGAGCAACGGCACCAGGTCGTAGGCCACCTCGTCGTAGGGGTGCGCCGCGATCAGCGCCCGCACGACGTCGGCGGCCCGTCGTCGCGGGACCTCGACCTCCAGGCGATCCTCCTGCTCGGCGGCGTCCTGACCGAGGCCCTCACCCGAGTAGGGGTCCGCGCCCGCGAGCGGCCGGAAGGTCCCCGTCCCCCGGACCCGGAACGTGCACCGCTCGTAGTCGCCGACGCGACCTGCCCCAGCCGCGCTGACCGCATCGATCACCCCGGCGACGGCCTCCTCGGGCACGAAGGTGACCAGCTTGACGCGGTCACCGTCCCCCAGCCCGCTGGTCAGCGGGGTGGCGTCACGCAGGTCGAGCACCTCGGCGACCGGATCGGACGTGCCGGCGCCGTCCGTGGCGACATCGAGGTTGGTGTGCGCGGCCGCGACCGCGACCCCCGCACGGGCCGCGGCGAGCGCCGTGCGCCCGGACGCGCTCGACGGGGTCAGCGCGGGGAGCGGACGGAACAGCAACGGGTGGTGGGCCAGCACGAGGGTCGGCGGACCCTCGGCGGCCTCCGCGATCACGGCGCCGGTCACGTCCAGGGTGACGAGCACACGCTCGACCGACCAGGCCGGATCGCCGACCTGCAGGCCGACGTTGTCCCAGTCGGAGGCGTGCGCCGGCGGGTAGGCGTCGTGCACGACCTGCAGCCAGGACCCGACCGTCTCCACCGCGATCTCCTCGCTCGTCCCCGAACTGCCGGACCACGCCCGGCGGGACGGCCCAGCCTACGAGCCGTCGGGGCAGGTCGCGGCGCGGTGTGGCGGGCACGTGAGCGGGCCGGCAGGGCGGGCCGGCAGGGCGGGACGGCAGGGCGGGCCGAGGGGACGGGGTGGACACCGCTGCGCACGTGGATGCTCGGTAGGGTTCGCCGTCACGCGGGCGGTTAGCTCAGATGGCGAGAGCGCCTCGTTTACACCGAGGAGGTCGGGGGTTCGAGCCCCTCACCGCCCACCACCCCTCCCCCGTGCGGCCACGGCCGGTCGGGCCGGTCGGTGGACGTCTGTCCGCGCGCCGGGACCGAACGCCGGGAGGCCGGCCACGACGAGCGTGGTCCCACCGATCCCGGATCCGCCCATGTCCCGCGCTCCCGCCCCCCTCGCCCGCGCCGTCGACCTCGCACTCGAGGCGACCGTCGCGCTGTCGTTCAGTAGCGTCGGCCACGCCGTGCGCGCCAGGCTCGAGGGCTGGGACGAGGTCACCGACCTGCCCGGCGCCGGGCGGCACGTGGTCGTCACCGGCGCGAACTCCGGACTGGGCTACGCCACCGCCTCGTTGCTGCTGCGTTCGGGGGCGCAGGTGCTGGGCACCGTTCGGTCGCAGGACAAGGCCGAGGACACCGCGCGGCGCCTCACCGAGGAGCTCGGCGCCGACGTGGCGAGCCGGTTCTCGACCGACCTGCTCGACCTCTCCTCACTGGACGACGTCCGCGCCTTCGCCGCCCGGCGGCTCGAGGACACCGCACCGGTCGACACCATCGTGCACAACGCCGGGGCGATGTTCCCGGAGCGTGGCGAGACCGGCGACGGCATCGAGCGGACCTACCAGATCCACGTCGTGGCGCCCTTCCTGCTGACCTCGCTGCTGCTCGACAGCCTCGGTGGGACCGGGGAGGGACGGGTCATCACCGTCACCAGCGGTGGGATGTACGCCGAGGAACTCGACACGGCCCGGGTCGACTCCCCCGACGGCTACCGGCCGACGACCGCCTACGCACGGGCCAAGCGCGCCCAGGTCACCCTCACGCGCGAGTGGGCCCGGCGCTTCGGCGACCGCGGCGTCGCCTTCCACGTCGCGCATCCGGGGTGGGCGCTCACCCCCGGGGTCGAGTCCTCCCTGCCGGGGTTCCGACGGATCGTGGGTCCCATCCTGCGCGACGCCGAGGACGGCGCGGACACCACCGCGTTCCTGGTGCTGGCGGACGGCCTCCCGAGCGACGGCCGGCTGTGGCACGACCGACGCCCCCGGCTCGACCACAAGGTGCCCTGGACCCGCCCCGACCGCGGCGAGGCAGGGGCCCTGTGGGCGCGCGTGTGCCTGGACGCGGGCATCACTCCGAGCTGAGTCCGACAGCGCGTGTCGTGGAGGTACCCACCACGAGACGCGAGGTCGCGGACCTCACATCGCACGCCACTCCATGCCACCATGAGGGCGTCACGTCGTGTTCAGCGCGCGCGGGTATGAGCCACGGGAGGCCATCGGATGATCGCAGCGGCAACGTTCTTTGGCCAAGCGCTGGTCGTCGCTGGCCTGCTGGTCCTGCTTCTGGTCGCGGTCGGGGTCGTCAACGCCGTGCAACATCGCGCCGGCAGGCAGCGGTCGCTCGGTTCACGCAGCTCGAGCGACAGCCGGTCGGAGCGCGACGAGCAGCCACCCCCGACACCGACCGGAGGTCGCTAGGCCGGGGAGCGCACGTATGTACGGTCCTGCTGGGTTCGGTCACGACGGGAACCCGCGCGCGCATCGGAACGTCGGACCGTTCGATGTCGGACAGAGAGGTCGGCGTGGTCCCGGGACGGCACGGACGGCTCGCTCTGCCCCTCGGCGTGGTGGTGCTGGTGCTCGGTGGGTGTAGCTCGGTGGAGGTCCAGCGGGCCGAGTGGGTCCTCAACGAACCGGCGGAGGGCACGACGCTCAACCTCGCGGTGTTCGCCGGTCACAGCAGCTGCATCGACTTCGATCGGGTCGACGTCCTTCGTGAGGGATCGTCGCACGTGGAACTGCACGCCTTCGTGGCGTACAACGGCGACGCGAGCTGCACCGATGACTGGGGGATCCAGACCGTGTCCGTCGAGCTGGCGGAACCGCTCGGTGACCGGCAGCTGGTCGGCTGTGCCGGCGACGGGATCGACTGGCACGGCTGGCGGCTCGATCGCGACGCCGACTGCGCTCAAGTCCGCGACGAGCACCTCTGAGCCCGGATGCAGCGCCGATGGGGACCCCAGGAACGACTCGCGACCGTCGCAGCGACCGCCACGTACCGGTGGCACATCCGGGCGTTACTTCCCGGCGTGGGGTCGCGGGGCCAGCGACTCGACAGGGGACTTTCGATGCCGAGCAGCTGACAGGCGGATCAGCGAGTTCTCGAGGTCATCCGGTTGTAGCGTGAACTGTTGCACCCGGAGGTCCGTCGCCAGCCGGACCGCGCCGAGGCGCTGCTCAGCCGACAGCGCCGTCTCGGGTCGCAGACCGTGGAGTTCCTCAAGTTCCCACTGGCGTTCATCTCGATGTGCTCGCCCAGTCGTCGCTGCCAAGCAATCTGATTCAAGCGGCGAGTGATGTCTGACGATCTCGCCTCGCCGGCACTGTCTGACGGCTCTACTGGGTTGCCGTCGACGGCCACGTCGGCGTAGAAGCCGTCCTGCTGTGCGGCGGCGCATCGTCGGTCGCTCTCTCTGCCCGTCAACCGGTCACGGGAGCGCAGCCCGGTCAACCGGCTGTGACTCGGCCTCGTAGTACTGCGGCACGTTGCGGTTCGGTAGGTAGTACGAATCGGCGTCGGTCACGATCGCGGTGCCCATCCCTTCGAGCTGATGCACGTACACCACCCTGGTCGTGCGGTCCGCACGGTGCAGCACCAGCACCGTGGTCGCACGCTGCGACAGTTCCTCGGGCGTGAACGTCCGACTCTGCAGCTCCTCGAAGCTCCACACATACTCGCAGTTGAATGCGATGTCCTCGGGGTCCAACACTTCCTGGCGGTCAGCGAGACCGTGATCGCCGTACGTGTTGAACACCTCGACCCGTTCAACTCGCATGTCGCAGAACGCCACATCGTGGCGCTGGTTCCCGCACGCCGACACCAGCAGCGCCACCATGACAACTGCGAAGGCCGTCCGCCTGGTTCGGCCCGAACGACCGCTCACCGGAGCACCGCCCGCGGACGCTGATCCGGGTCCACCAGTTCGTTGGCGTCCGGATCAGACGGGGTGCCGTAGAAGGCCAGGTCCGAGCCCCACTCGGTCATGGCTGCGCGGCCATCCGGCCAGATCAGCACAACCTCCTTGGGACCGGCGAACACTCGCGTGATCTCCGAGGTTGAACCATCGCGGAGCAGGAACCGCAGCCCCGCACTCGACGCCCCTGCAACCAGCTCACCGGCATCGTCAGCGTCCGTCACCGGAGCATCCGTCAGCATCTGCACCTGTTCTGCGATCTCCACCCGGTCGGTGATCACCGACCGGGACACCTCGGCCGGTTCGGCCGCGAACTCGTAGAGATACACCTCGATCTGCTCGACGTCGCTGGCCCCGAAACCAAGCGTCACCGCATCAGCGGTGCATGCCTGCGCCAGCAGCACACCGGACAGGACGACGAACCGGCCGCGGCCCCGCCTCAGCGCCGCCCACCCAGGCTTCCGCTCGTCGTTGAACGTTGCCACCTACCGCCTCCATGGTCGCTCGAGCTCCCAAGGGCCCATCGTGCCCGCTGCCATCCCCGGATGCGGCGGTTCGCGTACACCCAGGCCGGCAGTGGACCGTCGCGCGACGTGCCGAAGACACCGCCAGGCACCTACCCGGCCTCTCAGGTTGCTCAGACAAGGTGTGAGCGATCTGGACAGGACGTGCCGGCCGCCGAGTGGATGATCCGGGCGTTGCGTAGCGATCGCCGCGCTGGGTGCGTCTTCCGCTACGCAACCAGGCTGCGCTCGCGGCACGGCGGCCGATATCCGTCAGCGCCACGCCCGCGAACATCGCGGCAACCGCCGTGTCCTCACGGTGACCAGCACCCGCGGTGCACGGTCCCCCGCCGTGACGTCGCCCCCGCTGCTCTGCTCGTCTGGTCACACGAGCAACAGCACCCACCCCAGTTCGTGCGCATCGGAACGACACCCGCCCCCCGAGCTCGCCCCGAGCGGAGACCAACGACAGGTAGGCCCCCCGGCGGGGAGCGCTCTGGCAACATGCAGCCCGCCGGCCCGGCGATCGACCACGCACGTGCGGTGGTCCCGGTGACGGCGCACGGTGACGCGGGGTTCCGGCGGCGCCGACCACCGGCACGACCTCGCCGTGGACGCGGGTCCGTGCCTCGCGACCCGACCGGAGCGCCCATGAGCCAGAGCCCGCCCGCCAACTGGTACCCCGACCCCGACCGCCCCGACCTCCAGCGCTACTGGGACGGGACCGCGTGGACCGAACACACCGCCCCGGCCGTCCGCCCGCAGCCGGCTGTCGGCGGCTTCCAACCGCCGACACCCGCGGGCACCGCTCCCGATCCGTGGTTGTGGCAGTCGATCGTCGTCACGTTGCTGTGCTGCCTGCCACTCGGGATCGCCGGCATCGTCTACGCGTCCCGCTCGTCGTCCGCCGGGTGGGGGGGCGACCGCGCCCGCCCCCATCACGCTGCCCGGCCCCCGCCCCCCCACAAGCCCCCCGCGGTGGGGCCGCACAAAGGGCCCCCCAACCCCGTTCCGTTTTTAACCCGGGGCGGGGCGCCGCGGGCCCCCGCCCTGCTCACGCTATTTGGTGCGTCACTCCATCACCAGTTCGTGCTTGACGATCACCGCACTGTTGCGCGGCACCACCGGGCGCCCCCTGGCGATCAGGTAGCTGCGAGTGAAGGCGGCACCGAACAACAAAATCAGCGAGCTGTAGTAGACCCACAGCAGGATCATCACCACCGAACCGGCGGCGCCATAGGTCGAAGCCGTAGCGGTATAGGCCAGATAGGCAGCAATGGCGCTGCGACCGATGGCGAAGAGCAGCGCCGTGACCACGGCCCCCAGCAGTACGTCCCGCCAACCCAACACCACATCCGGAAGGACCTTGAAGATGGTGGCGAAAAGCGCGGCGATGACGACCATGGAAATGACGAACTCCGCCCCGGTTGCCAGGGGGCCCATCAACGGCATGGTGTCACCCACGGTTTGCAGCATGGCACGCAGCATGATTCCCACCATCAGCGAAACCAGCAGAATGAAGCCGATCGCCAGCACCACCGCCAGCGACAGCAGGCGCTGCTTGAGAAACAGCAGCACGCTGTTTCGACTTGGCTTGGCGGTCACGCCCCAGATGGTATTGAGCGAGAACTGCATCTGAGCGAAGACCGTGGTCGCCCCGATCAGCAATCCGCCAAACCCCAGCAGGGACGGCAGGATACCCGTCTCCTCGACACGCGACGCCGCCACGGCCTGCTCCACCGCCCGCGCCGCTTCTTCGCCAAGGGTGCCCTGGAGCTGAGCGACGATTTGTCCTTGAGCCGCATCCTCGCCGAATGCTATGCCGATCACGAAAACGGCAATGATCACCGTCGGTGCCAGCGAAAAGAGCGTATAGAAAGCCAGCGAACCGGCATAGCTGAAAGCATTGCGCTCCAGCCACAGGCTGAAGGCTTGCTGAAGCGTGTTCCACCAGAATTTGATCGAGAATCTATGCACGGAACCTCCTGGGCAATTCCCCTCTTCAGCATACGCAAATGTAAAGCCCTTGTCGGCCAACGGAGCGCATTGCAGCTCCTGGCTAGCCGCGCCCATAATGGTGCCCCCAGGTCAGCAGCAAAGGAAATCCCGATGAGCGACACCGATCACCAGTTCGACTGTCTCGTTTTCATCGGACGCTTCCAGCCCCCGCACCTGGGTCACCTTGCCGTGATCAACGAAGCCTTGCGCCATGCACGCCAGGTCATCGTGCTGGTGGGGTCGGCCTGGCAGGCGCGTTCGCTGCGCAACCCATGGCGCTTCGATGAACGCCAGGCGCTCTTGCGCAGCTGCTTCGACGATGAGGACAATTCGCGACTCGAAATCGTGCCGCTGCTGGATGCGCTGTACAACAATGACGTCTGGGTGCGCGACGTGCAGCGCAAAGTACGTGACATTGCAGGACATCATAACGCCAGGTTGCCGCGCATCGGGTTGATTGGTGCCAGTCGCGGCCAGTCGAGTTATTACCTGGCGCTGTTCCCGCAGTGGGAGTCGGTCAGCGTACCGCTGGTGGACGTAATTTCAGCGAGTCAGATCCGTGAGCGTCTGTTCCGCTCACCCTCTTCCACCGAAGACTACCTCAGCACTGGCGCGACTCACGACCTCCCTCCCGGAGTATGCGATGCACTGCGCGACTTTGCCGGCAGCGAGGCACACCGGCAGCTGATGGAAGAGCAGAAGCTGCTCGAGCAGTACCGCCAAGCCTGGAGCGACGCCCCCTACCCTCCGATTTTCGTTACCGTGAACGCCGTCGTGGTGCAATCTGGGCATGTGCTGCTGGTGCGTCGTACTGCGGCGCCCGGCAAGGGCCTGTTGGCGCTGCCCGGCGGTTTCATCAACACCCACGAGCGGCTGCTGGATGCCTGCCTGCGCGAACTACGCGAGCGCGTGCGGCTCAAGGTACCGGAGCCCGTTCTCAAGGGCTCGTTGCGGGGCCAGAGACTATTTGACGACCCCCATCGCAGCTGGCGCGG
>JAFIEQ010000084.1 GCA_020832455.1 Nitriliruptoraceae bacterium
CCGGGGGCCGCCCCTGCTCGCCGCGGGACGGGGGGGTCGTCGCCACCGGGGGGGGGGCGGGGGGGGTCGGCCGGTCCGAGCACATCGGCGCCATCGCCGTGGGTGCCCGGGCCGACCTGGTGGCGGTCCGTCGTCCATCGGATCCGGGCCCCGACCCGATCGACGACCTGGTCCGTGGCGCGACCCGCGAGGACGTCACCGACGTGTGGAGCGCGGGGAGCCGGGTCGTGGCCGGTGGTCGCCACCGCGCCGCGGACGAGGTGCACGCGGCCCGCGAACGGGTGCACCACGACCTGGCCCGGACCGCGGACGAGCGGGCCCGGGTGCGCCGCACCATCGCCGAGCTCGAACCCGAGGTCGAGCGGATCCGACTCGCCCGAAGCAGCCCACCCCGACCACAGGACCGAGGATGACCGAACCGACCGCCCCCCACGGACCCGGCGCACCGTTCGAGGTGCTGCTCGACGGCGCGGATGCGGGCCAGGGACTGCCCGAGGTCTTCCGGGCCGTCTACGGCGGGGACTGGGTGCTCCCCGACACGACCGGCGCGCCCTACCGCTACTCCAACTTCGTGATGTCCCACGACGGGAGGGTCTCGTTCAACGTGCCCGGGCACGAGGGCGGGGGCGACGTCAGTGGCTTCGACCCCCACGACCAGTGGTTGATGGGGCTGCTGCGGGCGCGCGCCGACGCGGTCACGGTCGGGGCCAACACGCTGCGCTCGGAACCGGACCACCTGTGGACACCGGGGTTCATCTTCCCCCGTGACGGGGACGCCTTCGCCGAGCTCCGGGCCGCGGAGGGCCGGCGCCCGTCACCGCTGCAGGTCTTCCTGACCCGCAGCGGCGACCTGCCCGCCTCGGCGGCGGTCTTCGCCGAGGACGACCTGGAGGTCGTCGTCGCCACGACCGAACGCGGTCGGGTGCGCCTGGAGGAGCGGTTCGGGTCCGCGCTGCCCGCGGGCGTGCTGGTGGCCGGGGAGCAGGACCTCGACATCGCGGCGCTGCACCAGCGCCTCCACGCCGAGCACGGGGTCCGCACCGTGCTGTGCGAGGGCGGGCCGCGGGTCTACGGGGCACTCGTCGCCGCGGGGGAGCTCGACGAGGAGTTCCTGACGCTCAGCCCGGTGCTCGTCGGTGGCAGCGACGACGCGGCGCACCGTCCCGGGCTGATCGAGGGCCTGGCCCTGTCACCGACCCCCTCGACGCGCACCGCGCTGCGCAGCGTGCGTCGAGCCGGCGACCACCTGTTCCTGCGCTCGGCCTACGACACCGACCGCGCTCAGGCGGGCTGAGCCGCGCCGAGCAGCCGAGAGGCCCGCTCGTAGGTCGCGGTGTCCTTGCCCGCGTACCACGACACCCACTTCGCGGCGGCGATCAGGAAGTTCCAGCGGTCGTCGTCCGTGCAGGCACGGAACTCCTCGACCATGGCGTGCAGGTGCTTGACGTTGTGCATCAGCGTGCCATCGTCGGTGCACGCCATCGCGGTCAGGGCCGCGATCATCGGCTCGGGCGCACCGCCGCCATGGGCGTAGGCGGCGACGATCGCGGTGGAGGTCCGCGCGTCGTGGGCGAGCAGACTCTCGTCGAGCTGCTTGAGCAGCTGCTCCGCCGGGTCGCTGCGCAGCGCCTCGACGTCCTCGGCGTAGGGGTAGGCCCGGGACGCGACGAACGGCACGAACGCGAACTCCTCGCTGAGCACGCTCGGACCGCGCTCGAGCAGCCCGGCGCCGACCAGTACGGCCTGCACGGCCGTGCGCGGCGACATGCGATCGAGCGAGGCGCGCAGGATGTTCATCGAGGTCCCGATGTGGATCGGGGCGACCTCGCGGCTGACCGCGTCGAAGTCGTCGTGGGGGACCGGGTCGACCTGCAGGTACATGTCGCAGGCCGCCAACGACAGGGCCGCCATCGCCGTGTCGGCGGACGCGCCACGCGTCGCCAGCGCCTCCGCGACGATCCGGGGACGCTCGGCCGGTTCCGCGTCGAGCAGCTCCCGGCGCAGCGTCGCGGCGAGGTCCGCCTGGAAGCCGGTGGCCGCGATGCCGGCCTGCAGCTCGTAACGTTCGACGAGCGCCGTGGCCCGGTCGTAGGGCCCGAAGTCGCGGGGGAAGGTGCAGGAGTAGCGCAGCGTTCCGCGCAGCATGGGGAACCCGGCGTCCCAGCCCGTCAGCTCCATCATGTCCAGCGACAGGGCCGGGGTGATGAGGGTGTGGTCGTCGGTGACCATGCCCTCGAGGCCGATGTCGAGCAGCAGGTCGACGAGGTCCTCGCGTGCCACGGTGCGCTCGAGCCCGACGAGGCGGTGGTCGGCGCGCAGCCACTCGCCGAAGCGGACGTCGCTACGCAGCTGGGCGATGCTCTCCTGCGGGGTGTCCTCGGTGATGCCGGCGACGTCCAACAGCTCGTAGGGGGAGAAGCAGGGGTCGTGCAGGTCGACGACCACCTGGGCGAGTGCCTGGATCAGCAACAGCTGCTGGATGTGCTCGGGCTGGCCGACGGCGGCCTGCCGGGCGTCCTCGCAGCCGATCATGGCGTGCGAGACGAACCCCAGCAGGTTGCGGGCCTGGTTGCTGACGTGGTGCGCCGCGGTCAGCGCCCCGGCGGCCCACAGGTCGTCGATGTCGACCCCACCACGCATGCGCTCGATGGTCTCGGCGACGACCGTCTCCGGGGTCGTCGAACGCAACCAGGCGATCAGCTCGGCACGGGTGGCGGCCACGTCTCGGTCGGCGACGGCTGGGTCGGCCACGGCAGGCTCCTCGTCGATCAGGTCATCATCGATCAGGTCATCGATCAGGTCATCGATCGGAGGTCGAGCGGGCCACGCCCGGACCACCGAATATAAAGTCTGACTGCAGGGTACGGATGCCGGCGCGATGCGCCAGTGGTCGTATCGCCCCGTTCCCCCGCCGCGCGCCGTGATCGCCTGGTGGCACGCTCACCGGGCGCCGGCGTAGGCGGACCGACGGGGATCGGCTGCCGCGCCGAGCACCCGTCGCCCACCCTGCGGCGCCCGCAGGTCGAGCGCCATCTGGACCGAGCCCGCGTCGAACTCGTAGCCCGGCCACGGCCGCACGTCGTGCCCGCGGGCCCGTAGCGCGTCCATGGTCGCGGCCGGGACCCGGTCCTCGACGAACAGCACCCCGCTCGCCTCCGGATGGGGGTGGAACCCGCCCGGGAAGCTGAAGCCGGCGGATCGTGGGGCCTCCACCGCCTCCTGCGGGGTCATGCCCGCGCGGGTGACGTGGAGGAACCCCTGCACCATCGCCTGCACGATGACGTCGCCGCCCGGGCAGCCGAACGCCCACACGCGCTGGTCGTCGTCTGCCTCGCCGGGCGCGAGGGCGATCGCCGGCGCCGGGGTGATGCAGGGACGCTTCCCGGCTGCCAGCACGTTGGGGTGTCCCGCGACGAGCCGGCTCTGCACCCCCCGCGGCGAGCACATGAACCCGAGCCCCTCGATCAGCGGTGCCCCGTCGATCGTGTCGCTCGGGGCGCAGGAGAATGCGTTGCCCGCGGCGTCGACCACGCACAGGTAGGTGGTGCTGCGGTGGTTGGGGACCGTCGGCAGGTTGGGCAGGGCCGCCTCGCCGATGCGGGCCCGCAGCGCCGTGAGGTGGTCGTCGGCGAGCAGACCCGCGACGTCCACGTCGATCACCGACGGGTCGCCGTAGGCGCGCTCCCGCTCGGAGAACGCGAGCTTGAGCGCCTCGGTGACCACGTGGATCCAGCGCGGGTCGAGCGGACCGTCCCCGAGCTCCATGGGGTCGACGATCCCGAGCGCCTGCAGGACGATCAGGCCCTGCGACCACGTCGAGGTGGCGTGCACCGACCACTCGCCGACCTGGCGTGCGGGTGCCGGTGCCACCTCGGTGCGGTAGCTCGCGAGGTCGTCGGGGGTCATCCAGCCGCCGTCGTCGGTCACCGCGGCCGCGATCCGCTGGGCGATCTCGCCCTCGTAGAAGCAGCGTCGGACGGCCTCGATCGCCTCCTGCCGGCTCGCGCCGTGCTCCGCCTCCACGAGCTGCTGCAGCACCCCGGCGAGGTCGCGTTGGACCAGGCGGTCACCGGCCCGCAGCGCCTGCCCGTCGGGCTGGTAGACGCGGCGCGTCGAGGTCCAGTCGACCCCGTCGACCATGGTGCCCAGCGTGTGTGCCAGTCGGTGGTCGACGACGAAGCCCTCGTGCGCGAGCTCGATCGCCGGTGCGGCGACGTCCCGGAAGCTCCACGTCCCGAACCGGGCCAGCGACTCGAGGTACGCGCCGGGGGCGCCCGGCACGATCGCGATCGGCCCACCCCGGGGCATGCGCGTGCCGTGGCGGGCGAGGAAGCCCTCGAGGCTCGCCTCGCGCCCCCACACGCCGACCCCACCGACCTCGTGGACCGTGGCCTGCCCGGCACGGCGGACCAGGATCGGGGCGATCCCGCCGAGGTTGCACATGTCGGGTTGGACGACCGCCGAGGCGATCGACGCAGCTACCCCCGCGTCGACCGCGTTGCCGCCGGCGGCCAGGACCTCCAGGGCGACCTGGGTGGTCAGGTGGTGACCGCCGACGACCGCGGCCCGGTCCCCGATCACCGTGGGGCGCATCGCCTCCGGGGGGTCGAACAGTCCCGGCACGACCCCGCCGCCCATGCCCGACCCGCGGACCGCGGCCGGGTCGTCGGGGGTGCTCACCATCGCGCGATCATCCGGTCCAGGACCTGCGCACCGAGCTCCAGGTCGGCGATCGGGACGTGCTCGTCGGGGCTGTGGGCCAGGTCGGAGGTCCCCGGCCCGAACACGGTCGCGTTGGTGCTCCCGGTCAGCGCCGACACCATCGAGGCATCCGTGTAGGCCTCGTGACCGTCGTTGTCGCCGCGGGGCAGCGCCGCGCCGGTCACCTCGGCGTAGGCCGCCTCGAGCGTCTGGACCACGTGGGCGTCGTCGGCCGCACGGACCGGTGGCCGCGGGGCACCGAGGCCCTCCAGTTCGTAGGAGGCGCCCGGGAACGACGCGATGACGTCGTCCGCGACGGCGTGGACCATCGCCACGGTCGACTCGATCGTCATCGGCGGGACCAGGCGGACGTCGAACATGGCCCGGGTGGTGGAGGGCACGACGTTGGTCGCGACCCCGCCCTGGATCACCCCGCAGGTGAAGCGGGCCCGGCCGAGCAGCGGGTCCTCGTGCTCGAGCGCGCTGATCTCGCGCTTGAGCTGATCGACGATCCGGGCGGCGACGTGGTTGGCGTCGATGCCGAGGTGGGCCCGTCCGGCGTGGGCGTTGCGCCCGTGCACGGTCAGCGTCATCCAGCGCAGCCCCATCTGGGCGATACGCAGACGCATCGCGGAGGGCTCGAGCGCGAGGACCTGGTCCTCGGCGGTGACCACGCCGTGCTCGACGAGCTCGTGGATGCCGGCCATGTCCGGCGCCTCCTCGTCCACCGTCGCCGCGAACACCACGTCGCCGGGTGGGGTGATGCGCTGCTCCGCCAGGGCGGTGACCAGGTTCAGGGCGAGCGCCACCCCGCCCTTCATGTCGCACGCACCACGGCCGTAGAGCTTGCCGTCGCGGATCAGGCCCTCGAGCGGCGGCACGCTCCAGCCGTCGCCCACCGGCACGGTGTCCATGTGGGCGACGAGCACGAAGCGGGGTCCGGTGCCCGCCCCCGGGACGACGGCGACGACGTTCTCGCGCCCGTCGCGGACCTCGCGTCGTTGCGGGGTGAGCCCGCTGGCACGCAGGCGCTGCTCCACCCAGTCCGCGCAGGCGTACTCCATCGGGCCCGGGTTCTGGCTGTCGATCCGGACGAGGTCGCCGGTATCGGAGATGACACGTTGCGGGTCGATCATCGCGGTTCCACTCGGTCGGTCCATCGCTCGGGCCCGGCCACGGTCGGAACCGGGCACGGGCGGGTCGTGTTCAGGCCGTCAACATGCCGCCGTCGACGTTGATCGTGGTGCCGGTCACCCCGGCGCTGGCGTCACTGGTCAGCCAGGTACAGGCACGGGCGACCTCGACGGGGTCGATCAGACGCCCGAGGACGGCCTCCTGCGCGAGGGCGTGCAGGACCCCGTCCACGTCCCCGTCCCCACGGGCGGCCAGTTCGACGGCGAGCTGGCGCAGCATGGGGGAGTCGACGTTGCCGGGCGCCACCGCGTTGACGCGGGCCCCGGCGGGGGCGAACTCCGCGGCGAGGCTCTGCATCAGGCCGATCAGCGCGAACTTCGAGGCGCAGTAGACGGTCCCGCCGGCCTCGCCGCGCTGCCCGGCCGTCGACGCGAGCAGGACCAGCCGCAGCTCGTCGACGACGGGAAGCAGCGCCCGGGCGACACCCTGCGCGACGTGGAAGGCGCCGCGGACGTTGACGTCCATCACGCGGTCGTAGGCGGCCGGGTCCAACGCCGCGATCGGGCCCGAGGTGTTGGTGCCCGCGGCGTAGACCACCGCGCTCGGCGGGTCGTCGGCCGCGGCCGCGGCGAGGTGGTCCAGCACCGCGCCGCGGTCGGTGACGTCCAGCGCGTCCGCGCGGTGGCCCGTCCCGGGCAGCTCGGCGGTGAGGTCCGTGGGGGCGCGCAGGTCGACCAGCGTCACCCGTGCCCCGTCGGCGGCGTGGGCCCGGGCGATCGCGGTGCCCAGCGCGCCGGCCGCGCCGACGATCAGCACCCGGTCGTGACGTGGGCCGGGACCCGCGGGGGTGGTCACGACGCCATCGCCCGGACCGCCTCGGCGATCGCCGTCGCACCGGGGACGACCGCCTCCTCCAGCGAGCGCGCCGCCGGGATCGGCACGTCGGCGACCCCCAGCCGCCGGACCACCTCGATACCGGACGGCCCGAGCGTCTCGAGCACGCGGGTGATCAGTTCCCCGGACAGCCCGAAGCTGAGGTAGTCCTCGTCGACCACCAGCAGGCGTCGCGTCCGGGCGACGGAGGCGGCCACGGTCGCGGTGTCCAGCGGCACCACCGATCGCAGGTCGATGACCTCGACGTCGATGCCCTCGGTGGACAGCTCCTCCGCGGCCCGCAGCGCATCACGCACGTTGGCGCTGAGCGTCGCGATGGTGACGTCACCGCCGTCGCGGACGGTAGCGGCCTCGCCGATCGGGACGGTGTAGCGCTCCTTGGGGACCTCGGCCCCGTGGGCGAAGTCGGCCGACTTCGACAGCAGCAGCGCCTTGTGCTCGATGTACACGACCGGGTCGTCGCTCTGCAGGGCCGCGGCCATGAGGCCCTTCGCGTCGTAGGGCGAGGACGGGGCGACGACGTGCATGCCGGGCAGGTGCGCGAACGTGCCCCACAGGCACTGGGAGTGCTGGGCCGCGGAGCCGATGCAGCCACCGGCGGTCTTGATCACGACCGGCATCGCGACGTTGCCGCCGGACATGTAGCGGTTCTTCGCGATCGCGTTGTAGACCTGCTCGAGGCACACCCCGATGAAGTCCACGAACATGATCTCGATCATCGGCCGGTAGCCCGACATCGCGAGACCGACCCCCATCCCCGTGAACGCCATCTCGGAGATCGGGGTGTCGAGCACCCGGCGGTCGCCGAAGCGCTTCTGCAGGCCACGGGTGGAGCCGAAGACCCCGCCCTGCCGGCCGACGTCCTCGCCGAGCACGACGATGGCGTCGTCGGCCTCCATCTCCAGACGGATGGCCTCCGCGATGTAGGAGGAGACGTTGAGGTTGCGTGTGGGTGCGCTGGTGGTCATCGCGGACCTCCGGTCGGCAGCAGGGTCACGTGGTCGTGGGCACCTGCGGGGTCGGGAGCCGGGGCCGCCCGGACCTCGGCGAGCGCCTGTTCGAGCTCGGTCCGCGCCCGTGTCGCCAGCTCGTCGAGCTCGGCCTCCGTGGCGCCGTCCGCGAGCAGCAGCCGGCGGGCCCGCGCGATCGGGTCGTGGGCGGTGAGCGCGTCCTTCTCCTCCGCGCTGCGGTAGAGGTCGGGGTCGCCCTCGTAGTGGCCGCGGAACCGGTGGCAGGTGGCCTCCACGATGCTCGGCCCGCCACCCGCGCGGGCGTGGTCGACCGCGGCCCGGAAGGCGGCCTCGACGGCGACGGGGTCCGTGCCGTCGACGCGCTGTCCCCGCGCGGCGTAGGCCGGCGCGCGTTCCACGCTGCCGGCCGCGGACACCTCGGAGCTGACCACGGAGATGGCCAGGTCGTTGTTCTCCACGAGCACGACCAGCGGCAGCGCCAGTGCGCCGGCGAGGTTGAGGCTCTCGTGGAACCCGCCGGTGTTCACGCCACCGTCACCGGTGACCCCGACGGCCACGGCATCGGAGCCGTCCAACACCATCGCGTAGGCGTGGCCGAGGGCGACCGGCAGGGTCGCGCCGACGATCCCGGTGGTGGAGAACAGCCGGTCGCGGTCGAACAGGTGCATGTGGCCGCCGTAGCCGCCGCACAGGCCGGTGGCCCGCTCGAAGATCTCCGCGAGCATCGGCACGAGCGGGACCCCCTTGGCCAGCGCGTGCGCGTGGTTGCGGTGGGTGCTGACCAGCGCGTCGTCGTCGCGCAGCACCCCGGCCATGCCGGCACCGATCGCCTCCTGGCCGATCGCGGTGTGCAGTTCGCCGTGGATCTCCCCACTGGCGACACCTTCGAGGCAGGCTTCCTCGAAGGCGCGGATGCGCAGCATCGTGGCGAGGTGCTCGTGGAGTTGGTTCGACACCGGTCAGGCCTCCTCGGATCCGGGCAGGGGGGTGGGTTGGCCGTCCTCGAGCAGCTCGAGGGCGGTGCCGGCGGACGTCCGGCAGTAGGCGCCCCGGCCCTCCGCGAACGTGGTCACCTCGCCGAAGAGGCGCCCGCCGCGGGTGAGGACCGCCCGGAGCGCCGCGTCGAGGTCGGGCACCGTGAAGCAGGTGTGGGCCATCCCGGGACGGACCGGCAGCGCCGGGTCCACCTGGTCGGGCAGCCCGTGGTAGGCGATGAACTCCAGGGTCTGCTCCGCACGGGGGGAGCGCATCTGGACCAGATCGGCACGGATACCCGGCAGGCCCGTGACCGAGCGGATGAGTTCGGTCATGCCGCGGGCTTCGAAGACGACCTCGAACCCGAACAGCTCCCGGTGCGTCGCAACGGCGACGTCGACGTCGGCGACGGTGGTCCCCGTGTGGTGCCATGACCACGCGGACAGTGGTGCGTCGGACATCGGGTCTCCTCGGTGACGATCGGCGGGCAGGGGACGCCGAGGTCTGCATCGCCTGACGCGGCACCCTAGCGTCACACCACCCAACCTGTATAAGTTATGTACTAACATTAGTCCGGCACGACCGCATCGGGCCGGCGCCGCGCCTGCGATCCTGTGCCGTACGAGCCGGTGCGTCGTCCCGCCGACCTCGTCCCCACCCGGAGCTCGCCGTGATCATCGATGCCTACAACAACGTCTGGGAGGCCTCGGGCACCTCGGACTACCTCACGGCCGAGGAGTTCTCCGCGCCCGCCATGCTGGACGACATGGACGCGGCCGGGGTCGACATGGCCGTCGGGTGCTCGCTCGGGCAGGCCATCGACAACGACTTCATCACCCGGGCCGTGGCGGCCCACCCTGATCGTCTGGTCGGCTTCGGGCAGATCACCCCGCGCGACGCCGGCTGTGTGGAGGAGATCGAGCGCATCGCGGAACTGGGGCTCAAGGGCCTGAAGCTGCACCCGACGATGCATGGGTACCACTTCGCCGATCACGGGTTGCTCGACCCGGTCTTCGACGCCTGCCGACGCACCGGGCTCGTCGTGCTCGTCAACGCGCTCGACGATCCGTTCTGTGGGCCGTTCGCCATCGAGGAGATCAGTCGGGGCTTCCCCGAGGTCCCCGTGCTCATCGCGCACATGGGGACGATCTGGAACGTGATGGAGGCGCTGATCGTCGCCGAACGCAACCCGCAGATGCTGCTCGAGACCTCCGGGACCCAGCTGCTCGAGGTCAAGATGGCCTACGACCGTGTCGGGCCGGACCGGATCGTCATGGGCACGGACTGGCCGGGCAGCGATTTCGAGCTCGAGCGGATGAAGATCCGCAAGGCCGTGCCGGACGCCGACGACCGCGTGAAGGTCGAGGGCGGCAACCTCGCCGCGATCCTGGGTCTCGCATGACCGCATGGCAGGGGGGACTTGACGCCGTCGCGCTGCGGACGGCCTACGAGCGTGGGCAGATCGATCCCGTCCGGGTCGTCGAGGAGGTGTTCGAGCGGATCGAGGCGCGTGGCGACGACCACGTCTGGATCGACCGACGTCCGCTCGAGCAGGTGCGCGCCGATGCACAACAGCTCATGGACGGCCGTCTCGGCGCGCCGCAGGATCTACCGCTCTACGGCCTGCCGTTCGCGGTCAAGGACAACATCGACGTGGCGGGCCGCCCGACCACCGCGGCCTGCCCCGACTTCGCCGCCGTCGCGTCGGTCTCCGCCACCGTGGTCGACCGGCTGGTCGCGGCCGGCGCCATCCTGATCGGCAAGACCAACCTCGACCAGTTCGCCACGGGGCTCGTGGGCACCCGGTCCCCCTACGGCGCGGTCGGCTCGGCGTTCGACCCGCGCGACATCGCCGGGGGGTCCTCGTCGGGATCCGCGGTCGCGGTGGCGGCCGACCTGGTGTCGTTCGCGCTCGGCACGGACACGGCCGGGTCCGGCCGCGTGCCGGCCGGTTGCAACAACGTCGTCGGTCTCAAGCCCACCCCTGGGACCGTGCCAACCACGGGTGTCGTGCCGGCCTGCAGGTCGCTGGACGTGGTCTCCGTGTTCGCGTTGACGGTGCCCGACGCCCTCGCCGTGCTGGCCGTCATGGCCGGACCCGACGAGCGGGACGCCTACGTGGTGCGCGAGCTCGACCTGCGCGACCCGTTGCCCCCACCGGCGGCGCCCAGGCCCCGGATCGGGGTCCCCGACGAGCTGGAGTTCCTCGGCGACGCCGACGTGGAGGCGGTCTACCGCGCCACGATCGCGCAGCTGCGGGACGCCGGTGTGCACATCGTCGAGGTGCCCTTCGCCCCGCTGCAGGCGGTGGCATCCCTGCTCTACGACGGGCCCTGGGTCGCCGAGCGTCGCACGGTGCTCGAGGACGTCCTGGCCGAGCGCCCGGAGATCCTGCACCCGGTGACGCGCTCGATCCTGGAGGCCGCCGGGCGGTACTCGGCCACCGACGCCTACCGCGCCGCCCACCGGTTGCAGGAGCTGCGCGCCCAGGTACTCCCCGTGATCGACGCGCTCGACGCGCTCGTCGTCCCGACCGCCCCGACCACCTTCACCATCGCGCAGGTCGAGGCCGATCCGGTGGCACGCAACAGCGCGCTCGGTCACTACACCAACTTCGTGAACCTGCTCGGGCTCGCCGCCTTGGCCGTCCCGGCCGGGATCGCGTCGTCGGGTCGGCCGGTCGGGGTGACCCTCATCGGCCCCGGGGGCAGCGACCGGGCGCTCGCCGGCCTCGGCCAGCAGATCCACGCGCGCGCCGGGGTGCCGCTGGGCGCGACCGGGCGGACGCAGCCGGCGCCCCGGACCTCCGGCGCGGAGCAGCCCCGGGCCGACGAGGTCGCTCTTGTCGTCGTCGGCGCCCACCTGCGCGGACAACCGTTGCACCACCAGCTCGTCGAGCACGGCAGCCGGTTCCTACGCGCGACCACCACCGCCGCCCACTACCGGCTGTTCGCGCTGGACGGTGGCGGCAAGCCGGGGATGGTCCGTGATGCGGACCGGGGCGCGGCGCTGGACGTCGAGGTCCACGCGGTCCCGTGCGGGGGCATCGGTGCGCTCGCCTCGCTGCTGGAGCCGCCGCTCGGCTTCGGACGCATCGAACTCGCCGACGGACGCTGGGAGCTCGGCTTCCTGGCGGAGCCGTGGGGCGTCGAGGGCACGGAGGAGATCACGCACCTGGGGGGCTGGCGCCAGCATCTGGCCCGGCGTTGACCGACGCCGGGTCCCGGGCGATGGCGTGGGCCAGCACGGCCACGTGCAGCGAGGTCCGGCTCACCGCGTCGTCGATGTCGCCGGGCAGGTGGCGCGTGAGCGTGTCGATGCGGTCGTAGAGCGCCGTGCGGGAGATCCCGAGCTGCGCCGCGGCGCGGCGCTTGTTGCCGCCGTGCTCGAGCACGGCCCGCAGGGTCTCGAACAGGTGGGGTGGGGCGTCGTCGGCCAGCAGCGGCCCGAGTTCCCGGGCGACGAAGTTCGCCAGCCGGCGGTCGCCGATGAGCGAGGTGAGCAGCCCCGGGAGCCGCACGTCGTCCAGGCCGTGGAACGGCACGGCCGCATCCGGGGTCGCGGGGGTCAGCGCCCGGGCGGTCTGAGCCGCCTCGTCCACCGACCGTCGCACCGCGGTGACGTCGTCGACCACGGTGCCGATGCCGATCGCGATGCGTGCGTCCGGCGCCGTGCGGGCGAGATCGTCGAACAGGCGGGTGGTGACCGCGCGGACCACCTGACGGGGGTCCTCGTCGCCGGCCGCGCTCACCACCAGGTGCACCAGACCGTCGTCCCGTCGCTGGATCAGGGCGGCGCCGCCGGCACGGGTCGCGTCCAGGAGCCGCTCCGTGAGGTCGCGCTGGAGACGTCCCGGTGCGCGCACGGCCGCGTCGTCGTCGACGAGGCGGACCGCGCACCCGAGCAGCGCGCGATCGGCCAGTGGCACCCCGATGGCGGCGGCTCGGAGCATCAGCCGTTGGCGCGCCGCCGGATCGTCGAGGTTGCCGTGCAGCAGCGGGTCGAGGATGTCGGTGTGGGCATCGAGCGCGACCCGGACCTCGTCGTGCTCCGACAGGCGGTTGATCGCGAGCGCGGCAGCGGTCCGCTCCAGCACGCTGCCGGTGTCCTCGACCCCGCCACCGATGGCGATGAGCCGACCCCACCGGCGACCCCGGGTGGCGACCGGCACGACGGTCCACACGACCGTGTCGTCCACAGGGTGCCGGCGGGCGGCCGGCCGGTGGGGGATGGCGCGTGAGCGGGCCTCGAAGTCGACCAGCAACGCATCGAGCGACGGCTCGTCCGCGCCGGCACTCGCCACGACCAGGGCCTGGTGGTCGGCGTTCTCCAGCACGACCGGCGTCTCGCACAGCGACGAGGCCGCGTCCGCGATGCGTTCCACCGACGCGCCCTCGACGGTCAGTTCCGTGAAGCGCTGGTGGATGCGCTCGGAGCGACGGAGGCGCTCGACCT
Organism: Nitriliruptoraceae bacterium; assembly: GCA_020832455.1. GTDB lineage: Bacteria > Actinomycetota > Nitriliruptoria > Nitriliruptorales > Nitriliruptoraceae > PWLR01. The sequence continues at coordinate 13,131 of JAFIEQ010000084.1, forward strand.
GGGCATCGATGACCCGGGTGTGGACGGCCTCGGTGACCTCGACGAAGCGGACCTCGCGCTCGAGCGCGATCAGCGGCAGGTCCACGGCGCGGGCCGCGGCGACCAGCGCGTCGGGCAACCGCTGGAAGCGGCGCCCGAGTTCGATGACCAGGGCGCGGACCTCTGCGGCGGCCAGCGCCTGCACGTAGCGGGTCAGCGTGGGGTCGTCGTCCGGCAGTCCGATCCCGGTCGACAGCACCAGCTCGCCACCGCGCAGCAACGGGGCGATGTCGGTGAGTTCGCTGACGTGCACCCACCGGACCTCGTCGTCCAGACGCCCGTCGCCCGCCAGCAGTCGCGGTGCGCCGGCCCGCACGCAGGGCAGCGCGAGCACGTCACGCACGCTCGGCGCCCGTCGACCGCCGTACTCGACATCATGTCCGCCATCCATGCCGAGAACGTACACATCGTCGGTTGCGGGTGTCGCGTGGACCCGCGATGGTCCGGGTGCGGTGCGGTGGGCCCGTCGCGACGGGCGATCCGCGGTGCCGCATCCACCCGCGACGGACGAGCCTGCCATGACGAGCCGCATCACCCACTTCATCGACGGTCGGCCGGTCGGGGTCGACACGGCCCGGACCGCCGACGTGTTCGACCCGGCGACGGGCACCGTGGCCGCGCAGGTCGAGCTCGCGGACGCCGCGCTCGTCGACCGGGCCGTCGAGGTCGCGGCTGCGGCGGGGCGCGACTGGCGACGGATGTCGCTGGCCAAGCGGGTCCAGGTCCTGTTCGCGTTCCGCGAGCTGCTCGCGGCGCGACGCGAGGAGCTCGCCGCGATCGTCACCGCGGAGCACGGCAAGGTGCTCGACGACGCCCTGGGCGAGGTCCAGCGCGGCCTCGAGGTCGTGGAGTACGCCTGTGGGATCCCGCACCTGCTCAAGGGTGGGTACACCGAGGGCGCGTCCACGGACGTCGACGTGCACTCGATCCGTCAGCCGTTGGGTGTGGCCGCGATCATCAGCCCGTTCAACTTCCCGGCCATGGTCCCGATGTGGTTCTTCCCCATCGCGATCGCGACCGGGAACGCGGTCATCCTCAAGCCCAGCGAGAAGGACCCCTCGGCGGCGATGTTCCTCGCCGAGCTCTGGCGCGAGGCCGGCCTGCCCGACGGGGTGTTCAACGTCGTCCACGGGGACAAGGAGGCGGTCGACGCCATCCTCGCCCACGACGACATCGCCTCGGTGTCGTTCGTCGGTTCCACTCCGGTCGCCCGCTACGTCTACGAGCAGGGCACCGCGCGGGGCAAGCGGGTGCAGGCGCTCGGCGGCGCCAAGAACCACATGGTCGTGCTGCCGGACGCGGACCTCGGCCTGGCTGCGGACGCCGCGGTCAACGCGGGCTTCGGGTCAGCGGGTGAGCGCTGCATGGCCATCTCCGCGGTGGTCGCGGTCGAGCCGATCGGTGACGACCTCGTCGAGGCGATCCGGACCCGGATGGCCACGCTGCGGACCGGCGACGGCCGCCGCGGGTGCGACATGGGGCCCCTGATCACCGCCGAGCACCGCGACCGGGTCACCTCCTACCTCGACATCGGGGTCGAGGAGGGTGCGTCGCTGGTCGTCGACGGGCGTGACCTCGACGACGTGGACGGCGACCCGGCCGGCTTCTGGCTCAAGCCGACCCTGTTCGACCACGTGACCCCCGAGATGCGCATCTACCGCGACGAGATCTTCGGTCCGGTGCTCGGGGTGCTGCGGGTGCCCTCCTACGACGCCGCCATCGAGCTGGTCAACGCCAACCCGTACGGCAACGGCACCGCGATCTTCACCAACGACGGCGGGGCCGCGCGCCGGTTCCAGTACGACATCGAGGTCGGCATGGTCGGCATCAACGTGCCGATCCCGGTGCCCGTCGCCTACGAGTCCTTCGGGGGCTGGAAGGCCTCGCTGTTCGGCGATCTGCGGGCCTACGGCCCGGACGGGGTCGCGTTCTTCACCCGCGGCAAGGTCGTCACCTCCCGGTGGTTGGACCCCAGCCACGGCGGACTGAACCTGGGCTTCCCCCAGCACGACTGACGCGTTGCCAACCGGCCAGCAGGAGCGACCATGCACATGCCGACACCGATGACCGCGGCCACCCGTGACGAGGTCTACGACCTCGACCGTGCCCACGTCTTCCACTCCTGGTCGGCGCAGGCCGCGCTCGACCCGTTGGTCATCGCCGGCGCCGAGGGGTGCGAGGTGTGGGACCACGCCGGCACGCGCTGGCTGGACCTGTCCTCGCAGCTGGTGAACACCAACATCGGCCACCAGCACCCGCGGGTCGTGCAGGCGATCAAGGACCAGGCCGACCGGCTGTGCACCATCGCCCCGCAGCACGCCAACGACCGTCGCGGGGAGGCCGCGCAGCGCATCTCGTCGCTGGCACCGGACGGGATGGGCAAGGTCTTCTTCACCAACGGCGGTGCCGACGCCCTCGAGCACGCGGTGCGCATGGCGCGGCTGCACACCGGCCGGCACAAGGTCGTGTCCACCTACCGCAGCTACCACGGCGGCACCACCACCGCGATCAACCTCACCGGCGATCCCCGGCGCTGGGCGAACGAGACCGGCAACGCCGGCTACGTGCACGTCTTCGGGCCGTTCCTGTACCGCTCGGCGTTCCACGCGACCACCGAGCAGGAGGAGTGCGAGCGCGCCCTGCACCACCTCGAGGAGACCATCGCCTTCGAGGGGCCGGGCACCATCGCGGCGATCGTGCTGGAGACGATCCCCGGGACCGCCGGGATCATGGTCCCCCCGCCTGGCTACCTGCCGGGGGTCCGCGAGCTGTGCGACCGCCACGGGATCCTGCTGATCCTGGACGAGGTCATGGCGGGCTTCGGTCGCACCGGGGCCTGGTTCGCGCTGGACCACTTCGACGTGGTCCCGGACCTGATCACCTTCGCCAAGGGGGTCAACTCCGGGTACGTCCCGCTCGGCGGGGTCGTGATCGGCGACCACGTCGCGTCCAGCTTCGACGACCGGGCCTTCCCCGGTGGACTGACCTACTCCGGGCACCCGCTGGCGTGCGCCGCCGCGGTCGCGACCATCGACACGATGCGTGACGAGGGCATCGTCGAGCACGCCGCCCACATCGGCACCGACGTGCTGGGCCCCGGGCTGCAGGCCCTGGCGGCACGCCACCCCAGCGTCGGTGAGGTCCGCGGGCTCGGCGTCTTCTGGGCGCTCGAGCTGGTCGCCGATCCGCAGACGCGGGAGCCGCTCGCGCCCTACGGCGGCTCGAGTCCGGCGATGGCCGCCACGATCGCGGCCTGCCGTGAGGGCGGGGTGCTGCCGTTCGCGAACTTCAACCGCATCCACGTCGTGCCGCCCTGCACGATCACTGAGGACGAGGTCGCGCGGGGCCTCGAGGTGCTCGACCGCGCCCTCGACGTCGCCGACGGGTTCCAGCACGCCGCCGCCTGACGGCCGGGCCGCCCGCGCGCAGCGCCCGCCCTCAGCGCGGCGCGAACCGCCGTAGCCGCAGCGAGTTGAGCACCACGGACACGCTGGAGAACGCCATCGCCGCGCCGGCGACCATCGGGTTCAGCAACCCGACCGCGGCGACCGGGATGGCCAGGGTGTTGTAGGCGAACGCCCAGAACAGGTTCTGGCGGATCGTGCGGTGCGTGCGGCGCGACAGCTCGATCGCGGTCACGATGCCGGGCAGCTCGCCGCGCATCAGGGTCAGGTCGCCGGACTCGATCGCGACGTCGGTCCCCGTGCCGAGCGCGACACCGAGGTCGGCCTGCACCAGGGCGGGCGCGTCGTTGACCCCGTCGCCGACCATGGCGACGATGCGACCCTCGGCCTGGAGCCGCTCGACCTCGGCCTGCTTGTCCTCGGGGAGCACTTCGGCCAGCACCCGGTCGATGCCGACCTCGGCGGCGATGGCGTTCGCGGTGCGGGCGTTGTCGCCGGTGAGCATGGCGACCTCCAACCCGAGCTCCTTGAGCGCCGCCACGACGTCCGCGGCGTCGTCCTTGAGGGAGTCGGCGACCGCCAGCGCCCCACGGACCGCGCCGTCCCAGCCGGCCACGACCACGGTGCGGCCCTGCGCCTCCAGCGCGTCGATGCGGGCCGCGAGCTGCTCGTCCAGCGTGAGCCCGTCGTCGGTCAGCAAGGTGCGCCGCCCGACGGTGGCCACCACCTCGACGTCGCCGTCGGTGACGCGGGCACGCACGCCGCGGCCGGCCAGCGCCTCGAGGTCCCGGGCGCTCGCCCGGTCGGCGCCGTCGTCGCGCCGCTCCTCGGCGCCGTCGACCAGCGCCCGCGCGATTGGGTGCTCCGCATCCGCCTCGGCCGCGGCGACCCGGCGCAGCAGCGTCTGTTCTGCGGCGAGGACGTCGGCGTCGGTGCGCTCCGTGCCGGGCGTCCCCGCGGCGGCGTGTGCGTCCGCGGTCACCGGCGTGGCGATCACGTCGGTCAGCGTCATCCGTCCGTGGGTGAGCGTGCCGGTCTTGTCGAGCACGATCGCGTCGATGCGCTCGGCGCGCTCCAGCACCTCGATGGAGCGGATGAGGATGCCGAGCTGGGCGCCCCGGCCGGTCCCGGTCATGGTGGCCATCGGGGTCGCGAGGCCCAGGGCGCAGGGGCAGGCGATGATCAGCACGGCGACCGAGGCCATCACGGCCTGGCCGACATCGCCGGTCAGCGCCGTCCACGCCGCGAAGGTCACCACGGCGATCACGATGACCGCCGGGACGAACACCCCCGACACCCGGTCGGCGAGCCGCTGCAGGCTGCCGCGGCCGGACTGTGCCTGTTCGACCAGCCGCACGATGCGTGCCAGCGCGGTGTCCGCCCCGACCGCGGTGGCGCGGATCGTGAGCGCGCCCCCGGTCGCGGTGGTGGCGCCGGTGACGGTGTCCCCGGCGGCCTTGTCGATCGGCACGGACTCGCCGGTGAGCATGGACTCGTCCACCGCGGCCCGGCCGTCGAGCACCTCGCCGTCGACCGGGATGGTCTCACCCGGTCGCACCTTGAGACGGTCACCGACGACCACGTCGTCGACCGCGACCATCGTCTCCTCGCCATCCGGACCGATGCGGCGGGCCTCGCTCGCGCCGAGCTCGAGCAGCGAGCGGATCGCGCGACCCGCGTCACCCTTCGCCCGCGCTTCGAGGTAGCGGCCGAGCACCAGGAACGCGATGATCACGACCTGGGCCTCGTAGTACAGCTCCATGCCGCCGACCGCGAGCTGCCAGGTGGAGTAGAAGTAGGCGGCGCTGGTGCCGAGCGCGATCAGCGTGTCCATGTTGGCGCTGCGGTAGCGCGCGCGACGCACCGCCTCACGCAGGAACGGCCACCCGATCACGAACTGCACCGGGGTCGCGACCAGGAACATCGCCCAGCGCATGGCGGGCGTGTGCATCGCGAGGTCGTGGTAGAGCATCGTGGACAGCAGGAACAGCGCCGGGGCGATCACCCAGGCCAGGCGTCGTCCCCAGCGGCGGCGCTCGTCGGCCTCCGTGGCGGCGCTGCGCTCCGCACGTTCGGCCGCGGAGGAGGGGGCACCGCGTGGGGCATCGCCGGCGGGCTCGCCCGGCGTGGCCGCCCCCCCGGTGCCCGCGCCCGGGGGGGCGGGGGTTGGGTGCGTGTCGCCCGCCGTGGCGCGGCCGCCCGGGGGGGGGGG
>JAFIEQ010000085.1 GCA_020832455.1 Nitriliruptoraceae bacterium
GGTACGCGGTGTGGGTGGGCTGTAGGCCGGCCTGACGCGGGCGCGAAACCTCGCCAAGGCCGGGTCGCCGGCCGCGTCGATGCCGGGCACCGCGGCGACCGGGGCCAGCGGCCAGGAGGGTCAGGTCATCCGCCGCAACCTCGTCCCGGCGCTGGTGCTGGCCGGCGTGGTGTTCGTGCTGCTGGCGGCACAGCTGGCCCTGCTGCGCTGACCGACGACGCTCGGATGCGACCGGGCCGCACGCGGCGCTGGCCGGGCGTGCGGTCGGGGCCGTTCGGACGGGCCCGCTACCGTGGGTCCTGCGGGTCTGCGTGTCCGATCCGACCTCCAGGGAACGAGGACGCCATGGACGGACCGGATCTCTGGGACGCGTTGCGCGCCGAGGGCGTCGACGCCGACGACGTGCAGATCCGTACGGTCGTGCGGGTCGCGTTCGCCGGCATCCAGGCGGTCCGGGCGGAGTCCGGCGAGGCCGCGGCGCGACGGGCCGCCCAGGCGGTCCAGGCGGCGCTGGCCTACCAGCTGCGCCGCCCGGACACCGAGGACATGTCCTCGTTCGAGGACGACATGCGCCCCGAGGCCGACTGACCCGCGCACCGCGGCGATGCCGAGGTGCGACCCCAGGTGGGTCACCGCCCGGCAACCCGGGTCGAGGTGGCGGCGCTCAGCTCCCCGCCTGCTCGTCACCGTCCTCGGACACCTCGTCGTGGGGCAGGGGGTCGAGTGACGGCCGGGCCCTACGACGCCGACGGGCGGGGACCAGGTCGCGCATCTCCTCGAGCTTGCCGAAGCAGAGCAGCCGGTCGTCGGCCTCCAGAATGCGCTTGCCGCTGGGGTTGGGCACGACCTTGGTGCCGCGGGTCACGGTGAGCACGGTGATGTCGCGTTCGCGCAGCCCCGACTGGGCCAGTTCCATGCCGACCAGGCCCGACGCCTCCCCGATGTGCACCTCGGCGACGCCGTAGGCCGCGCTGACCGACAGGCGCTGGCGGACGTCGAGCTCGGGGAACGAGACCTGGTTGGCGACGTAGTCGACGATCGCGCCGGCGATGTCGAGGTCGGTGGCGGTCTCGATGCCCTCGAGGCCCGGGGAGGAGTTGACCTCCATGACCCGGGGGCCGGCGTCGCTCTCCAGCATGTCGACCCCGGCGACCTTGAGTCCCATGATCTGGGCGGACTGGACCGCGACCCGCTGGTACTCCTCGTCGAGCTCCACGACCTGTGTGGTCCCGCCACGGTGGACGTTGGAGCGGAACTCGTCGCCCTGCGCGGTGCGGCGCATGGCGGCGACGACCCGGTCACCGATCACGAACGCGCGGATGTCGCGACCCTTGCTCTCCGCCACGAACCGCTGGATCAGCACGTTCTGCCGGGTGCTCTGCAGCGTCTCGATGACCGCCTCGGCGACCTTGGTGTCGGGCGCGAGGATGACCCCGATCCCCTGGGTGCCCTCGAGCAGCTTGATCACCACCGGCGCGCCCCCGACCCGCTCGATCGCGGGTAGCACGTCCGCCCGGTCGCGCACGAAGGTGGTGGCGGGGATCCCGATGTCGTGGCGGGACAGGATCTGGATCGAGCGCAGCTTGTCGCGCGAGTTGGCGATCCCAGCCGCGGTGGTGGGCGTGTAGACGTCCATCTGCTCGAACTGGCGCACCACCGCCATGCCGAAGAACGTGACCGACGCGCCGATGCGGGGCAGCACCGCGTCGTAGTCCGGCAGTGGCTTGCCGCGGTACTGCATGTCCGGCTCGTCACCGGACAGGTCGATCGCGAAGCGCAGCGTGTTGAGCACCTTGACCTGGTGTCCCCGCTCCTCCGCCGCGGTCACCAACCGCCGGGTGCTGTAGCTCGTTGGCGCCCTCGAGAGGATGGCGAGTTCCACGTCATGTCCCACGTCCGATGGAGGGCGACCGTAGCCGCCGCCGTCACGGGGCGTCGGTGAGGAACGCGGCGGTCACCCGGGTCAGCTCGTCGCTCGCCGCGGCATCGTCGATCGTCGGGGTGCCATCGCCGCGCTGCGCCCCGTAGCGCCCGAACTGGGCGTGGTTCATCCCCTCGATGAACACCAGCTGGGCCCCCGGCGGCAACAGGTCGGCCCGTCGCCGGAGATCCTCGACGGTGGACAGCCCGTCGCGGGTCCCGCCGACCGACAGGGCCGCGAGCTCCGGGCGCGCGTCGAGCCCCGCGCCCTGGGTCGGGTACGAGCCCCACAGGATCACCCCGGCGACGGGCGCATCGGTCGCACCGCCCAACCAGCTGGTGGCCATCGCGCCGCCCAGCGAGTGCCCACCGACGTACCACTCGTCGATCGTCGGCGCCGCGGCGATGACGTCCGCCGGCCGACCGCGCGCGAGGACGGCGAGGTTGAGCGGCACCCGCGGGATCACGACCTGCACGCCCGTCTCCGCGACGATCGGCGCCCAGGTGGGCACGTAGGCCGCCGGCTGGACCCGGGCACCCGGCAGGAACACCACACCCGTGGTGACCTCCCCGTCCGCCGGACGCAGGACCCAGGTGCCGTCCTGCTCGGTTACCTCGATCGCCTCGTCCTCGAGCGCCGCGGCGAGGCTCGCCTGCTCGGGCCCCGCGGGGTTCAGCGCCCAGACGAGGAACGCCGCGCCCGCGAGCACCACGATCGCGGCGACGCCGAGCGCGGCACGGCGCAGGATGCGAGATCTGCGACTGACCATGCCACCCCCGGATCGTCGGCACCGGGAGTGAAGCAGGCGGTGACGCAGGTGCGTCGGGTGCCGATCGGGCGCCGCCAGTCGCGCCGATCGACACCCGGCGGGCCGCACCCGCGCCCGTGCGTGCGGGACGGGTGCCGCCACGATCGGACTCACTGGATGACCATGCCCCCGTCGATCATGATGAGCTGACCGGTCATGTAGTCGCTCTCGGGGCTGGCGAGGAACGACGCCGTGCCGACGATGTCCTCCGGGTAGGAGTAGCGCTTCATCAGGATCATGTTCTCGGCCAGGCTGTCCATCGACTCGCCCGGCTTGTCGAACTTCCCGATCTCCACGAGGTCGCGGTCGAGCTGCTCCCACATCTCGGTGCGCACCACACCCGGGGCGTAGCCGTTGACGGTGATGTTGTGCTCCATCAGGGACTTCGCCCCACCCTTGATGAGGGCGAGCACGGCGTGCTGGCTCATGCCGTAGACGACCACGTCGTCGAAGGTGTCCCGCGAGAGGATCGAGCCGACGTTGATGATCTTGTAGGGGGAGTCCTGCGGCCCCTGCGCCTTCATCTGCCGGGCCGCCGCCTGCATGACGTTGAGCTTGCCCCAGGCGTTGACCTCCATGATCTTCTGGTAGTTCTCGCGCGTGATGTCGAGGAAGAACAGCGGCTTGTTGATGCCGGCGTTGTTGAGCAGCACGTTGATGCTGCCGAACGCCTCCACGGTGTGGGCCACCGCGGCCGCTGCCTGGTCCTGGTCGGTGACGTTCAACTCGACGTGGGTCGCCTCGCCACCGTCCTGCTCGATCTCCTTGGCCACCTGCGCCACACCGTCGACGTTGATGTCGCCGAGGCAGACCTTGGCGCCCTGGGCCGCGTAGTGCCTGGCCACCGCGGCGCCCATGCCCTGCGCCGCCCCGGTGATCAACACGTGCTTGCCGCTGAGTCGTGTCGTGTCCATCGCTCGCCGTTCCCTTCGCTGGTCGGTTCCGTGTGCTGCCGCTGCGTCAGCGGACGCCGGGGGTGCCCGCGGGGGGCGCGCGCCCGCCCGGGCCCCCCACGGGGCGAAGCGGGGGGGTCTGGGCAGGCGGGGGGTCCGGTAGGGCGGAGCTCGCCGTCCGGGACCACCGAGGTCGCTAGCCGTGCTGGCCTACCACTCCGGGGCCACGTCGGCGTCGGTCGCGTTGTCCGCGGTGACCTTCACATCCGGCATGAAGCGCACGACGCGCTCCGAGGGGTCCTCGGTGAGGATCTCGTGGGCCAGGGTGACCGCGTTCTCGCCGTCCCACGAGGAGGACTGGAAGACGGTGCCGTTCAGCGAGCCGTCGATGACCAGCGGGTTGCCCAGGAACGTGTTGCCGATCGAGGTGATGATCATCTCAGCCGGGTCCAGCCCACGGGCGACGAGCGCGTCGATCGCGCCGGCGGCCATCGTGTCGTCGGCCGCGTAGATCCCCTGCACGTTGTCGGGACCGACCGCGGTCAGCATCTCCGAGGCAGCGATCTGCGAATCGTCGGCGTTCCAGTCACCGGGCTGCTCGGCCAGGATCGTCACGTTGGGGCACTGTGCCTCGACGGTGTCGACGAAGCCCTCACGACGGTTGATGGCCGTGGAGTTCCCGGTGAGACCGTTGACCACGATGATCCCGATCTCCGCCCCGTCGGCGGCCTCGCACATCAGCTCCGCGGAGGCGACGCCCTGCCCGTAGGTGTCGGGGCCCGAGTACCCACGGGTGAGATCCTCGTCCTCCGGGTTGACGTCCGAGTTGGTGATGGTCACCGGGATGCCGGCGTCCTGCGCGGCGGAGAGGCACGGACGCACCGTGTCGCCGACGGCCGGCCACAGGATGATCAGGTCCGGTGCGGCGGCGACGGCGACCTCGCACTCGCTGGCCTGGGTGTCGGCGTCGTACTGCGAGTTGGTGATCGTCAGGCTGATCCCGAGCTCCGCAGCCATCTCCTGCATCGGCGGCAGGTAGGTGCTGCCGTAGGGCTGGTCGTTGCCCTGTGGCAGCAACGCGAAGACCTCGAACTCACCGTCGGGGTCACCGACGACGTCGTCCTCGTCGATCTCGGCGTCGTCCGCGGCGTCCTCGCCGGCAGCTGCGTCGTCGCCGGTGTCGTCCGTGGCGTCATCGTCGGAGCCGCAGGCGGCGAGGATGAGTGCGCCGGCTGCCAACAGCCCGACGAACCTGGATCGTCTCGTGTTCATTCGGAGGTTCTCCCTGTCGTGACATGGACCCGCCGACTCCCAGCGGGCTTCGAGCTCAACCAGCAGGCTGAGGCTTGGAACGCTCCGAGAGGAACGTCGAGGCGCGGGCCATCACACGGCGCACGCTGGCGGGATCGCTGATGACCGCCAGCAGCAGCACGGACCCGATGATGATGTTCTGCACGTCCACCTGGACGCCGGAGAGCGTGAGCGAGACCTGCAGGATCCCGAGCGTCGCGGCGCCCAGCAGCGCGCCCACGATCGAGCCGCGCCCGCCGTTGAGCAGCACCCCGCCGATGATCGCGGCGGCGAAGCTGGCGAGCAGCACGGTGCCGCCGGCGGTCGGATCCGCGGCCGTGCGCTCCATGGCGTTGATCACACCGGCCAGCGCGGACACGAACCCGGAGATCATGAAGCCGGTGAACACCCGGCGCACGACCGGGATGCCGGCGTCGTAGGCGGCTTCGCGGTTCCCGCCGACGGCGTAGAACTCGCGACCGACGCGCATCCGGGTGACGAAGACGTGCAGGGCGATGAACACCACGATGAAGATCAGGATGCGCGGGGTCAGTGGTCCGACCAGCGGTCGACCGAACTGCAGCGCGGTGTCCGCGTTGGCCACGCGGACCGGTTGTTCACCGGAGATGACGAACGCCGCACCGCGCAGGAAGAACAGCATCCCGAGCGTCGCGATGAAGGAGTTGATCCCGACGATGACCACGAAGAAGGCGTTGACGACGCCGATCAGCAGCCCACCGAGCAGCGCGACGATGATGCCCACCGTCAGGCTCTCGAAGCTGGCCATGACCACGCCGGAGACCGCCAGCGTGCTGGCGACGCCGAGGTCGAGCTCCCCCATGAGGATGACCGCGGTCAGCCCCAGCGCGACGAGCCCGATCAGCGCGATACGGCCCAGCGTCACCGGGTAGGAGGTCAGCGCCCGCGGCTCGACGATCGCGACCGTGATCACGACCAGGGTGAGCAGCGCGACGGCGCGCCCTTCGGTGCGTCGCGCGACCGCGGTACGCAGCCGCTGCAGGAGGTCGCCGGGAGCAGCCCCGAGGGCCAGGCCCTGCTGGGGCTCGGGCTCGGTGGTCGGCTCGGAGGTGGTCTGGCTCATGACGTGCCCGCCTTCCGCGCCAGGGCGTCCACGGACACCGCGGCGACGATCAACAACCCGATGGCCATCTGCTGCATGCCGAACCCGAGCCCCGACAGGACCATGATGTTGGTCAGCACACTGACGAACACGACGCCGAGCAGGGTGCGCATCACGCTGCCGCGTCCGCCGAAGACGCTGGTCCCCCCGACGATGATCGCGGCGAGCGCCCGGAAGTCGAAGCCGGTCGACATCGAGGACACCGCGGTGTTGGAGAACGCGGCGAGCACGAACCCACCGACCATCGCCGCCAGTGCGGTGATCACGAACGCCCCGATGACCACCATGGCCGTGTTGGCGCCGGTGAGCCGCGTCGCCTCCCGGTTCGAGCCGTAGGCCTTGACCAGGAAGCCGAAGGTGGTGCGGTTGAGCACGAACGACAGCAGCAGCGTCATCGCCACGAGCACGATCATCGACAGCGGGATCGGGCCGAGGCGCGTACTGCCGAACACGCGGACCGGACCGTCGGGCGGGCCGAAGTAGATGCTGCCGCCGCTGACCCACCGCAGGAGCCCGAGGCCGATGAACGTGGTCGACAGGGTCACGATGACGGCGTTGGCCTTGAAGACGCCGACCGCGACGCCGTTGACGAACCCGTAGACGAGCGCGATCACGATCGCGGCCAGGATGGCCAGGACGAACCCGTACTCGTTGCTGACCGCGATCAGCACCACCGCGGAGGTCGCGACCTGCGCGACCACGGAGAGATCGAGGTAGTTCGCGCTGATGACCACGAAGGTCATGCCAACCGCCACGATGCCGATCGGTGCGGCGCGGTTGAACACGTCGGTGATGTTGGTCAGGGACGCGAAGCCGTCGATGAAGACGGCGGCGGCCAGGATCAGCAGGGCGGTGAAGATGAAGATGCCCCGGTCGGCCATCCACTCGGTGACCGTGACGGCGCGTTCCTCGATCCCGGGCTCAGCAGCGGGGGTCGTGGCCGCGGCCTGATCCGGGGAGGGCGTCTCCGCCACCGGCTCGTCCGTCATCATGCGTCGACCTCCGACGTCGTGTCCGATCCGGCTGAAGTGCCGGCGGTCTGTCCCGAGGCCAACGCCATGACGGCGGCCTCGTTGGCCTCGGCTCGGTCGAGCGTCCCCATGATCCGGCCGTCACGGACGACGTGGATCGTGTCGGACAGCTCGAGCAGCTCCGGCAGATCGGAGCTGACGACGAGCACGGCCTTGCCGTCGTCGGCCAGCTCCCGCACGAGCCGGTGGATCTCCGCCTTGGCCCCGACGTCGACCCCGCGGGTCGGCTCGTCGAGGACGATCGCCACGGGCTCGCGGCCGAGCCACTTGGCGAGCACGACCTTCTGCTGGTTGCCGCCGCTGAACTGGCCGACCTCGCGGGAGACGTCCGGTGGTCGCAACCCCACCACGTCCGCCAACTGCGCTGCGAACCGCTTGATGCGTGCCCGCTCCAGGATGGTGCCGCGTGAGAGGTGTCGGCGGTTGGGCAGCGTGATGTTGTCGGTCACCGACATCGTCAACGCCAGGCCGTCGGTGCGCCGCTCCTCCGGGATGTAGCCGAAGCCGGCCCGGATGGCCGCGCCGTAGCTGTTGATCCGGTGCGTGACGCCGTCGTAGGTGAGGGTGACCTCGCCGTCGGTGCGCGGGTCGGCACCCAGGATCGCGCGGACGAGTTCGGTGCGTCCGGCCCCGACCAGACCACCGAGTCCGACGATCTCCCCGGCGCGGACCTCGAGGTCGATGCCGTTGACGCCCGGTGCTCGGATGCCCTTGGCGGAGACGATGACCTCCCCCGGGTCGGCCTCGCGGTGCTCGCCGAGCGTCGCCTCCAGCTCCCGACCGACCATCATGCGCACGACCGCGTCGGGGTCGGTGTCGGCGACGTCGACCGTGTCGACGTGCTGCCCATCGCGCAGCACGGTGATGCGGTCACCGATCCGGAAGATCTCCGGGATGCGGTGGGAGATGTAGAGGATGGCCAGGCCGCGGTCCGCGAGACGCTGCAACATGTCGAGCAGGTAGTCGGTCTCCGCGGGTGTCAGCGTGGCGGTGGGCTCGTCGAGGATGAGCACCCGGGGCTTGCGGGCGACCGCACGGGCGATCTCCACGAACTGGCGCAGCGCCATCGACAGCCGGGAGATGAGCTCGTCGAGGTCGACGGTGACGCCGATCTCCTCGAGGGCCTCGGCGGCGATGCGCCGCTGCTCGCGCCGGTCGATGAAGCCGCCGTTGGTGGGCGTCGAGCCCAGCACGATGTTCTCCGCGACCGTCATCTCCGGGACCAGGCTGAGCTCCTGGTGCACCAGGGAGATCCCGGCGGCGAGTGCCGCGCGGGTGTCACCGGGCTGGAGCGCGACCCCGTCCACGAGCACCTGGCCGCTGTCGGGCGCGATGATCCCGGAGAGCGTGCGCATCAGGGTCGACTTGCCGGCGCCGTTCTCGCCGACCACGGCGTGGATCTCGCCGGGGACGACCGCGAGGCTGACGTCGTCGACGGCCTGCACCCCACCGAAGGCCTTGGAGATGTTGCGCGCGTCGACGACGGGCCGGGTCCCGACGCCGGCATCCGACGCGACGGTCGGTTGCTCGCTCATGGCGCTGCGCTCCCTCTGTCTCGACGGACGTGCCCGCCCACCGATCCGCCGGTGTCCAGTCACGCGCCCGGATCTCCCGCCCGGGCTCGCATCCGCCTGCTGCGGCGAGGATCCCACCTCGATCGCGTGTCCCTCGATCACCACGATGCGGTGTCGAACATCGGACAGCAAACGTTTGCTTCTTTTGCACGATAGACCGTCCCTCCAACGGTGTCAAGACCGCCCCACCAGGGGCATCCTCGTACCGCACACTGCCGCCAGTTGCCCGTCAGAGGCGCGCACGGGCTGGCATGCTTGTCGTGGACGGGCGGCCGTGCGGCCCCGCACCCGGGATGCAACAGCCCGCTCCATCACGGGGGTCCGCGGCCGCGGCACCCAGGGGAGAACACCACGTGTCGAAGGTCACACTCCGTGAGGTCGCGGCCCATGCCGGCGTGCACATCTCCACGGTGTCGCGGGCCCTGGACCCCGAACGGGGTGCGCTGGTCAACGACCAGACACGCAATCGCGTGCGGGCGGCCGCCGACGAACTCGGTTACCAGCGCAACGCCGTGGCCAGCGGGTTGCGTCGCGGTCGGACCCAGACCCTGGGCGTGGTCGTGCCCGACCTCGGAAACCCCTTCTACGCCCCGTTCATGCGCGGGGTGGAGAACCACCTCGAGGGCCGCGGCCTGATGGCCCTGATGGCGGAGACCCAGGACGACCACGGACGGCTCAGTCGGGTCCTCGACCACCTCATCTCCCGGCAGGCGGACGCGGTCATCGTCGCCAGCGCGCGCAGCGGCGACGAACGCCTGCTGCGCAAGGCGCAGGAGCAGATCCCACTGGTTCTGGCCGTCCGCCACCTGCCCGGTGCGGGGATCCCGGCCGTCACCCACGACGACGAGCGCGGCGGACGGCTCGCCGCGGAGCACCTGATCAGCCACGGGCACCGGCGCGTCGCCCAGTTGCACGGCCCACGGGACGTCTCGTCGTTCCGGGGCCGCGGCCGCGGGTTCGTCGACCGGATGCGCGAGAGCGGGATCACGGTCCGCGAGCCCGACGATGCCGCCGGTCGCCCGCGTCTCGAGGAGGGCCGGCGGCTCATGAAGCAGCTGCTCGCCGAGAGCGACGACCTCCCGACCGCCCTGTTCGCCCACAACGACCTGATGGCCTTCGGCGCCCTGCAGGCCATGGGGGAACGCGGGCTGTCCTGCCCGCTGGACATGGCCATCGTGGGGTACAACGACACCCCGATGACGGCCTTCACCGACCCGCCCATCACGACCATCAGGCTGCCGGGCTACGAACTCGGGCGGATGGCGGCGGACACGGCGGTCAGCGTCGTGGAGAACGGACCGGACGAGCTCAAGGTCCTGTCGCTGCCCCCGGAGCTCGTGCCGCGCGACTCCACGCTGCGTTGGACCCGGCGCGGCTGACCGCTCACCAGTCCAACGCCACGTACTTGGTCTCGAGGAACTCCAGCAGCCCGTCGTGGCCGCCCTCGCGACCCAGGCCGCTGTGCTTGACCCCGCCGAACGGCGCCGCAGGATCCGACAGCAGCCCGCGGTTGATCCCGACCATGCCGGCGTCGATGCCGCTCGCGACCCGCATCGCGCGTTCGAGGTCGCCGGCGTAGACGTAGGCCGCCAGTCCGAACGGGGTGTCGTTGGCCGCGGCGAGCGCCTCGTCCTCCGTCTCGAACGCGACGATCGGCGCGACCGGCCCGAAGATCTCCTCGTGCAGGATCGCCGCGTCCGGCGCGAGCCCGCTGAGCACGGTCGGTTCGAAGAACGACCCCAGCCCGTCCCGGGGGCCCCCACCGGTGTGCACGGTGGCGCCCGCCGCGCGTGCGGCGTCGACCAGACCGGCGATGCGGGCGCAGGCCTGCGCGTGGATCATGGGGCCGAGGTCGTTGTCGGGATCGCTGCCGGGACCGACGCGCACCTCGGCCATCCGGGCCGCGAGGCGCTCGGCGAAGGCGTCCGCGATCGGGGCCTCGACCAGGAAGCGGTTCGCGGCGATGCACGACTGCCCGGCGTTGCGCAGCTTGGCGATCATCGCGCCCTCGACGGCCGCGTCGAGGTCCGCGTCGGCGAACACCACGAACGGCGCGTTCCCGCCGAGCTCCATGGAGCAGCGCAGCACCGCATCGGCGGCCTGACGCAGCAGGATCCGTCCAACCGTCGTCGAGCCGGTGAACGACACCATGCGCGTGGCCGGGTGGGCCATCATGGCCTCGACCACCTCCGGCGCGTCGGCGGTCGGCACGACGTTGACGACCCCCGGTGGGACGCCGGCGTCGGTCAGCAGCTCCGCGAGCAGCAGGGCCGTCAGCGGCGTCTCGGGTGCGGGCTTGAGCACCACGGTGCACCCGGCGGCCAGCGCGGGCGCGATCTTGCGCGTCGCCATCGCGGCGGGGAAGTTCCACGGGGTGACGAGGATCGCGACCCCGATCGGCTCCAGCACGGTCATGATCCGCTTGTCGCCGCCGGGAGCGGTGCGCACCTTCCCGGTCGCGCGGGCCGCCTCCTCGGAGAACCAGCGGAAGAACTCCGCGGCGTAGGTGACCTCGGCCCGGGCATCGCCCCGGCTCTTGCCACCCTCCCGCACGATGAGGTCCTCGAGCTCGGCACGGTGGGCGAGCATCGTGTCGTAGCACCGACGCAGGATCTCCGCCCGCGCCCGCGGCGGAGTCGCTGCCCACGCGGGCCCGGCGGCCGCCGCCGCGTCGACGGCGTCGCAGCCGTCGACCACCGAAGCCGAGGCGACCGAGGCGATCCGCTCCTCGGTGGCCGGGTCGAACACCTCCAGGCGGCGATCGTCGGCGGCGTCACGCCAGCGGCCGTCGATGAACAGGGCGGTGGACGGCGTGGTCTGCAGTGGCGTGATCGTCGTCACTGCACCACCTTCTGCGCGGCGGCGACGATCCGCTCCACCGACGGGAGGAACTCGTCCTCCAGCGCGTCCGCGCTCGGCAGCGGGATGTGGGGCGTGGTGACCCGGGTCAGCGGCCCATCGATGTGCCAGATGCACTCCTCGGCCACGATGGAGACGATCTCCGCACCCCACCCGCACAGCCGCGGGTTCTCCTCCACCGTGATCATCCTGGTCGTGCGCTTGACCGACTCGATGATGGTGTTGGTGTCCAGCGGCACCAGCGATCGCAGGTCGATGACCTCGGCGGAGATGCCCAGGCTGTCGAGCTCGTCCGCGGCCTCGACCGCGCGCCTCACCATGGACGCCAGGGCAACGATGGTCACGTCGCTGCCCTGTCGGACCGTGGTCGCGACGCCGAGCTCGTCGACGATCTCACCGTCGGGGACCTCGCCCTTGGTCGGGTAGAGCGACTTCTGTTCGAAGAACAGCACCGGGTCGGGGTCACGGATCGCCGCGGCCAGCAGCCCGATGACGTCCTTGGGGTTGGAGGGTGCGACGACCTTGAGCCCCGGGATCGACATCGCCCAGTTCTCGACCGCCTGGGAGTGCTGCGCCCCGAAGCGCAGTCCCCCACCGTTGGCGGTCCGGATCACCAGCGGCAGGCTGATCTGGCCGTCGGTCATGTAGCGCGTCTTGGGGATCTCGACCGCGACCAGGTCCCAACACGTGGCGAGGAAGTCGGAGAACATGATCTCCGCCACGGGACGGATCCCGGTCATCGCCGCACCCATGGCCGCGCCGAGGATGGCCTCCTCGGAGATCGGCGTGTCGCGCACCCGCTCCGGCCCGAACTCCTCGAGCAGGCCCTTGGTGGCCTTGAACACCCCGCCGGCGGCGGCGACGTCCTCACCGATGAAGTGCACGGTCTCGTCGTGGCGCATCTCCTGCGCGAGGCCGCGTGCGACCGCGTCGCGGTAGGTGATCAGTTCCGCCATGACGAACCTCCATCGGCCCAGACGTTGGTGTAGGCCGCCTGCAACTCGGGAACGGGCGAGGACTTGGCGAACTCCGTCGCGGCGTCGACGTCCGACTGGGCTCGCGCCTCGATCTCCTCGAGACGTTCCTCGGTGATGCCGGTCTCCTGCAGCCGGGCGCGGTAGGTGGGCATCGGGTCACGCTCGAGCCACGCCTCGACCTCCTCCGCGGGGCGGTAGGTCCCGGGGTCCGCCCGGGAGTGCCCACCGTGGCGGTAGGTCTTGGCCTCGATCAGCGACGGGCCCTCACCGGCCCGCGCACGGGCGATGGCCTCCGTCGCCACCTCGTAGACGGCCTCCGGGTCGTTGCCGTCGACGATGATCGAGGGCAGGCCGTAGGCGCTGGCGCGGTCCGCGGCCGGGTGCTCGACGGCGGTGACGTCGCCGATCGCGGTGTACTCCATGTAGAGGTTGTTCTCGCAGACGAACACGACCGGCAGGTCCCACACCTTGGCGAGGTTGAGCGCCTCGTGGAAGGCGCCGATGTTGGTCGTCCCGTCACCGAAGAAGCACACCGCGACCTGCCCGGTCCCGCGGATCTGGGCGGACCAGGCGGCGCCGTTGGCGATGGGCAGGTGGGCGCCGATGATGGCGTAGGAGCCCATCGCGCCGTGCTCGACGCTGGTGAGGTGCATGGAGCCACCCTTGCCGCCGCACACGCCGGTGGCGCGTCCGAGCAGCTCCGCCATCACGCCACCCATGTCGGTGCCGCGTGCCAGCGTGTGCGCATGCCCGCGGTAGGTGCAGAAGGTGTAGTCGTCGGCGCGCATCGCCTCACCGAAGCCGGCGGCGATGGCCTCCATGCCGAGCGACAGGTGCGAGGTGCCCTTGACCAGCCCCTCCATGAACAGCCGGTAGGCCCGCTCCTCGAAGGTGCGGATGCGCACGACCTGTTCGTACAGGCCGAGCCGCACCACATCGTCGAGGTGGCCGTCCGCCGACGCGTCGGCGGTGGCTGCCTCGGCGTCGTCGCCCGTCGCGGGCGTCGCGTCGTCGGCGTCGTGGTCGGTGCCCTGCTCCGGTGCGCTCTTCGTGGTGGCGCTCATGTTCGATCCTCAGTATTCGTTGGCGACGACGAGTTCCTCGGCGGGGAAGAGGGTCAGCAGCTCACAGCCGTCGGCGGTGACCACGACCTCCTCCTCGATCCGGGCCGCGGAGTGGCCGTCATCAGCGGGCCAGAAGGTCTCCAGTGCGAAGACCATCCCCTCCTTGACCTCCACCGGATGCTCGAGGGAGTTCAGACGGGACACGATCGGCCGCTCGTGGAGCCCGAGTCCGAGCCCGTGCCCGAACTGCAGGCCGAACGCCTCCATCTCGGACGAGAAGCCGAACTCGTCGGCCTCGGGCCACAGCCGGGCGATCTCGTCGGTGCCGACCCCGGGCTTGACCTTGTCGATGGCGGCGTCGATGAGGTCACGGGCCTTGGCGTACGCGTCACGGTGGGCCTGGGAGGCGCGGCCGACCGCGAACGTGCGGTAGTAGCAGGTCCGGTAGCCGTTGTAGGAGTGGATGATGTCGAAGTAGGCCTGGTCACCCGGGCGGATCAGCCGGTCGGAGAACACGTGCGGGTGCGGGCTACAGCGCTCGCCGGCGATGGCGTTGATGGCCTCGACCTGCTCCGAGCCCATCTCGAACAGCCGCTTGGTCGCGAGCCCGACGATGTCGCTCTCCCGGACCCCGGGCTTGAGCGCCTCGTAGATGTCGTGGTAGACGCCGTCGACCATCGACGCCGCCTGGGAGAGCAGCAGCACCTCGTCGGTGTTCTTGATCTCCCGGGCATCGAGCATGACGGACTGGCCGTCACGCACCTCGATGCCCTCGGCCTCGAGCGCGCGCAGGAACGGCAGTTCGGTGACGTCCATGCCGACGGGCATGTCCGCGACGCCCTCCTCGCGCAGGATCGCCGCGACCTCCTGGGCCGCGCCGGCGGGCAGTCCACTGGTCGGATCGATCGCCCCCTGCAGACCGGTGTTGCCCCCGCGGGAGTGCGCCGGGTCCAGCCACGGGGAGTACAGCCGGTGGTTCTTCGCCGCGGAGCCGAAGTCCCACAGCCAGGGTTCCCCGGTCCGGGTCAGCAGCGCCCAGCGTTCGGTCTTGTTGTAGCCCCAGGTGCCGATGTGGGTGCTGGTGAGGTAGCGGACGTTGGAGGTCTCGAACACGAGCAGCGCGCCGAGGTCGCTGGCATCGAGAGCCTGACGGGCTCTGGCGAGGCGGTGGTCGCGCAGGCGACCGAAGTCGACCCGTTGCTCCCAGTCCACGGACTGGATCCCTGGCGCGGCGATCGCCGTCTGCGCGAACTCGGCTGTCGACCTGGACACGGTGGCCCTCCCTCATGCACCGGACGATCCGTGGGGTGACGCCGTCTCGAGCCACGGCACCGGGTGTCCCGTGCCGTGGCACCGCGCCGTGTCGCTGCCGACCGGCGCGCGTCCTCCCGCGATCCCCCACGTTGGCGACGCCCTCACCTGGCGCCGGCACTGCAACGTGTTGCAATCGTTTGCTACCTAGGCAAGATAGAAGTGCCGGCGCGAGGTGTCAAGCGTCGATGCCGCCCGCCGCCCCGACCCACCGGCCGCCGGTGATCGCAGCGACCGGCCCGGTGCGAGAACCGGTCCGACCGCCGCCAGTTCTCGCACCAACCGTCCCGACCGCCGCGGGACGGACCCGCTCCGCGCCCTGCCCGCCCGACGTCAGTTCTCGCACCAACCGGCCCGCCCAAGCGAGAACCGGTCCGACCGCCGTCGGTTCTCGCACCGACCGCGTGGTCGCGGGACGGACCCGCTCCGCGCCCTGCCCGGTCCGACCGCGCGCGGGCACCACCCCCGACGCACGTTGCGCCACGAGGTCGATGCCCCCCGGGGCCAGCCCATGGGACCGAGCCGCGTGGCAGGCTCATCGCCGTCATCGCCGCGCGATCCACCGCACCAGCCCATCGGCGTGGTGCAGCGCGCCCCCTGCCGAGGACCGCCCACGTGCCCGAGCACCGACCGATCGCCCACCTGCGCCCGCACGAGGGGTGGACCAACGATCCGACCGGGCCGGTGCGGTGGCAGGGGCGGGTCCACCTGTTCCACCAGCACAACCCGGCCGGGGGCTTCTGGCATGCGCCCCAGTGGGGTCACCTCGTCACCGAGGACCTGGTGCACTGGCAGCGGCGACCGACCGCACTGGCACCGGACCCGGACGGCGTCGACGCCGACGGCTGCTTCTCCGGGTGCGTGGTGGTCGACGGCGACGAGGCCGTCATGGTCTACACGGGCGTACGGGGCGCGTCCGGCCCGGGCCAGCAACAGGCGACCTGCCTGGCGCGCAGCGGTGACGCGTGGTTGGACGACTGGGTCCGCGACCCGGCGAACCCGGTGACCACCGCGCCGGCGGACCGGGTCCTGCGCGGCTTCCGCGACCCCTACGTGTGGCGGGAGGGCGGGGCCTGGTGGCAGCTCATCGGGGCGGGGAGCGAGGACGTCGGCGGCACCGTGCTGCTGTTCCGCTCGCACGACCTGGTCACCTGGGAGCCGCTCGGCCCGGCGCTCACCTCCGCGCAGCTGCGCGAGCTGTCCCCGGACACCTGGACCGGGGACATGTGGGAGTGCCCGGTGGTGCTGCGCGGCGCGGACACCGACGCGCTGGTGCTGTCGCTGCACGACGAGACCACGATCCACTACCCGGTGGCGGTCCTCGGCCGGCTCGAGGACGGTCGTTTCCGGGCGCGCGCGATCCAACGGCTCGACCTCGGCCCGGACCTGTACGCGCCGTGCCTGCTGCCCGACGGGGACGGGCGCGCGATCAGCTGGGCGTGGAGCCCCGAGGCCCGCACCCCGGATCGCCAGCGGGCGGAGGGATGGGCCGGCGTGCTGAGCGCGCCGCGGGTGCTGGAGATCGTCGAGGACCGGGTACGGGTCGCGCCGCTGCCCGCGCTGGCCGGCCTGCGCGACCGCCACCTCGACGTCGAGGTGGTCCCGACCCCCGACGGCTGGCTCGCCGGCGGCGTCGTCGGGGACGTGCTCGACCTGGAGCTGGCGCTCGGCGCGGCGTGCGACACGGTCGCGCTGCGGGTGCGCCGGTCCCCGGGGCTCGAGGAGGTCACCATCATCACGGTGGACCGAGAGGCCGGGCAGGTGTGGCTCGACCGCGACCGGGCGAGCCTGGACCCGACGGCGACCGGCGGACACCTCGGCGGGGACACCGGTGTCGCGCTGCCGGTGCGCCGGGTACGGGTGCTGCTCGACCGCTCCCTGGTGGAGGTCTTCGTCGACGACGAGGTGGCGTTGACCGCCCGGATCTACCCTGCACGCGACGACAGCACGGGCGTCGAGGTGGTCGGCTCCCCCGCCGCGGTCGCCGACGTCCGCCTGCGCGCCTGGACGCTCGGTTCCATCTGGGGCGAGGGCGCCGAGGACTGACCGGGTCAGTCGCGTTCGACGGTCATCTCACCGAGCTCGGACCAGTCCTGCTGATCGACCTGCGTGCTGACGATCCTCGGCGTGGCCGCGAGGTACGGCGGCAGCTCGCGCTGGGCCTGCGCGAAGTGCGCGGAGGACACGTGCACCCCGCCGGCCTCGCCGTCGCGGAACGCCTCCACGAGCACGTACTCGTTGGGGTCGTCGAGCGAACGCGACCAGTCGAACCACAGGCAGCCCTCCTCGGCGCGGGTCGCCTCCGTGAAGTCGGCCGCGATCCGCGGCCAGTCCTCCGCGTGCTCCGGGAGGATCTGGAACTTGGCGGTGATGAAGATCATCGGGTGCTCCTGTCGGCTCGGTCATCGGGGGCGCACCCCGTGCCGACGTTCGTACCGGACGACGCGCTCCGATCGGCTGGCCGGACGGTCGGGCCTCGTGCCAGCGGACGCCACGAGCGGCGCCGACCTGGGCCGCACGGCCACGCCGCCCCCACCCATTCATCTTATTAGATGACGTATCGGTCGAGCGAGGTAGGATGGCCTCGCTGCTGTGGTCCGACACGATCCCGCCGGGGTCCGGGACCCGGCCGTCCGTGTCACCGTGGGTCCCGCATGTCACACGAACCGCAACCGGAACCGATGCCGGGTCGGCGGCTCGAGAGTCTGTTCGTCCTGCTCGGGATCTCGATCGCGGCGCTGTCGCCGTTCCTCGCGCTGTTGCTGCGCGAACGCGGGCTGCAGGCCGACGAGATCGGCGTCGTGCTCGCCATCGTCTCCGCCGCCGGGCTGCTGACCGCCGGGCTCGTCGGCCACCTCGCCGACGAACGCTTCGGGCTCCACGGCATGCTCCGGATGGTGATCGTGCTGGCAGCGGTGACGGCGGCCGGCTTCCTGGTCGTCGGCGGGAACTTCTGGCTCGTCATCGCCGTCGCCGCGTGCTTCGGGGCCGCCAGCCAGTCGATGCACCCGCTGGTGGACGCAGTGGCGCTCGACGAGCTCGAACGGCGGCGACGCGGGGACTACGGGCGCGTCCGCGTCTGGGCGAGCGTCAGCTTCGCCGTGGCGACCCTCGGCTTCGGCTGGCTGTTCCAGGCCACCTCGTTGGAGTGGTTGCTCCCGGTCTACATCCTGGCGGTGCTGGCGTGCCTCCTCCCGCTGCGACGCTCACGCCGGGCGGTGGGCCCGCCCGTCGCGGACACCCACCGCGGGTTCCTGACGACCCTCGCGGCGGTGACCGCGGTGGCGCCGAGGTTCCCGCTCTTCCTCGGCAGTGTCCTGCTGGTGAACGTGGCCCTGTCCGCCACGACGCTGCTGGTCCCGCTCCGGATGGACGACGTCGGCAGCAGCCTCGTGCTGATCGGGGTCGGCGCCGCGGTGGCCGCGATCGTCGAGATCCCGGTGATGCTCTCGACCGGGTGGTTCAGCCGCACGTTCGGGGCCCGGTGGGTCTACCTCGGCGGCTGTCTGGCCTACGGCCTGTGCTTCGTCGCGTTCATGGCGACCGACGATCCCGCGATCATCTCGGTCGTCTGGGGCGCCAGCGGGGTCGCCTACGCGCTGGTGCACGTCGGATCCGTGGTGCTGGTCGCGGACCTGGTCCCGGGGCGCTCCCGTGGACTGGGACAGGGGACGCTGCAGACCGTGGCCAGCGGGGTCGCCCCGATCGTGGGCTCGCTCGCGGGCGGTGCGCTCTACGCCGCCTTCGGGGGTCGCACCGCGTTCGCCGCGGCGGCGACGTTGGCCATCGCCGCCGGGGTCGTGTCGTGGCTGGCGCTGGCCGGACCGGTCACCGACACGGCGGTCCCCGACCAGGCCGAGACGGGCTGAGCGACCTGCGGTCGGCGCCGCTGCGCGTCGGGCCCGCGCACGACC
>JAFIEQ010000086.1 GCA_020832455.1 Nitriliruptoraceae bacterium
CTGGAGGCGCCGCGCCAGCCGGGGCAATCCGATCTTTTCGAGGACGGGACGTAGCGGGGGGGGGGGGGCCCCCCCCCCCGCGCCCCGCGCCCCCCCCCCCGCCCCCGCGCGGCCCCCCCCCGGGGCCGGGGGGCGCCGGTCAGCCGGCGATGGCCCGGGCGGCCGCCGTCACCTCGTGCAGGGTGCGGTCCAGGTCGTCCCACAGGTCCTCGAGGTGCTCGCAGCCGACGGCCAGGCGCAGGAGCCCTGCGGGGACGTGCTGCTGCCCGGGGAGCTTCGCACGCCGTTCGATCGTGGTCTCCACCCCGCCCAGGCTGGTGGCGTTGGTGACCACGCGGAGCTCTTCGCAGAGTGCATCGGCGGTCGGCGCGTCGGCGACCTCGAAGCTGAGCACGGCGCCGGGCCCACGCATCTGCGTCGTCCCGAGCGCGTACCGCGGGTGCGAGCGGAGACCCGGGTAGTGCACCGCCTGCACGACCGGGTGGGCCTCGAGCCGGGTCGCCAGTGCGGTGGCCGTGGCCTGTGCCTGGGCCAGACGCAGGGCCAGGGTGCGCGCGCCACGCAGGGCCAGGAAGCACTCCAGGGCGCCGGGCGTCGCCCCGGCGACCTCGCGGCGGCGGCGGACGGCGGCGTGCAGCTCATCGGTGGCACAGGCCACCACACCCAGCAGCAGGTCGGAGTGCCCGCCGATGAACTTGGTGGCGCTGTGGACCACCAGGTCCGCGCCGAGTTCGAGCGGTGACTGCAGCAGTGGGGTCGCGAAGGTGCTGTCCACCGCCACGAGCGCGCCGGCATCCGCGGCGGCCGCCGTCACGGCGGCGATGTCGACGAGGTGCATCATCGGGTTGCTGGGGGACTCCAGCCAGACGAGGTCGGCGTCCGCGATCGCGGGGAACAGCGCGTCGTCGCGCGTCATGTCGACGGTCGTCACCTTCCAACGACCTCCCGCCGCCGCGCCGTCGGTCACCAGCGCGCGCATCCCGGTGTAGCTGTCCTCGGGTACCAGCACCCGACCGCCGGCCGGCAGCAGGTCGAGCACGGCCGCGATGGCGCCGATCCCGGACGCGAGGGCCACCGCCGCGCCCCCCTCCAGGTCGCCGATGAGGGCCTCGAAGGCCTCCCATCCCGGGGTCGCGTCGTTGCGGGCGTACCCGCGCCCGAGCTCCGGACCCGTGCTCGCGTGGAAGTTCGATGCGGCGATGATCGGGACGTTCAGGGGTTGGCCGGGACGCGGCTCACCACGACCGAGCAACGCCAACCGGGTCTTCACCCGCAGCGGTCGGTCGTGGTCGCCGTGTGTGCTCGTCATCGTCGTCACCTCGTCGTGCTCGTCATCGTCGTCGTCGGTGGCGCGCAGTATCGCGAGCAGTGGACGTCCATGCGCGGAAAGTCGCGTGACGACGCGTGCGGCGGGGCGGCCGGTGGTGCGGCATGCTCCCCATGCGGGCGTGCTCGCGGCCACCTCGTCACGGGGTCGCCGGCGTGCCCGCCACTCGACTCCGATGCGTGGAGGTGACCGGTGAGCGCCACCGCCGACCCCGACGAGCCACTGCTCGCCGCGCTGCGGGCGGCGGTCGGGGCACGCCACGTGCTCACCGACCCGGATCTCACCGCGCCCCACGAGACCGACTGGACCGGGCGGTTCACGGGACGGGCCCGAGCGGTGGTGCGACCCGGCGACACCGACGAGGTGGCGGCGGTGCTGCGCGCCTGCGCCGCCGCCGGCGTGCCGGTCGTCCCCCAGGGGGGCAACACGGGCCTGGTCGGTGGGGGTGTGCCAGGAGACGGTGAGGTCGTGATCAGCTGCACCCGGTTGGATGCGCTGGACCCGGTCGACCTCGAGGCAGCCCAGGTGACCGTCGGTGCCGGCGCGACGCTGGCGCGCGTGCAGGCCCACGCGCGGGCCGCCGGTCTGGCGTTCCCCGTCGACCTCGGTGCCCGGGACAGCGCGACGATCGGCGGGATGGTCGCGACCAACGCCGGCGGGGTCCGGGTCCTGCGCTACGGCGCGATGCGGGCCCAGGTCGTCGGGATCGAGGCGGTCACCGCCGCCGGTCGGGTGGTGCGTCGCCTGTCGGGGCTCGTCAAGGACAACGCCGGCTACGACCTGCCGGGCCTCATCGCCGGCAGCGAGGGCACGCTCGCGATCGTCACCCGGGTACGACTGCGGTTGGCTCCGGCCTGGGCGCAGCGGGTGGTCGCGCTCGTCGCCGTCGACGGGGTCGCGGCCGCGCAGCGGGTGTTGGCCGCCGTCCGCGGCGAGGTGGCCGCGCTCGAGGCGGCGGAGTTCATGTTCGCTGACGGGGTCGAGCTGGTGTGTTCGGTCAGCGGTACGACCCCGCCCTTCCCGCAGCCCGCGCCGGCCTACCTGCTGCTCGAGTGCGCCGACCGTGCCGACCCCACCGACGCCCTGGCGGGCGCGCTCGCCGATCTGCCCGAGGTCCGTGACGTCGCGGTCGCCACCGACGGCCCGGGTCGTGCCCGGCTGTGGGCGCTGCGCGAAGGTCACACGGAGGCGATCAACAGCCTGGGGGTGCCGATCAAGTTGGACGTGTCGTTGCCGGCGAGCGCGCTGCCCGGTTTCGCCGAGCGGGTGCCGCAGGTCGTGCAGGCCATCGATCCCGGCGCACGCACGGTGCTGTTCGGCCACCTCGGGGACGGCAACCTGCACGTGAACGTGGTCGGTGCGGACGCGTCCGGGCACGCGATCGACGACGCGGTGCTGCGCCTGACCGTCGAGCTCGGGGGCAGCATCAGCGCGGAGCACGGCATCGGTCGGGCGAAGCTGCCCTGGATGGCGCTGCACCGGGACACCGACGACGTGGCGGCGATGCGCGCCATCAAGGCGGCCCTCGATCCGACGGGTCTGCTCAACCCCGACGTGCTGTTCCCGCCCGAGGCCTGAACGCCGCCGACCGTGGCGCCCCGATCAGCCGAGCAGACGCCGGTACAGCGCCGCGGTCTCGGCCGCGATCGCCGGCCACCCGAAGGTGGACTCGACCCGTGCCCGGCCTGCGCGGCCCTGGCCGGCCGCGCGCCCCGGATCCTCGAGGTAGCCGGTGACGGCGGCCGCGAGCTCCCGGGCGAAGCCCTGCGGGTCGGCGGGGCTGCCGATCGCGTCGTCGCCAGGGGTGAAGCCGATCAGGGTGCCGGTCTGGCCGTCGACGACGACCTCCGGGATGCCACCGACGGCGGAGGCGACGACCGGGATGCCGCACGCCATCGCCTCGAGGTTGACGATGCCGAACGGCTCGTAGATCGACGGGCACACGAACACCGCCGCGTGCGACAGCAGCTCCACCACCTGGGGGCGGGGCAGCATCTGCTCGATCCAGACGAGGTCGACCTCGCCGGCACGCAGCTCGGCGATCCGGGCCTGGAACTCCGCGGCGATCTCCGGGGTGTCCGGCGCCCCGGCGCACAGCACCAGCTGGCTGCCACTCGGGAGGTGCTCGGCCGCGTCGAGCAGGTGCACGACCCCCTTCTGGCGGGTGATCCGCCCGACGAAGATCGCGTAGGGACGTGTCGGGTCCACGCCCTGCTCCTCCAGCGTCGCGGTGGAGGTGACCGGGGACCAGGCGTCGGGATCGACCCCGTTGTAGATCACCTCGACCCGTGCGGGATCCACCTGCGGGTAGGCACGCAACACGTCGTCGCGCATCCCGGCGGACACCGCGATCACCGCGTCCGCGCCTTCGATGGCGGTGCGCTCGCAGAACGACGACAGCGCGTACCCGCCGCCGAGCTGCTCGCGCTTCCACGGTCGCAGCGGCTCCAGGCTGTGTGTGGTGACCACGTGCGGGACGTCGTGGATCAGCTTCGCGAGGTGGCCGGCGAGGTTGGCGTACCAGGTGTGGCTGTGCACCAGCTCGACGCCCTCGACGCCGGCGGCGATGGCGAGGTCGGCCGAGACGGTCCGCAGTGCCGCGAGGTGGGGCGCGTCGCCGGCCAGCGCGTCCCACTCCTGGTAGCTCGCCGCGACCAACGGATCGTCGCGTCGGGCGCCGAAGGCGTGGACCCGGACATCGACCTCGGCCGCGAGGGCCCGGGCCAGTTCGCCGACGTGGACGCCGGCGCCACCGTAGACCTCCGGGGGGTACTCCTTGGTCAGGATGCCGACGGTGGGTGACGTGGTCATGCGGCCCTCGAGGTCGGGGGAGCGAGCGGGCGTGGCGTGGCGGCCGGGTCAGTCCGGCTCGACGACGTCGTCCTTGCCGATCGTGACGTTGCCGCCCTCGGAGACGGCGTAGCGCTCGCGGTCGCGGGCGAGGTCGACCCCGATCCGCGCGCCCGCGGGGACCCGCACGTTCTTGTCGATGATCGCGTGGCGGACGATGGCGCCCCGGCCGATGTCGACGTTGTGCAGGATCACGCTGTCCTCGACCAGGGCCCCGGAGTGGACCTGGGTCCGTGGGCTGATCACCGAACGGCGCACGGTGCCCCCGGAGACCACGACGCCCTGGCAGACCATGGAGTCGTAGGCGGCACCACGTCGATCGTCGACGTCGAAGACGAACTTCGCCGGCGGCAGCGGGTCGTGCCAGGTGTAGATCGGCCAGTCGAGGTTGTAGAGGTTGAAGATCGGGTGGACGCTGATCAGGTCCATGTGTGCCGAGTGGTAGGCGTCGATCGTGCCGACGTCGCGCCAGTAGCCCCGGTCGCGGTCGGTCGAGCCGGGGACGTCGTTGTCGCGGACGAAGTCGTGCACGGCGGCGTCGCCACCCTGGACCAAGCCGGTGATGATGTCGCCGCCCATGTCGTGGCCACTGCCGGTGTCCTGCGCGTCGCGGGTCACGGCCTCCACGAGCGCCTCGGTGGTGAACACGTAGTTGCCCATCGAGGCCATGACCTGCGTGGGGTCGTCGGCGAGCCCACGCGGGTCGGAGGGCTTCTCCAGGAAGTCGGTGATGCGCCCGTCCTCGCCGACCTCCATGACGCCGAACGCGCCAGCCTGCTCGATGGGCACCCGCAGCCCCGCCACCGTGACGCCGGCGCCGGAGTCGATGTGTGCCTCGACCATCTGGGAGGCGTCCATGCGGTAGAGGTTGTCGGCACCGAACACGCAGATGTAGTCCGGCGCCTCGTCACGGATGAGGTTGAGGTTCTGGAACACCGCGTCGGCTGAGCCCTGGAACCACGACTCGCCCGTCCGCATCTGGGCGGGGACGGGCGAGACGTAGTTGCCGAGCAGCTGCGACATCCGCCAGGTCTTGGCCAGGTGGGCGTCGAGCGAGTGGCTCTTGTACTGGGTCAGCACGGCGATCTTGCGGTAGCCGGAGTTCACCAGGTTGGACAGGGCGACGTCGATCAGCCGGTAGTTGCCGCCGAAGGGCACGGCCGGTTTGGCCCGGTCACGGGTCAGCGGCATCAACCGGCTCCCGGCGCCCCCGGCGAGCACCACACCGAACACCGTGGGGTTGCGTCGAGCCATCGCGCGTCTCCCGTTCGTTTGGGTCGGGCGCGCTCGAGCACGCCCGGATCACCTGCACGGGAGGCTAGGCGAGCGGCCCCCCGGGCTGCTCAGCGGATCAACCCGTAGCGCGCCGCGTAGTCCGCGACCATCCGGTGGCTGGAGAAGGCCGGCGAACACAGCCGGATCGAGTCACGCATCATCGCGATCCAGCGCTGGGGCAGCCCGTGCTCGTCGCGGTCGTGGAAGGTCGGCACGACCTGGTCGGCGAGCACGCGGTAGAGGTGATCGGCATCGAAGGCGTCCTGCGCCTCACGGTCGTCCCGCTGGTGCGCGTCGCCGATCACCCAGCCGATGCCGACATCCGCCAGCGGGGCGAGGTCGGTGACCGCTTCGTCCCACCACCCGTCGAGCACGGACACGTTGAGCACGCCGTTCATCGCGGCCTTCATCCCGGAGGTCCCGGAGGCCTCCATAGGACGCAGCGGGGTGTTGAGCCACACGTCGGAGCCGGCGGTCAGCAGCCCGCCGAGTGCGAGGTCGTAGCCCTCCACCACGACCAGCCGTCCGGCGAGGCGGCCATCGCGTGAGAGGTGGACGAGTTCCCGGATGAGCGCCTGCCCGTCCTGGTCGCGCGGGTGGGCCTTGCCGGCGATCAGCAGCTGCACGGGTCGGTCCTCGGAGGCGAGGATGGACGCCAACCGATCGACGTCGCGCGCGATGAGCGTGCCGCGCTTGTAGGTCGCGAACCGACGCGCGAACCCGATCGTCAGCGCGTCCGGGTCGAGGCCGGCGCCGTCGGCGATCCCGTGCGCGCGGGCGGCCTGTGCATCGAGCCGTGCCTGCACGGCGGCGATCAGGCGGTGCCGGGCCGCGGTGTGGGCCTCCCACAGGGCGTCGGCCGGCAGGTCGCGGACGGCCTCGAACCGCGCGGCATCCCACCGACGACGCCAACCGTCGACGTGGGTGTCGAGCAGTGCGGCCACCTCCGGGCCGACCCACGAGCTCGGGTGGACCCCGTTGGTGATGTGATCGATCGGGACCTCGTCGGCGGGACGCTCGGGCCACAGGTAGGCGAACATCCCGCGGGAGACCGCGCCATGCAGGCGGGCGACGCCGTTGGTGGTCGCCGACAGCTTCAGCGCGAGCACGGTCTGGTTCCAGGCCGGCTCCCCGGGCCCGGTGGCCAGGTCCCACAGGCCCTCGAAGCTCAGCTGCAGTGCCTCCGGGAGCGCGCCGAGGTGGTGGCGGACCAGGTCGTAGTGGAACGTGTCGTGCCCGGCCGGCACGGGGGTGTGGGTCGTGAACCGCAGTTCGGCGCGGACCGCGTCGAGCGCCGCGTCGAGCTCGAGGCCGGCCTCACGGTGCAGCCGCAGCCGCTCGAGGCCGGCGAACGCCGCGTGGCCCTCGTTGAGGTGGTAGGTCGCCGGGTCGATGCCCATCGCGGCCAGCATGCGTACGCCACCGATCCCGAGCACGATCTCCTGGCGGACGCGCATGTCGTCGTCACCGCCGTAGAGCTGGTGGGTGATGGTGCGGTGGTGCTCGGCGTTGTCCTGGATGTCGGTGTCGAGCAGGATCAGCGGGATCCGACCGACCTGGGCCTGCCACGCGACCACGCGCAGCGACCCGTCGCCGTCCGCCACCTCGACGCTGATGCGCTCGCCGAGGTCGTCGAGGACGGGCGTGACGGGCAGGTCCGCCCAGTCGTTGCGGGCCGCGTGGGCGTGCTGCTGGCCGTGCTCGTCGATGGTCTGGCGGAAGTAGCCGTCGCGGTAGGCGAGGCCGACCGCGACCAGCGGGAGCCCGAGCTCCGAGGCGGAGCGCAGGTGGTCCCCGGCCAGCACCCCGAGCCCGCCGGAGTAGGTCGCCAACGCGTCGGCGAGGGCGAACTCCGCGGAGAGGTAGGCGACCGGTCGGGCGTCGGCATCCGCCTGGCCCGCGGCGCACCGCTCGGCGTACCACGCGCCGTCCTCCAGGTCCTCGGCGAGGCCGGCGATCAGCGCATCCAGGCGCGGCGTGAAGGCCGGGTCGGCGGTGAGCCGGTCGATGGTCGCATCGTCCAGGTCGTTGATGACCTGGGCCGGCGGCCGGCGGTGGCGCATGGCCCCGTTGGTGGCGAGTTGCGCGGGCACCTCGGCCGCCAGTTCGTCGAGCAGTTGCCGGGTCGGGGCGTGCCAGAACCAGCGGAGGTTGCCGGCGAGACGGTGGAGCTTGGCGCGGACGGACGCGTCGGGCATGTCGGATGGTCCTCGTGAGCAGCGGGGCAGCCGCGGGCGGGGCACGTCGAGGTGTGCCCGGACCGGGCCGATGGTTGGCGGGGGACAACGTAGGCGCTGATCGGCCGAGTACCGTCCGGTTCGTCCGACCGTGTGCAGCCCGTGTGCAGTAGAGGAGCCCCGATGGCCGAGATCCCGATCGACGTCGACGCGCTCGTCGCCCGGTACCACGACGAGGTGCCCGACCCGGCGGAACCATCCCAGCGGGTGGCGTTCGGCACGTCCGGGCACCGGGGAACGAGCCTGAAGACCTCGTTCAACGAGGCGCACATCCTCGCCGCGACGCAGGCGGTCTGTCAGGTCCGGGCCGACGCCGGGGTCACCGGGCCGCTGTTCCTCGGCCGCGACACGCACGCGCTGTCCGAGCCCGCGTTCCGCACCGCGATCGAGGTGCTCGTCGCCAACGAGGTGGACGTCCGCATCGACGGGGCCGACGGGTTCACGCCGACCCCGGTGATCTCCCACGCGATCCTGACCCACAACCTGCGTCACCCGGACCGTCCCGGCGACGGCATCGTCATCACCCCGTCCCACAACCCGCCCGAGGACGGCGGGTTCAAGTACAACCCGCCGCACGGTGGGCCGGCCGGCTCCGAGGTGACCGGCGCGATCCAGGACCTCGCCAACGACCTGCTGGCCGCCCCGGGCGACATCGACCGCATCGGGATCGAGCGGGCGGGGGCGCACGTCCGGCGACACGACTACCTCGGCGCCTACCTCGATGACCTGTCCGAGGTGGTCGACCTCGAGGTCATCGCGGCCAGCGGGCTGCGCCTGGGTGCGGACCCGCTCGGCGGGGCGACCGTCGCCTACTGGGGCGAGGCGGCTGATCGGCTGGGGATCGACGTCACGGTGGTCAACGACACCGTCGATCCGACCTTCGCCTTCATGCCACCCGACCACGACGGCCGTACCCGCATGGACTGCTCGTCGTCGGCGGCGATGGCCGGGCTGGTGGCGCTGAAGGACGACTACGACCTCGCGTTCGGCAACGACCCCGACGGCGACCGGCACGGCATCGTCACGCCCGGCGCGGGGCTGATGGCCCCCAACCACTACCTCGCCGTCATGATCGACCACCTGCTGCGCGAGCGCGGCTGGGGTCCGCAGGTCGGGATCGGCAAGACCCTGGTGTCCTCGTCGCTGATCGACCGGGTGGTCGGCTCCTTCGACCGGCGGCTGCTGGAGGTCCCGGTCGGCTTCAAGTGGTTCGTCGAGGGCCTCACCGACGGGACCATCGGGTTCGGCGGCGAGGAGAGCGCCGGCGCCTCGTTCCTGCGCCGTGACGGCGGTGTCTGGACCACCGACAAGGACGGGATCATCGCCTGCCTGCTCGCGGCGGAGATGACGGCGCGGACCGGGCAGGACCCGACCGCGCGCTTCGAGGCGCTCGCGGAACGCTTCGGTCGGCCCGCCTACCGACGGGTCGACTCACCCGCGACCCCGGCGCAGAAGGCGGCGCTCGGCGCCCTGCAGCCCGACGACCTGCGCGCCGACACGCTGGCCGGCGAGCCGATCACGGCGGTGCTCACCACCGCCCCGGGCAACGACGCGCCGATCGGGGGGCTGAAGGTCACCACGGAGAACGGCTGGTTCGCCGCGCGTCCCTCCGGGACCGAGGACATCACCAAGATCTACGCGGAGAGCCTGCGCGACACCGATCACCTCGAGGCGGTCCTCACGGACGCGCAGACCATGCTGGCCGACGCGCTGCGCTGACCGCGACCTCGCCGGCAGTTCCGGTCTGGGTCGATCACCCGCCGTCGCGGAGGTGATCGAGTTCGGTGCGCAGACGGGCCCAGGTCCGCGCCAGGTCCTCGTCGGTGGTGCGCAGGCTCCCGGTCGCCAGTCGCAACACCACGCGGCCGTCGAGGACCGCGTGGGACACGAAGGCCTCGCCGCTCGCGTTGACCCGCGCCATCCACGCGCGGTTCAGTTCGTCGAGCACGGCCCCCCGTCGGACCGCCGGGTCGGGGTTGCGCAACGGGTCGTCCGGGGCGGCCGAGCCGTCGGGTGTCTCGTCGAGCAGGGGCGGCGGCGTCGGCAGCCACGCCGGGTCGGCACGCAGACAGACGGTCGACATGGGCACCGGCGCGGCGAGCACCAGATCCGCGTCCGCCGTGACCCGCTCGGCGAGCCGCTGCGCCTGGGCCACGTGCTCGCGGATGCGGGCGGCCAACCCGTCGGATCCGAAGTAGCGGATGACGAACCACAGCTTCAGCGCCCGGAAGCGTCGACCGAGCTGCACCCCCCAGTCCATGTAGTCCGTGACCCCGTCGTCGGTGGTCGTCAGGTACTCCGGGACGAGGGTGAACGCGTCGGTCAGTGCCGAGGGGTCCCGCAGGTACAGCGCCGAGCAGTCGATCGGGGTGAACAGCCACTTGTGCGGGTTGGTCACGAAGGAGTCGGCCTGATCGACGCCGTCGAGGACCCCACGGCGCTCCTCGCAGACGGCGAGCATCCCGCCGTACGCCCCGTCGACGTGCAGCCAGATGTCGTGCCCGAGCTCCGCCACGAGCTCGTCGCGGACGTCGGCGATCGCCGGGACCGGGTCGATGGAGGTGGTCGCCGTGGTCCCGACGGTGGGCACGATCGCCAGCGGCCGGTAGCCGAAGCGCACGTCCTCACGCATCGCCTCGGCGAGCAGGTCCGCGCGCATCCGGTAGGTGTCGTCGACGGCGATCGTGCGGACACCGTCACGGCCGAGGCCGAGCGCGATCGCCGCCTTCTCCACCGACGAGTGCGCCTGCTCCGAGGTGTAGACGCGCAAGGGTGGCACGTCCGTGCGTCCCGCGAGGCCGCGCTGCCGGATGTCGAGGTCGGTGCGCTCCCGCGCGGCGGCCAGGGCCAGCATGGTGGACATCGACGCCGTGTCGCAGATGATCCCGTCGAACCCCGCCGGCAGGCCGAGCAGTTGCCGCAGCCAGTCGAGCACGAGCTGTTCGAGTTCGGTCGCGGAGGGGGAGGTCCGCCACAGCATCCCGTTGACGTTCAGCGCTGCGGTGATCGCCTCCGCGAGGATGCCGGCACCGGAGCCGGTGATCGCGAAGTAGGCGTGGAACGACGGGTGGTTCCAGTGGGTGACACCCGGCAGGATGCGGGCTTCGAGGTCGTGCAGCAGCGCATCGAAGGGTTCGGGATCGCTCGGTGGGTGCGCGGGGAGCGTTCCCCGGACCTGCCCGGGCGTGACCTGCGCGAGCACGGGCCGGTCGGCGATGCCCTCGAGGTAGTCGGCGATCCAGTCGATGACCGCGGCACCGTGGCGACGGAACGCCTCGGCGTCCATGTCCCCGACCCCGTGCTGCGCGGGGTCGAGCCCGTCGGGCAGGCTGCCGCCACCCGCACGTGCGAGGCCCGCATCATCGGGTGTCACGACTCCGGCTCCGTTCCCGGCTCGGGTTCCGGCTCGGGTTCGGGTCCCGGCTCGGGTTCGGGTTCCGGCTCGGGTTCCGGCTCGGGTTCGGGTTCGGGCTCGGGCTCCGGTTCGGGTTCCGGCTCGGGAGCCGGCGGCGGCGGCGGCGGTGGTGGCGGCGGGGGCGGTTCGGACGCTGGTGGTGGCGGGGGCTCCGGCGCGGGCTCCGGGTCCGGGACGGGATCCGGCTCCTCGACGTCGGGGAACCGGAACACCGGCGGCTCCGGGAACTCCTCGTCGTCCGCGTCGGTCAACTCCGGGGCGGACTCGCGCACGATCTCCTCGTCGAAGGGCCGGGCGACCAGCGCGTCGAGGATCTGCGGGCCCGCGTCGTCGGTGCCGCCTGCGCTCAGCGCGACGTAGGGGAGCAGCGCCGACAGCCCGAGGATGAGCAGCACCAGGCCGATCCAGCCGACCCATCGGGGGATCGACCAGGAGCGGCGCCCGTCGGGCCAGCGGGCGTCGAGTTCGCCCCAGATCGCGTCGACGTCCTCGGCGGGGGCCGGCGGGGGTGCCTCGATCGTCGTGCCGCGGACCGCGCGAGGCAGTCGCGCGTCGATGAAGGCCGTCACGTCGCCGTCCGGGTCGGCGTCCGGTAGGTCCTTGAGGACCTGCACGAAGGTCGCCGTGGCGGCATCGCGTGGCCGACGCCGCTCGTCGACAGCGGCCAGGACCCGCGGGGCGTGACGGTGCACGAGGACCGCCAGCGCCTCGCGCTGACCATCCTGCGCCGCGGCGATGAGCTCCCGATCGGAGCGAGCGGCAAGCGGTCCCGTCACGCTCCTCCACCCCTCCATCGGCACCGGTCCACACACGGCTGGCGAGCGTAGCTCCCCGGGTGTCCTAGCCTGCGCCGATGCCGCGGGACCGCGGCACGAGGTCGTCGTCAGGAGCATCGGGTGGCGGGACCGGGGTTCGACCCAATCGCGGAGGCGGAGCGCAACTGGCGCCGCTGGGGTTGGCCCGACCCGACCGCGATGGCGGCCGTGACCTCCATCACGCGCGCCCACCAGATCCTGTTGGCCCGTGTGGACGAGGTGCTCAAGCCGCTCGGCCTGACCTTCGCCCGCTACGAGGCGCTCGTGCTGTTGACCTTCAGCCGCGAGGGCGAGTTGCCACTGGGCAAGATGGGGCAGCGGCTGCAGGTCCACCCGGCGTCGGTGACCAACGCGGTGGATCGGCTCGAGGCGGCGGGGCTGGTCGTTCGGGTCCCGCACCCCACGGACGGGCGGACCACGCTCGCCCGGCTGACCGACGCCGGTCGGGCGCTGGCGCACCGTGCCACCGAGGAACTCGGCGCCATCCGCTTCGGCGCCGATGGCTTGGACGAGGTGGCCGCACGCCGGGTCGTCGAGGACCTGACGG
Source organism: Nitriliruptoraceae bacterium (assembly GCA_020832455.1). Lineage (GTDB taxonomy): Bacteria > Actinomycetota > Nitriliruptoria > Nitriliruptorales > Nitriliruptoraceae > PWLR01. The sequence goes on from JAFIEQ010000086.1 coordinate 12,467, forward strand.
CGATGCGCACGGCTGCGGGCGACCTCGACGCCTGAGCTGCGAGCGCCGCGACCCCGGCGCGACCGGGCGCGGTGCCACGACCTTTGGACGTCCAAGTACCGGCGCCGTAGGCTGGGACCTCATCGCACGCGTCACGCGTCGTCGGGAGCCGGCATGTCCGCATCGTCCTCGTCCTGGCAGCAGCAGTACGACCGCTGGCGCGCCGCCTTCGACGCGGCACCCGCCCGCAAGGACGAGGTGACGACGCTGTCGGGCATCCCGCTCGAGCCGCTCTACGGCCCCCACAACGTCGAGGTGGATGCGGACCGGATCGGGCACCCGGGGGTCTACCCCTACACCCGCGGGGTCTACGCCTCGATGTACCGCACCCGGCCGTGGACGATCCGGCAGTTCGCGGGTTTCGCCGACCCGGCGGAGACCAACAAGCGGTTCCACGACCTGGTCACCGGCGGGCAGCACGGGTTGTCGGTCGCCTTCGACATGCCCACGCTGATGGGGCTCGACTCCGACGACCCGCGCTCGCTGGGCGAGGTCGGGCACTGCGGGGTGGCGATCGACACGGTCGCGGACGTCGAGGCGTTGTTCGAGGGACTCCCGCTCGGTGAGATCACGACCTCGATGACGATCAACGCCCCGGCGGTGACGCTGTTCTGCATGTACGCCGTCGCCGCGGAACGCCAGGGCTGGTCGCTCGCGGACCTCGGCGGGACGCTGCAGACCGACATGTTCAAGGAGTACATCGCGCAGAAGGAGTGGCTGTTCCCGCCCGAGCCGCACCTGCGCCTCATCGGCGACCTGATCGAGTTCTGCACGGAGCACACCCCGCGCTACCACCCCATCTCCATCTCCGGTTACCACATCCGCGAGGCCGGCTCCACGGCCGTGCAGGAGCTCGCCTACACGCTGGCCGACGGCTTCGCCTACGTGGAGCTCGGCATGGAGCGGGGCCTGCACCCGGACCAGTTCGTGCCGCGCTTCAGCTTCTTCTTCGACGCCCACATCGACTTCTTCGAGGAGATCGCGAAGTTCCGGGCCGGTCGGCGCATCTGGGCGCGGTGGCTCAAGGAGCGCTACGGCGCGACGGCCGAGAAGGCCATGTTGATGCGCTTCCACACCCAGACCGCCGGCGTGTCGCTCACCGCCCAGCAACCCGACAACAACATCGTGCGCACCGCCATCGAGGCGCTCGCCGGCGTGCTCGGCGGGACGCAGTCGCTGCACACCAACGCCCTCGACGAGGTGCTGGCGCTGCCCTCGGACCACGCCGCGAAGGTCGCGTTGCGCACGCAGCAGGTGATCGCGGAGGAGACCGGGGTCACCAACGTGATCGACCCGCTCGGCGGGTCGTGGTACGTCGAGTGGCTCACCGACGAGATCGAGCGCCAGGCCGAGGCGGAGTTCGCCCAGATCCTGGCGATGTCGACCGACGACACCGTCACCTCCGGCATCCTCGCCGGGATCGATCAGGGCTACTTCACCTCGCAGATCGCCGATGCCGCGTTCGCGTTCCAGAACCGGATGGACAAGGGCGACTTCCGCATGGTGGGGGTCAACGCCCACGTCGACGACGACGACGAGGAGCTCGAGATCCTGCGCATCAGCGCCGAGGTGGAACGCGAGCAGAACGCCCGGCTGGCGGCCGTCCGTGCGGCCCGCGACGAGACCGCCCTGGCGACGACGCTCGAACGGCTGACCGCGGCCGCATCGACCGACGAGAACCTGGTGCCGCTCATCATGGACGCGGTCCGTGCGGACGCGACCGTCGGCGAGGTCTCCGCCGCGCTGCAGTCGGTGTGGGGGAGCTACCAGGAGACCCCACAGATCTGAGGTCGGGCGCGGGGACGTGCGGCCGGACGGTGGGACGCCCGGCACGGGACAGGCCGTTCAGTCCGACGTGAGTACGTCGAGCAGCGCCCGCCCGTAGGCGTCGACCGCGGTGGTGGTCTCCACCTCGCGCAGGTCCTCGCTGGCCCGGTAGGTGCACCGCCAGCCCGTGTCGCCGAGCCTGGCGAGCGAGAGCAACGCGGTCCCGAGCGACTCCCGCAGCTGCTCCTCGCGGGGGATCCACACCGCCTCGGCCTGCTCGATCGCGTCCAGCGCCCACTCCGTCGTGCCGTTGAAGGCGATGAGGTCGCCGACCGGCGAACGGCGCACCTCCACGACCATCTCGGAGATGGTGAAGACCCGCCCGTCGAGGTCGTGATCGGGCAGGATGAAGCGGTCGCCCTCGCACGGTTCCCAGGGCAGGCCGGCCTCGTGCAGGGCGCGAGCGAGTTCCAGATCCAGCATGGCGATCCCTCGGGGTGGTCGTGGTGGGCTTCGGGTCCGGGCAGCTTGCGGTGCGGTCGGTCGGTGGGGCACCGACCTGCACCCGGTGACGCGCGACGCCGCAGTAGCCTGCCCGACATGCCCGTCCTCGTCACCGCCGCCCACGAACCGCTCGCCCGCCGGTTCGCGACCCGCCTGCTCGAAGAGGGCGGCGAGGTGCGCGTCAGTGCGGACGGAGACGTGGGCTCGCTGCGTGCGGGCGGCGCGTTCGTCGTCCAGGCGACCATCGACGACGAGGGCCGCCTGGAGGCGGCGCTCGAGCAGGTGCACACGGTGGTGCACGTCGGCGGCGGGCTGTTCACGAGCGAACCGGGACGCATCGTCGTCGCGGCCGAGACGCTGGCCCGGGCCGCGACCGGCGCCGGGGTCAAGCGCATCATCACGTTGTCCCTGCCCGGTGCGAGGCACGATGCCGCCGATCCCGTCCGGCGCGCCAAGGCCCGAGCCGAGGCGTTGATCGCCGAGGTCGCCTGCCCGACGGTGGTGCTGCGCTGCGGACCGGTCGACACCCCGCGGTTCCGTGACGCGCTGGTGACCGGCGGGCTGGACCCCGAGGTGCTCGAGACCGAGGTCGCCCCGGTCCGGGTCGACGACCTCGCGGAACTGGTCGTCGCGTTCGACCGGGCGCGCTCGTCGAGCCGTGAGGGCCACCTGGTGGTCCGCGCGGACGGGCCGCAACGACGGTCGTTGGCCGGCTACCTCGACACCGTGGTGGACCGCTCGGGCGGCACGCCGTCCCGGGTCGGGCGTCGGCTCGCCGACCCCGTGGTGAGCGAGCGTCTCGCGTCCGTGCTGGCGGGCCCGTGGATCGACGACGACCCGGCGCTGCTCGATGGGTGGACGTTCGCCGAGCTCACGCCGACGGCACCCGGTCTGCGCTGAGCCGTTCGCACGCCCCGCGTCGCCGGCCGACCCTGGAGCCCCGATGGTCACCCCGCTCGCCCCGCTGGACCCCTCGTGCCGGCTGCTGCTGTTCGACCTCGACGGCTGCCTGGTCGACTCCACCCCGGCGATCACGACGTCGCTGTCCGTCGCCCTGGCCGACGCGGGTGTCGCGGACATCCCCGCGGCCGAGCTGCACTGGGTCGTCGGTCCACCGCTGCGGCACAGCATCGAGCGCGTACTCACCGAGGCCGACCGTGATCGCGGCCTGGCGCCGGCGCTGATGGACGCCTACCGGGCCGTGTACGCGACGGAGTCCCGGCGCACGACCACGATCATCGACGGGATGGAGGCGCTGCTCGACGCGGCCGGGGCGGATCCGACGCGTACCAGCGCGGTGGTGACGTCCAAGCCCGGTGCGCAGGCCCGACCGCTGCTCGATCACGTCGGGCTCGCACCACGGTTCGTGGCGGTCCACGCGCCGGTCGCGGACCACGGCGCGGAACCCAAGACGCAGACGCTCGGGCGAGCGCTCGAGGACCTGGCCGACGGACTGCATGCCGACGAGGTCGTGATGATCGGTGATCGCCACCACGACATCGAGGCGGGCCGCGCGCACGGGGTTCGCACCGTCGGGGTCACCTGGGGTGCCGGCGACCGCGCGGAACTCGAGGGGGCGGGCGCCGACCGGGTGGTGACCACGGCCGCCGCGCTCGCGGGGATGCTGGGGTTGACCCTCACGTGAGCGCGGCGGCGGGATGCTGCTGCGCGCTCAGTGCTCCTCGGTGGGCGTGTCGATGAACGGCATCATGTCGCGCAGCTTCCGGCCGACGACCTCGACCTCGTGGGCCTTGCCTTCCGCGCGCTTGTCGGCGAAGTAGGCACCCCCGGACTCGATCTCCTCCATGAACCGGTTGGCGAACGAGCCGTCCTGTATCTCGGTCAGGATGTCCTTCATCGCGCTCAGCGACGCCTCGTTGATCACACGCGGCCCGGAGACGTAGTCGCCGTACTCCGCCGTGGTGGAGACGGAGTGGCGCATCCAGGAGATCCCGCCCTCGTACATCATGTCCACGATCAGCTTCAGCTCGTGGAGGCACTCGAAGTAGGCCGCCTCCGGCTGGTAGCCGGCGTCCACGAGCGTCTCGAACCCGGCCTGGACGAGGTGGCTGACCCCGCCGCAGAGCACGGCCTGCTCACCGAACAGGTCGGTCTCGGTCTCCTCGGCGAAGGTGGTCTGCAGGACGCCGGCACGGGTCAGGCCGAGCGCCGCGGCGTACGACTTGCCGAGGTCCAGCGCGCTCCCCGAGGCGTCCTGGTGGACGGCGACGAGCCCCGGGACACCCTGTCCCTGCTCGTACATGCGGCGGGCGATGTGCCCGGGGGACTTCGGTGCGACCAGGAAGACGTCGACGCCCTCCGGGGGCTCGATGAACCCGTAGTGCACGTTGAACCCGTGGCCGAACACCAGCGTGTTGCCCGGCTCGACCGCGTCCGCGAGCCCGTCGGCCCACATGCCCTTCTGGGCCGTGTCGGGGGCGAGCACGACGATGACATCGGCCTCGGCCGCGGCCTCGTTGGTGTCGAGCACGCGGAGGCCCTGCTCCTCCGCGCGGGTGCGGCTGCTCGAGCCGGCACGCAGGCCCACGCGCACGTCGACCCCGGAGTCCCGCAGGTTGAGGCTGTGCGCGTGCCCCTGGCTGCCGTAGCCGAGCACCGCGACCTTCTTGCCCTGGATGAGGGAGAGGTCGGCGTCCTGGTCGTAGTAGATCGTGGCCATCGAGGTGGCTCCTGGGGTCGAGGTGGTGGCCGGGACGGGTGGTCCGGCGTCCGGGTCGCCGGGCAGCCTACGCGGCGTGGTCCCGACCCCGACACCCGCGCCGACGGGTTGGTGGTCGGGACCGTTCCGCCGGCGTCGTGCGGCGGTCGCTCGACCCGTGGCCGCTGGGCCAGCGTGCTGCAGGGACTTCTGAGACGATGCTGGAGAACGAGCCCCCGATCCCGTGGTGTCCGTTCGCCCCTGCGGGCGCCGCGGGCCGGGTCCCCCCGGTGAGCGGCCGGCGCATCGGTCCCCGTGCGCCCGCGCGGACGGTCACCCTGAGTGGCTGCGGGCCGTACGCTATGTGACTGCCCGCGTTCGGTCGTCCCGATCGAGCGCGGTCACGCCGATGTCGGGAAGGGGGTCGCCACGGCCGTCGCGACTGCGCCGCACACGGACGGAGCGGAGCTCCGTGCGGTGGTCGAGCACGCCCTCGCCGGTGACCGGGCCGCCGCGGCGCGCATCTACGCGCAGTTCCACGCCATCGTCCTGGCGATCCAGCTGGGCAACACCGCGGGGGACCGTCAGCTCGCCGCCGACCTGACGCAGGACACGTTCGTCAAGGCGCTGTACCGGCTCGACCAGTTCGAGTGGCGTGGGCCGGAGAGTCTGCGCAACTGGCTCGCGACGATCGCGCGCAACACCTTCCGCGACCACGTCCGCTCGGCGGCGGAGCGCCACCACGGTGGCTACGAGGTGCCCGAGGCCGCCGCGATCGACGACGACGATCCCGCGACGGTCGCCGAACGGGACCTCGACCGCGTCGTGGAGACCACGGGTGCGCTGCTCGACGATCTGAAGCCCGAGCACCGCCACGTGCTGCGACGCATGGTCGGTGACGGCGCGTCCGCGGCGGAGCTGGCGCAGGAGCTCGGGCGCACCGAGGCCGCGATCCACCAGCTCAAGCGTCGTGCCCTGGACGCGGCCCGGCGCACCGCGGAGCAGCGCCAGCTCGTCGGCGCCCGCGGGCCCTGACGCGCGAACGGCAGGGCGTCCCGCCTCGACCGCCTCGACCGCCCCGACGTCCCACCCCCCCGATCAC
>JAFIEQ010000087.1 GCA_020832455.1 Nitriliruptoraceae bacterium
AGGACGCTAGGCCGCGGGCCCAACATCCCACCCCCACACAACCATGAGGGCGTTGGTGCTCGGTCCTGGGGTGGGACGGGCGTCGCCGTGTGGACGGCGATCACGACGTCCGAGGGACCTGCTGCCGATTCGCTGCGCACACGGATCTGGAACGGGTTCATCCGCACTCCCGCCTCGCGGGCCGGTGCGTTCTGGACCTCGATGGCGTTCCTCGTTCTGGCAGCCGGGGGCGTCGTCATCGATCAGCTCAGCGGCAGATCGGTGTCCGGTACGGCACCACTCGCTGCGGTGATGATGGTTGCGTTCGGTTTGGGTGACCTGTCAAGGCGCACCCGCCACGTCGTGGTGTCCCGAGTCGTGGCCGTGATCATCGGTCTCGCCATTTTCGCGATCTGGGCCACCGTCGGCGTGTAGCGCTCGACCCGCCGACACGACCTGACGCGGTCACGTCAGCTGTCCCAGCATGCGACATCACTCTGCCAACGCCGCCGCTCCAGACACCGCAGATCCACATGAGACGTCCGGGCGCTATCGCTCGTGTTCCGTGGCTCGTTCGATCAGCACGACCGACGATCGCGGCGGGCAGAACGCACCGGTAGCTGAGAAGGTCACGCAGAACTCGGTCGGCGAGTCATCGATCACGACGGTTCCCTCATCTCCGACGCATACCTCGAGCTGTTCACCGCTCGGACCCTCTTCTACGTAGGGCTCGTCGACCCAGCGGACCCGTGAGCCAGCAGGCCAGCTCTGTTCTTCGCTTCCCGGCTCCTCGGGCGACAGCGCCTGTGACTGCCAACGCCTGACGAGCACCGCCCCCACCATGCCGGCGACGAGCAGGCTGCACGTGCCGATCGCCCAACGGCTCGCTCGCATCTCCAGCTCCTTCACGCGACCGCGACGGACACAGACCCGGCTGGGCCACTCTATGGACCCTCGGTTGGGGCACCTCAGAGCTGCCGCAGCAACGACCGAGTACCGGGCGCTACGCGGAGTCCGCCAGAGAGCTTTCCTTCTCGATCTGGGAGACCCGTGACGGCGTCACGCCGAGCAGCTGAGCGACGTCTCGCACCGTCAGTCCAGCGCCCCGAAGCTCGGCCACCGCGGCAGGAGTCCGACGGTGTGCCTGGTCGCTGAGCTCAGCCAGCGCCTGGCGCAGCTTGAGGGCCTCGAGGGTCTCGTCGGACACCGCGACGTGACGCAGATCCGGTGAGATGTCCACGCCAAACTCGTCGCCATCGACGTCAAGTACCAAGGCGATCGCTTCGCGGATCGCGGCATCTGCCTTGTCCAGACGACGCGACTGGGAGGCAACCTCGCGGCCCTGGACATCGTCGGCCACGAGCGACCACCAGTCGCCCTCACGAGTCGCGGTCACGCGGTAGGTGATCACGTCCACCAGTCCTCTCCGAGCTTGGCTGCGGCCTGTCTCATGATCGACCGGGCGGTACCTTCGGCGATCTCGCGATGGCTTGGGATCGGGATCCGCAGCCAATCGAGCGAGAACACCTCGTGGCCGCCGCGGTGTTGCGCAGCGACACGAACTCGAGCTGCGCGTCGCTGGCTGCAGCGCGCAGCCGTCGGATGATCCGTCGGGAGAGGGAGGTGGGTCACGCCACCCCCAGGCCGCAGGGCGATGCCGACGACCGCGCCGATCACGAACGTGGCCCACCACCGCCGCTGACGCGGGGTCGCACCGCTCGCGGTCCGGCCGCCCGGGGGGCGACGCCGAGGAGCGCGATCACCGCGGAGGGCAGCACGGACAGCCTGACGAACGGGGCGTAGACGGCGCCGATGAGCAGAGCCCACCGCGTCGGTCCCTCGCCCCAGGGCCCGTTCACCGGCCCGCGCCGACGCGAGCCCGGTAGGTCAGCCCGCGGTAGCCAGCGGTGAACCCGGCCTCCTCGAGCACGGCCGGCCACGGCGGTCGCTCGTGGACGGCGACGCCGTCGACCTTGACCAGCTCCAGCTTGGGCAGCCGACCACTGTCGACCAGGTCGGTCAGCGCCGGCAGCCACGTGGCCGCGTCGGCCGGGTGCGCGAAGGTGACGAGGCTGCGCCCCCCACGCTCGAGCAGCGCCGCGGGACTACCGTCGACCAGCACGACGTACGCGCCGGCGGCGCGGGCCGGGCGGCCCTCGGTCTCCGGCCAGGGCAACGCGGCGCCGTAGGGCTGGGCCGGGTCCGTCGCGGCCAGACGCACCACGCTGGGTTCGGTCGGCTCCTCGTCGCGCTGCGCCCGCAGCCGCTCGATCGCGCCGCTGTGCGCGAACTGCGCCGCACCGAGCCCGGCGACGAGGTAGCCCCGGCGCACCGTGCCCGCCTCCTCCGCAGCCTTGAGCACCGGGTAGACCGCAGCGAACCCGCCCTCGACCGCCTCGACGCGAAGTGCCTCCCGGGTGAGCACGCCGTGGCGTTCCAGCAACTGATCGGCCAACGCCGTCCGACGGCGGGTGCGGGCGCGGACGGCGTCCGCATCCTGGGCGGTGTCCACGCCCAGCAGGGGCGCGGTCGCGGACCACCGGCCCTGTGCACTGGGCGGACCGAGGCGTCCGAGTCGTCCCGGCCGTCCGCGGGCACGTCCGCCCGAGCTGCTGCCTCGCCGGGAGCGCAGCGCCCGCACGGGCGCGTAGGTGTCGTTGGTCACCTCACCGGCCCAGACCAGGTCCCAGAGCGCATCGAGCACCAGATCCTGGTCGGGGACCCCGGCCGCCTGGAACAGCTCCGGCCAGAACGACGCGCCACGTGCGACCAGGTGGGCCCGGATCGCGTCGTGCACCTCACCCGTCGGCGGTTCGCCGCCCGCGGTCGGGGCGAGCTCGGCCACCTGGTCCCGGAAGCACAGCACGACACGGCCGTCGCGTGCCCCGAGGGGTTCCACCCCGAGCCACACGATCTCGCCTGCCGCGACGAGCTGGTCGAGGTCGGCGGCCCGGTAGCCCTCGAGACGGTCCGGCAGCACGTCGCGCTCCAGCACGCTCGCCGGGATCGGCGCCCCCTGCAGCTGCCCGATGGACTCCACCAGGGCATCGAGCCCCCGTCGGCGCGTCCGGCCCGTCGCCGTGCGGATCTGCTGCCAGCGGGGCAGGAACCGCCCGAGCACCGCGGCGTCGACCGGCTCGACCTCCGCACGCAGCGCGGCGAGCGAGCGCCGCTTGAGCCGGCGCAGCACCTGGGTGTCGATCCACTCCCGCCCGGAACCCCCCGGGCGGAACTCGCCCTCCAGCACCCGGTCCTGGCGTTCCAGCCAGCGCAGCGTCGCCCCCACGCGCTCGGCGGGCACGGCCAGCCGGGCGGCACACGCGGCGGCGGTGAACGGGCCGTGCGTCCGGGCGTAGCGGGCGACGAGGTCGGCCAGCGGATCCTCGACCGGGTCGGTGTAGGCCTGGGGCAACCCCGGGGGCAGCGCGACCCCGATGGCGTCGCGCAGCCGTGAGGCGTCCTCCGCAGCGGCCAGGCGCAGCTCCCCGCCGACACGCACCTCGATGGCGCGCCGTTCGGTGAGCAGCGCCTCGATCCAGTCGGTCGGGTCCTGCCGGGCACGTTCGGCCAGCTCCTCGCGACGCAGGTCCCCGAGCGTGCGCAGCACGTCGTGCAGCTCGTCGGCGTCGCGTGCGCGCCGGTCCCAGCTCGCGGTGGTCTCGCCCGGGTCGGCGTCATCGGCGTCGTCCGGGACCAGGGCGGGCAGCCGCTGCAGCTCGCGCTCCAGCGCGTCGATCACGTCCGCGTCGAGCAGTTCGCGCAGCTCGTCGCCGCCGAGCAGTTCGCGCAGCAGATCGCGGTCCAGCGCCAGCGCCGCGGCGCGTCGTTCGGCCAGCGGCGCGTCGTACTCGTACATGTACTGCCCGACCCAGCCGAACAGCAGGGACTGGGCGAACGGCGACGCGGAGGAGGTCTCCACGGTGTGCAGCCGGATGCGGCGCGCCTGCAGATCGGTGAGCAGGGTGCGCAGCGCCGGCAGGTCGAAGACCTCCTGCAGCGCCTCGCGGGTCGCCTCCAGCAGGATCGGGAAGGTCGGGTACCGGCTGGCGACCTGGAGCAGGTTCGCGGCCCGTTGGCGCTGCTGCCACAGCGCGGTGCGCTTGCCCGGCATGCGCTTGGGCAGCAGCAGCGCCCGGCCGGCCGCCTCGCGGAACAGGGTCGTGAACAGCGCCGTGCCGGCCAGCTGGTCCACCACCAGCTGCTCGATCTCTCCGGGGTCGACCAGCAGGTCCTCGACGAAGGCGGCCTCGTCGTCGGGGCCGCGGGTCGGTGCCTCGCCCGGCGTCACGTCCGCCCACCCACCGGGCGGTCCGGCCCCGCGCAGTTCCGGTGCGGCGCTGTCGGACAGCCCGGCCAGCGCGCCCGGGTCGAACGCCCCGAACGACTCCTGCAGCCGCAGCACGATCCCGTCGTCGGCCCACATGATCTCCGGGTCGTACCCGGCCGAGGACAGCCGACGCTCGATCGCCATGGCCCACGGCGCGTGGACCTGGGCCCCGAACGGGGACAGCAGGCAGACCCGCCAGTCGCCGAGCTCGTCGCGGAAGCGCTCCACCACGATCGTGCGATCGTCGGGCAGCGCCTCGGTGACCGCGAGCTGCTCCTCGAGGTAGCGCACCAGGTTGTCGGCCGCCCACGCGTCGAGGTCGTGCTCGGACTGCAGACGGGCCACCTCGGCGTCGCGGTCGTCCTCGGCGGCCTCGCGCACCTCGCGCAGGAACGTGCCGATCGCCTGCCCGAGCTCGTAGGGACGACCGGGCCCGTCGCCGTGCCAGAACGGCAGCTTGCCCGGCTCACCCGGGGCCGGGGTGACCACGACACGCTCGTGGGTGATGTCCTCGATGCGCCAGGTCGAGGCGCCCAGCACGAAGGTCTCGCCCGGTCGCGACTCGTGGACCATCTCCTCGTCGAGCTCGCCGACGCGCGCCCCGTCGGGCAGGAACACCCCGAACAGCCCACGGTCGGGGATCGTGCCCGGGTTGGTCACCGCCAGGCGTTGCGCCCCGGCGCGCGCCCGGATCGTGCCGGCACCATCGGTGGCGGTCCGGTCCCACACGATGCGCGGCCGTAGCTCGGAGAACTCCTCCGAGGGGTAGCGGCCCGCGAGCAGGTCCAGCACCCCGTACAGCACGTCGTCGGACAGCTCGTGGAACGGCGCGGACCGGCGCACCAGCCGGGCCAGGTCCTCGACCTCCCACGTCTGCATCGCGGTCATGGCCACGACCTGCTGGGCGAGCACGTCGATCGGGTTGCGGGGGTAGCGGGTCGATTCGATGGCGCCGTCGTGCATCCGCCGGGTGACCACGGCGGTCTCCACCAGGTCCCCGCGGTACTTGGGGAACAGCACGCCGCGCGAGGGCTGGCCGACCTGGTGCCCGGCCCGGCCGATGCGCTGCAACCCGCGGCCGACCGCGCCGGGGGAGGCGACCTGCACGACCAGGTCCACCGCCCCCATGTCGATGCCGAGCTCCAACGACGAGGTGGCGACCAGCCCGCGCAGCGTGCCGGACTTCAGCTCGTCCTCGATCTGCACCCGACGCTCGCGTGACAGCGAGCCGTGGTGGGCCTTGACGAGCTCCGGCGGCGGTTCGGCGGCGGCCTGGGCGGCGTGGTCGTCGAGTGCCTGGGCGAGCGCTTCGCCGGTCACGCCCTGCGCGGTGAGCTCGGCCTCGAGCTGGCGTTGGGCGTGGAGTTCGTTGAGCTTGGCGGCCAGCCGCTCGGCCATGCGCCGCGCGTTGACGAACACCAACGTCGAGCGGTGCTCCAGGATCAGGTCCAACAGCCGGGGGTGGACCGCCGGCCAGATCGAGCGGCGCTGCGGGCCCGCGGCCGCCGGCCCGGAGCTCAGGTCGTCCCCGCCACGCACCGCCTCGCCCAGCTCGCCCATGTCCTCGACGGGCACGACGACCTGCAGCTCGAGGGGTTTGCGGATCCCCGCGTCGACGATGGTCACGGGACGGGGCGTACCGGCGTCGTCGGTGCCGCCGAGGAAGCGGGCGATCTCCTCGAGCGGACGCTGGGTGGCGGACAGCGCGATGCGCTGCGGCGCCGGTGCGAGCACCACCTCGCCGGTGTCGGTGTCGATCCGGGGGTCGGGCTCGCCGCGTTCGATGGCCTCCCGCGCGGCGCCGTGACGGATCTCGTCCTCGAGCCGTTCCAGGCTGAGCGCGAGGTGGCTGCCACGCTTGGTCGGCGCCAGCGCGTGGATCTCGTCGATGATGACCGTGTCGATCGAGCGCAGGGTCGCCCGCGCCTGGGAGGTCAGCAGCAGGTAGAGCGACTCCGGGGTGGTGATCAGCACGTCCGGGGGGTGGCGCTTCATCCGGTCGCGCTCGCGGGCCGGGGTGTCGCCGGTGCGCACGCCGACCTCCGGGCGGTGCACCTCGATCCCGAGGCGTTCACCGGCGAGCCGGATGCCCTCGAGCGGCGCACGCAGGTTGCGGTCGACGTCCACGGCCAACGCGCGCAGCGGCGACAGGTACAGCACCCGCAGCCGCGCGCTGGGGTCCTCGGGCGGGGGTGTCGCGGTCAGGCGGTCGAGCGCCCACAGGAACGCCGTCAGCGTCTTGCCGGACCCCGTCGGAGCGAGGATGAGGGTGTGGTCGCCGTCGGCGATCGCGGGCCAGCCCTGCGCCTGCGCACCGGTGGGCGCCGCGAACGTGGTCGAGAACCACGTGCGGACGGGTTCGGAGAACCGGGCAAGGACGTCTGCGCTCATCGCACCGACCGTACCCGGCACCGGTGACAGGCCTCCCGCCGCCGTCGCCCGACCGTCCGGTCCGTCCGGGAGGTCCGTACCTTCAGACGCGATCGGGTGCACCGTCGCGTCCGGATCCGCGGGAGGCCCCCTGACGATGTCCACCGCCGTCGTGCTGTTCACCCGGGACCTGCGCGTCCACGACCAGCCGGCACTGGCCGCCGCGTGTGCCGAGGCCAGCCGGGTCGTGCCGCTGTTCGTGTTCGACGACACGATCCTGTCCTCGCGCTACGCCGCCCCCAACCGGGTGCAGCTGCTGGTCGACGCCGTGCGCGACCTGCGCCGCTCGCTCAAGGACCGCGGCGGCGAACTGCTCGTGCGCCGGGGGGACACCCGGGCCGAGGTCGCCGCGGTCTGCCGCGAGGTGGAGGCCGACACGCTGCACCTGTCCCGGGACCTGAGCGGCTACGCGTCGCGTCGCCTGGCGGGCTTCGAGGACATGGCCCGCGACGAACTCGGTGGCGCGCTGCGTGTCGTGACCCACGACACGGTCACCGTCGTGCCCGCCGGGGCGGTCACGCCGACCAGCGGCGACCACTTCAAGGTGTTCACCCCCTACTTCCGCCGCTGGGTCCAGGCCGGGTGGCGCGAGGTCGTCGCCGCGCCCGCGACGGTCCCGACCCCGACCACGATCGCGACCGGCGCCATCCCCGCCATCGCGGAGCTGACCGACGTCGACCGGCTCGCCGGTGAGCTGCCCGACGGCGGGGAGACCGTGGCGCGCACCCGCGCGGATGCGTGGTTCGACGGCCCGGTCGACGACTACGAGGACCGCCGGAACCTGCTCGCGCAGGACGGCACGTCCAAGCTGTCCCACCACCTGCACCTGGGCACCATCTCCGCGTTGGAGCTCGCGCAGCGCGTGGACCGGCGCGACCCCGGCCAGGAGTCGTTCCTCTCCGAGCTGTGCTGGCGGGATTTCAACCACCAGATGCTGGCCGCCCGGCCCGATCTGGTCCACACCGACATCCGCACCCAGGGCGACGACTGGCGCGACGACGAGGACGTCATCGAGGCGTGGAAGACGGGCACGACCGGCTACCCGGTCGTGGCCGCCGGGATGCGCCCGCTCGTCCGGGAGGGCTGGATGCACAACCGGGCGCGGATGATCACCGCGTCGTTCCTGACCAAGCACTGCTACGTCGACTGGCGCGTCGGCGCCTGGCACTTCATGGACCACCTGATCGACGGCGATCTGGCCAACAACTTCGGCCAGTGGCAGTGGACCGCGGGCACCGGGACCGACTCCCGCCCCAACCGCATGTTCAACCCGGTCACCCAGTCACAGCGCTACGACCCCGACGGCACCTACATCCGCCGCTACGTCGAGGAACTGGCCGACCTCGACGCGCCCGCGGTCCACGCCCCGTGGGAGGCGAACGACACGCTGTTCGCCGGGGCCGGCGGCGACTACCCGCCACCCATCGTGGACCACGCCGAGGCACGCGACCGGTTCCTCGCCGCCCGCGGCAAGTAGCGCCGGGCCCCGGCACCTCGCCCGGTGGCCGACGGTCGGGCCGATCGCGGTATCCAGGCTGCAGCCGACGCTCAGACCAGCGCCGGCCGGTCGTCCGGATCGGTGGTCGGGCGGGTCGCGGGGTGCGCACCGTCCGCGTCCAGCATCGAGCCGTCGAAGACACGGACGTGCGCCGCCGGGTCCCGCTTCGCGCGGTACATCGCGGCGTCCGCGTGGTGGAGCAGGGTGTCGGAGTCGTGTGCGGAGCCCGTGTCGGCCACCCCGCTGCTCGCCGCGATCCCCGGCAGGGTGCACGTGGTGAGCTCGACCGGCACGGCGAGCGCGCGCAGGATCCGGCCCACGGTGGCGTGCAGGTCCAGGGGTTGGGAGCTCTCGAACAGCACGGCGAACTCGTCGCCACCGAGTCGGGCGACCGTGTCGGTCTCCCGGCAGGCCTGCCGCAGCCGTCGGGCGGTCTCCGCGAGCAGTTCGTCCCCGGCGCGGTGGCCGAACCGGTCGTTGATCGCCTTGAAGGCGTCGAGGTCGAGGAACAACACGGAGGTCACTTCACCCGAGCGACGGTGGTGCTCGAGCGCCCCCTCGAGACGTTCCATGAACAGCGCCCGGTTGGCGAGCCCCGTGAGCTCGTCGTAGTAGGCGCGGTACTGGATCTCGCGCTCCAGTTCCTTGCGTTCCGTGATGTCCTGGAACGTGCCCCGCAGGTGGGCCCGCTTTCCTCGCCGCACCTCGACGAGGGTCGCCCGCGCGTGCACGGTGCGTTCCGAACCATCGGGCAGCACCAGACGGTGCTCGTAGTCCGCGACCTCGGCGTCCTGGTAGACGGACTCGATCTGCGCACGGACCAGCGCGTGGTCGTCGGGATGCACCCGGCTGAAGAACAACGCCAGGCTCGGGGCGGTCCCCGGCTCGATCTGCAGCATGCGGTACATCTCGTCGGACCACAGGGAGGTGTCGGCCTCGAGGTCCCAGTCGAAGCTGCCGATGGCGGCGATCCGCTGGGCGGCGGCGAGCTCCTCGTTGGCCCGACGTTCGTGGTCGAGCGCGTCCTCGTTGAGGCGCCACGCGACCACGCAGACGACGCTCGCGGCCAGGACGAACCCCGCGTGGATCATCGCCCACCGCCACGGCTCGGCGAGCGCCGCCGGGTGGTTGTAGACCGACCCCGGGGCGAACTGGCTGACCACCCCGTGGTGCAGCACGACGACGATGAGGGCGAGCAGGAACGGGTGCCACGCCTGGTAGAGGCTGACGACGAACAGGACCACGAAGAAGTGGAAGTGCATCTCGATCATCCCGCCCGAGATGTGGATGAGCATCGTGGAGCTCAGCGTCAGCGCCAGGGTGGTGGCCAGTGACCGCCAGGTCGGTCCGAGTCTGGACCAGGATGCGACCACCGCGAGCACGAGCACCGGCAGGGCTTCGCTGAGCGCGTGCCCGACGGACTCGCCCGAACTGAGCGCGTAGAGCGGCAGGATCCCGACGTGGGCCCAGACCAGGCCGACGATCCAGCGGTGCCGTGCCCGCCAGACGGCCGGGCTCAGGGTGTCACCGACCGGGAGCAGCCGCTGCGCACGCCCGACCGCCCGGCGTGCGGCCGGGCGTTGGCGGTTCGGTCGGGATGCGTGCGGCATGCCCGTCCATCGGCGCGCCGCGGACGGAACCTAAGCTGCAGCGCGGTCGAGCGACCCACGACCGCCCGTCGACCCGCGGAGCCCGCCATGCAGCTCACCTCGTCCCACGTCGCGTTGATCACCGGGGGCGCCTCCGGGCTGGGTGCGGCGACGGCCCGGGTGCTGCACGCGGCCGGTGCGGCCGTGGCACTGCTCGACCTGCCCTCGGCCGACGGCGGCGCGCTGGTGGACGAGCTCGGGTCGCGCGCGGTGTTCGTGCCGGCGGACGTCACCGACGCGGCGGCGGTCGCGGAGGCGATCGGGGTGGCCCGCGAGCTCGGTGAGCTGCGCGTGGCGGTGAACTGCGCGGGGATCGCGCCGGCGGCCAGGGTCCTCGGCCGTGAGGGGCCGCACGACCTCGACGTCTTCGCCCGCACCATCCAGGTCAACCTCGTGGGCACGTTCAACGTGCTGCGGCTCGCGGCCCAGGCGATGGACGGCAACGAGCCGCTCGACGGCGACCGCGGGGTCATCGTCAACACCGCGTCGATCGCGGCCTACGACGGGCAGATCGGGCAGGCCGCCTACGCCGCCTCCAAGGGCGGTGTCGTCGGGCTGACCCTGCCGGTGGCGCGGGACCTGGCGCGTCACGCGATCCGGGTGGTGACCATCGCGCCGGGCACCTTCGACACCCCGATGCTGGCGGGCCTGCCCGAGGAGGCCCGTGCCGCGCTCGCCGAGGACATCCCGCACCCGCACCGGCTCGGCGATCCGGCCGAGTACGGCCTGCTCGTGCGCCAACTGGTCGAGCACCCCTACCTCAACGGCGAGGTCATCCGTCTCGACGGTGCGTTGCGCATGAAGGCCCGTTGAGCGGCGCGCCGGGCAACCGGTGTGCCGCCACGGTTAGGCTCGGTGGCCGACGGCGGGAAGGCCGATGGTGGCGGACGAGACACACGACGAGGCAGCGGGGGAGACCGCGGCCGGCGCGGACGACCGTCAGGGCCACGGCGACCATCTGTCGTCCCTGGACGCCGCGTTCCTCGAGATGGAGTCCGACACCCGCCACATGCACGTCGGTGGGCTGTTCGTCTTCGACCCGCCCGAGGACGGACGGCGGGTGCGCTTCCCTCACTTCCTGGAGCTGGTGCGCAGCCGCCTGCACCTGATCCCGCGGTACCGACAGAAGGTCGTGGTGCCGCCGCTGCAGCTGGGCTCGCCGCGGTGGGTGGACGATCCGGACTTCGACCTGTCCTACCACGTGCGGCACGCGGCGCTGCCGGAGCCGGGCACGACCGCGCAGCTCACGGAGTACGCGTCGCGCATCCTGTCCCGCCAGCTCGACCGCAGCCGACCGCTGTGGGAGCTGTACGTGATCGAGGGCCTGGAGCACGGGCGGATCGCGCTGCTGGGCAAGACCCACCACGCCATGGTCGACGGCATGTCCGGCATCGACATCGCCACCGTGGTGCTGGACGTCTCCCCGGACCAGTCCGACACCCTGCCGGAGCCCGCGCCCTGGACACCGCGGCCGACCCCCACCCCGGCGGAGCTGGCCACCGACGCGCTGCGGGACCTGGCGACCTCGCCGGCGCACCTCGCGGAGTCGGTGGGCCGGGTCGCCAAGGCGCCGCGCGTGGCGGCGGCCAAGGCGTTCGCCGTCGGCGCGGGGGTGGCCCGCGTGGCACGCAAGAACCTCGTCAAGCCGGCGCCGCGCTCCATCCTGAACCAGCCGCCGGGACGCTCGCGCCGGTTCGCGATCCAGCGGATCGAACTGGAGCGTGTCAAGGCCATCAAGCGCGTGTTCGGCACCACGGTCAACGACGTCATCCTGGCCGTGGTCGCGGACGGGACCGGGCGCTACCTACGTCACCGCGGGGTGGAGACCGATGGGCTGTGGCTGCGTGCGATGGTCCCGGTCTCCACACGCAGCGCCTCCGAGTCGCACCACCTCGGCAACCGGGTGGTGTCCGTCTTCGTCGACCTGCCGATGATGGAGATGGATCCGATCGAGCGGCTGCGCGTCTGCCACGACGCGATGGCGTCGGTGAAGCGCTCGCACGCCGCGGTCGGGGCCGGGTTCCTGATCGGGCTGGGGGAGTTCGCGCCACCGACGCTGCACGCGATGGCGTCCCGGCTGGCGGTCAACACGCGGGTGTTCAACTTCCTGGTCACCAACGTGCCCGGCCCGCAGCTGCCGATCTACTGCCTGGGCGCGCGGCTGCTGGGCGGCTTCCCGTTCACGCCGCTGGCCGCGAACCACAGCTACGGCATCGGGGTCACCTCGTTGGACGGCTGGCTCAACGTCGGGATCGTCGCCGACTACGACGCGCTGCCCGACGTGGACGTGGTGCCCGACATGCTCGTCGGGGCGGTCGAGGACCTGGCGACCTGTGCGTTGGCGGTCAGCGAGAAGCCGAGCCTGTCCGACCGGGCGGCCTCGGCCGGTCCCGGCTTCGCCGACGACGTCGATCGCGGCTCGACCGGATGAGCGTCGAGGACGCCGCACCGTCGGCCGATCGGGTACGTCTCGCGGTCCAACGTCTGGACCCGCGGGTCCCCCTGCCGCGCTACGCCCACCCGGGCGATGCCGGGCTGGACCTCGCCGCCAACGCCGAGGTGGCACTGGCGCCGGGGGAGCGCATCGCGATGCCGACCGGTCTGTCGATCGCCGTCCCGACCGGCTGGGTCGGGCTCGTCCACCCCCGGTCCGGGCTGGCGAAGCGACACGGGCTCACGGTCGCGAACGCACCGGGCACGATCGACGCCGGCTACCGCGGCGAGGTCCACGTGCTGCTCGTCAACCTCGGCTCGGCGACCGTCGAGCTCGCCGTGGGCGACCGGATCGCGCAGTTGCTGCTGCAACGCGTGGGTGTCGCCGAGGTGGTCGAGGTCGGCTCCCTGGACGACACCGAGCGGGGTGCCGGCGGCTTCGGCTCGAGCGGCGTCGCCTCCGGTTGACCGCTCGCACCGCGAGGCGACGCGCCGGGACCTGCCCCCGCCGAGCGGCCCTCGGGGCGCGGTTTGCCCGGCCGTTGCACGCGGGGTAGCTTCCCCCGTCGCACGCGGATGTAGCTCAGTTGGCTAGAGCGCCACCTTGCCAAGGTGGAGGTCGCGAGTTCGAATCTCGTCATCCGCTCCAGGGAACCCCGCTACGGCGGGGTTCTCTCGTTTCCCTCGTCACCGTTGATTCACGAGCGCCCTGCGTTCGTTGGGCTCCGCACGTTCGTCCAGGATGAGGTCCTCGAGGCGCACGCACTCGCCGCGATGCCGCAGGGGCAGCGGCCGATCCCCCTGCGCTCACCGCGCGTCGAGTTCGAACTCCGCCAGAGCGTCGTCGGCCAGCGCCCGGCCGGCCTCGCCGTAGAGGTTGAACACCGCATCCGCGCCGAGCTCACGCAGACGCTCGACCTGGTCCTCGTACTGGACGATCGCGGCGATCTTGCCGGCGAACTCGCGGCGGCGCAGCTGCTCGAGCGCGTGCAGGTTGCCGTCGTGGTGCGGCATCGCCAGCACGACCAGCTGGCACCGCTCCTGCAGCAGCAACCGCTCCCAGAAGTCGGAGTTCGCGGCGTCCCCCTCGACGACGTGGTAGCCGTCCGCCTGCCGCTGCTCGACCCGCCCGGGATCGGTCTCGATGCCGAGCACCTCCCAGCTGCTCTCGGCGACGAGCCGGTCGTAGACACCGGTGCCGATCCGGCCCATCCCGAGCACGACCGCATCGACCCCCTCGACCTCCAGCGGACGTTCCCCCGGGTGGGTGGTCGCGGTCTGCAGCCGTTGGATCCGGGGCGATACCCGCCGGTAGACGGCCTCGCCAGCCTCGTTGAGCGGTGCCGCGAACACGAAGCTGATCGACAGGGCCACGGCGATGACCACGAGCCACTCGGGATCCAGCCACCCGGCGGAGGTCGCCAGCGACGCCACGATCAGGCCGAACTCGGAGTAGTTGCTGAGGCTCAGCGTCGACAGCAGCGAGGTGCGGGTCCCCAGCCCGAACCGGGAGAACACCACCAGGTACAGGGCGCTCTTGAGCGGCAGCACGGCGACCAGCGCGACGGCGATGACCAGCGTCTCGACGGTCGGCAGCGCGGTCAGGCCGATGGACAGGAAGAACCCGACCAGCAGCAGCTCCTTGACGTTGAACAGGGCGCGCGACAGCGCTGCAGCGGCCGGTGACGGCGCCAGCAGCATCCCGACGATGAGCGCGCCGAGGTCGCCCTTGATGCCGAGCGCCTCGAACAGCGCGTAGCCGAGGGTCAACGCGAGCAGGACGCCGAACAGCACCTGCATCTCGCCGTGGCCGACCCGCTTCAGCGCCCACCGCAGCAGCCGGGCCGCGGGCAGAAGCAACAGCAGCAGCAGCGCCCAGGGGCTCGGTGCAGCGCCTTCCGAGGTACCGAGGAACACCACCGCGAAGATGTCCTGCACGATCAGCACGCCGATGGCGACCCGTCCGTACAGCGATCCGAGCTCGCTGCGGGACTCCAGGACCTTGACGGCGAACACGGTGGACGAGAACGACAGCGCGAACCCGAGGAGCACGAATCCGCGCCAGTCGAGGCCGGCGACCAGCCCCAGCCCGGCGAACCGCAGCACGGCGACCAGCACGGCGAAGATCACCGTCGACCCCGCCATGTGGATCGTTGCGCCGCCCCACACCTCCGGACGCAGCAGCGACCGGACGCGCAGCTTCAGACCGATGGTGAACAGCAGCAGCGTCACGCCGAGGTCACCGATGGTGACCAGCGTGTCGTCGAGCTCGTAGCCGAGGAGATTGAGCGCGAACCCGCCGAGCAGGAACCCGACCAGCGGCGGTTGCCGGAGCAGCAACGCGCCCATACCTCCCGCGAAGGCAGCGAGGAGGTAGGGCGTCATCGTCGGCTTCCTGGCGCAGGGGTGCACCGAACCTACTAGCGACCGCTCCCGTGCGGCGGATCACGCCCGAGGTCGTCTCACGTGGCCTGTCGGGCGTCGAACCTGAACTTCTGTCCAACCCGGCGTAGCCACGAGTCTGGCCCCCCGTTGATGTAGCGGTCGTAGAAGCGCTGTTCTGCACGATCGTCGCCGATCAGTACCAGTTCTGCGTTGCGGGGCAGCACACGGTCTGCACCGAGGTCGGTCTGACACGCCCCGTCGGTCAGGATGCCGATGACGGTGCAGCCGGTGTGTGCGGGGATGTCGGTGTCACCGAGCCGCTTGGTGGCCAACGACTCGGGCATGGCGACGCGGAACACCACCAAGCCTTCGGCCAGCAGCAACGTCGAGTCGTGACGCAACGCGTTCCAGGCCTCGATGGCCCCGGTGGAGGCGTAGGACAGCACGAAGTCGGCGCCGGCGCGGTGCATCGTGGAGACGTTGCGGTCGAGCGCGACCCGGCCGAGGATCTCGATGTCGGGACGCAGTTTGCGGCAGTACAGGGTGAGGTAGATGTTGGTGTCGTCGTCGTGGGTGGTGATGATCACCGCGGAGGCCTCGTCGATCCCGGCCTCGCGCAGCACGTCGAGGTCGGCGGCGTCGCCGATCACGTGCCCGTCGAGGTGGGCGATGCGCTCCGGGAGGCGATCGACGATGCGGCAGCGGGTCCCGGCCTCACGCAGTGTGCGGACCGCGGCGCGTCCCACGCGTCCTCCGCCGAGCACCACCACCAGCGGCTGGCCGTCGAGGGTCCCGTGTCCGCTGTCGTGATCGTCGGCATAGGCGTCGTCGTAGGCCGCGAGGGCCTGCCGACGGCCGGCCAGCAGCAGGATGGAGGTCTCCTCGATCCGCAGCTGTGGGGTCGCGATCTGCAGCGAGCCGCGGTCCCATACCCCGACCACCGAGACCCCGAACCGCTCCCGCAGGTCGAGCTCGGCCAGGCTGCGACCCACCAACTCGGTGCCCGCTGCGGAGGTCTCGGCGATGTCGAGGTCCTCGAAGGTCGAGATGGTGCTGCACCGGGCCGTCGGGGCCAGGATGCGCCGGGCGAACGCGCCGCCGAGCAGCTCACCCAGGCGGATGATGCGGTCGGCACCCGCCAACTCCAGCACGTCGACCGCATCCTCGGCGTTGGCGGTGGTGACGGCCAGTCCCGCGTCGGTCACCTCGCGCAGCGTGAACACGATGTTGGTGTTGGCCTCGTCGCTCCGGGTGGTCAGCAGCATGGCTGCCCGGTGGGCCTGGGCGGCGCGGTAGGTGTCGGGTTCGTCCAGCTCGCCGACCATGACGGGGAACCCCTCGTCGTGCAGGCTGGCGGCTTCGTCGCTGTCCTCGACGAGCAACACGTAGGGCACACCGGACAGTTCGGCACGGCGCATCAGGACCAGCTCCATGGCACCACGCCCGGTGAAGATGATGTGCCCGTGCGTGTCGTCGGGGAGCGACCGCGGCGCACGCGCTTCGCGCATCGCCTCGCTCCACGGCACGTAGACGAGCTGGATGAAGGTGAACGGCAGCAGGATCAGGATCAACAGGGCGCCCGTGAGCAACACCAGCACGGAGTACATGCGGCCGAGGTCGGACTCGAAGACGATGTCGCCGAACCCGAGCGTCGACATCGTCACCAGCGTCCAGTAGATGCTGGTCCACCAGGTGAAGTCGCGTCCCTCGAGCGCCATGATCGCGTGGAAGCCCGTCGAGAACACCAGCACGGAGGCCACGAAGATCAGGATGAGTCGGATCATGGCCCGAGGGCCGCCACCCGCCAACGGGGCCGACAGCATCGACAGCATCGAGGTGGCGAACTTCACCGGCATCCCGCCGTCCAGCCGTAACCACCGATGATGATCTGCACGTCATCGCCTCTGCGCGGCGGGCGATCGCGTCGAGGGGTCCGATGGGTCACGGGCCCCGGCGTCCGGCGCGCGGCGACCCGGTCACGGTGGACCGGGCCTACCCGCCAGTATGCCGCAGCCGGCAAGTGCTCCGCAGCACCGCGGTACGCCGGGGCGAGGGTCGTGACGGAGGGCGTCATCCGCGTCAGCCGCGGCGCATGCGTTCCGCAGCGACATCCGACTGCCGGGTCGCACGAGGACGTCAGGGCCGGGTGAAGGTGACCTCGGAGATCGTGCCCCGGAAGCCACCGTCGTCGGGTGGGAGCCGGGTCAGCCAGATCAGGAACGTGTCCGCATCGACGGGCTCGTCGAAGGTGATGGTCTCCTCCTCGCCCGCCTCGGCGATCGTCCCGACCGCCTCGCCCCAGTCGCTCGGGGCATCCCCGGGGTTCGGCTCGCCGTTGCCGGCGTAGACCGTGAGGTCCGCGCCCGGGTTGGGGGTCGCGATGGCGATGGCGCGGACCGGACCCGGGTCCTCGAGGGTGAGCCAGATGCCGACGCCGTCCTTCAGGCCACCGAGCTCCGGGACGTTGCGGTACCGCTGCGTGCGCCAGAAGGTTGCCAGGTCCCCGTCGTGCGCCTCGGCGACCCGATCGGGGTGCTCTTCCCCGCTGCCGCCCGGGTCGTGGTCGCCGCTCGCGGCGATCGCGACGGGCCCGCCGTCACGGTCCTGCTCGACGCGGTCCTCAGCGCTGCTCTCGCCGGGGTCGGCTCCCTCGCCGCCCAGGAGTTGCGCACCGACGACCACGGCGACCGCGAGGAGCGCGACGAGCGCGATGACGACGGCTGCGCGGCCCCTGGGCTGGGCTCCCGCGGGTGGCGTGGCATCCGGCCCGCCCGCGCCGTCCGCGGCCCCGGAGCGGCGGGTCGTGTCCTCGACCGGGCGAGGTTCGGGGTGCGGCGCGCTCGCTGCTGCCGGTGCGACCGCGACCGGTGTGGTGGCGTCCCGCGGTGGCTCGGCACCGGAGTCGTCGCTCCGTGCGTGGTCACCGTCCGCTGGACTCGGCCCATCGCGCGGGGGTGGAGTGGCGAGGTCGGTCGTCAGCCGTGCGGTGGGCGCGGAGGGGACGGGCGCGGGTGGGAGCGCGGTCATCTGGCGAGCGAGCTGGTGTCCGGCGTCGCTGGCGGCGAACGGCCGCAGCGCGGCCGCGAACGCGGCACCGTCCGCGTGGCGCGCTCCGGGGTCGCGCGCGGTCGCCCGCGCGATGGCGGCGACCAGCCCGTCCGGCACCTCGACCTCGTGGCGGGGGTCCGGGAGGTCGGTACCGAGCCGACGCATGGCGACCTCCGCGGCCGACCCCTGCCCGAACGGTGGCGTGCCGGTGAGGCACTGGTGGAGCACGAGCCCGAGGGCGTAGACGTCGGCACGCGCGTCGACGGCCTCGTCCCGGAGCTGCTCGGGGGCGAGGTAGCGGGCGGTGCCCATGACCACCCCGGCCTTCGTCAACCTCGACGATCCCTCGCCGAGGGCACGTGCGATGCCGAAATCGGCGACCTTCACGACCCCGTCGGTCGTCACCAGCACGTTGGCGGGCTTGATGTCGCGGTGCACCAGGCGTCGACCGTGCGCCATCCCGAGCGCACGTCCCACCTGGAGGCCGATCGACGCGACCACGCCGTGCGGGATCCGGCCGAGCCGCAGCAGCGCGGCCAGCGTCGCCCCGGCGACGTACTCCATGACGATGTAGTCGTCGTCCCCGTCGCGGCCGATGTCGTAGACCACCACCGCGTTCGGGTGGGTCAGCTTCGCGGCGGCGCTGGCCTCCCCACGGAAACGCGCCCCCGCCACGGGGGACCCGGCGCCCGCCGTATACCCGACCGCGACCGGGCCCATCGCGCAGACCTGCAGGCAGTTCGCCTTCGTCCGGTA
>JAFIEQ010000088.1 GCA_020832455.1 Nitriliruptoraceae bacterium
GGACGCGGGCGCCGGCGGACGGTTCGCCGCCCAGCGGGTCGCGCGCTGCGGATCCTGGTCCGGCATCGTGCTGCCCGCGGCGCGTCGGTCGCGACGACGCAGCCATCGGCGCACGCCGGGTCCGGTCGCGTCGTCGGGCGCGACCTCGTTGAGGCTGGGTTCGGCCGGCGCGGCCATCGGGGATCCATCGGTGCGCGATCGCGGGTCACCCCACCTGTCGGCACACCTGGTCCCGGCTTCACCGCTGCTGCGTGGATCCCCGATGGTCCGCCGCGGCGCGTGCACGGGGAGAGGGTGGTGTGGTACCCCCGGTAGGAATCGAACCTACGCTTCCGGCTCCGGAGGCCGGTGCTCTATCCACTGAGCTACGGGGGCGAGCGGGTCGGATCACGGCCGACGTCGTCGGGACCCGGCACGGTAGCAGAGCGCGCCCGACCCCTCGCCCGTGGGGCTCTACCCTGCGCCGGTCCCATCGCGTACCGGTGGACCTCGTCCCTGCGGGCTCGGCCCGCTCCCTCCCCGCCGTCGCTGGATGCCACCCATGGCCCGTCCCGAGCTGTTCGATCCCGTCCTCGCCGATCTCGACGAGCGGATCCGTGCCGCGCTGCGCGCCGCCGATCTCCCCGAGGTCGACCCGGAGCTGGAGAAGCCCAAGATCGCCGAGCACGGGGACTGGGCCACCACGGCGGCGCTGCGTCTGGCCAAGCCCGCGAAGCGCAACCCCCGGGAGATCGCCCAGCTCATCGTCGATCACCTCCAGGTGTCCGACGTGATCGAGGAGGTCTCCATCGCGGGACCGGGGTTCGTCAACCTGCGCTTCGCGCACCGCTACCACGAGGACCTCGTCCGTCGGGTGCTCGCCGCGGGGGACGACTACGGACGCACCTCGAAGGCCGAGCCCCGCACCGTCAACGTGGAGTTCGTCTCCGCGAACCCCACCGGCCCGCTGCACGTCGGCGCCGGTCGGTGGGCGGCCACCGGTGATGCGATCGCGGCGCTGATCGAGGCCGCGGGGGACCGCGTCACCCGGGAGTACTACGTCAACGACGCGGGGGAGCAGATCCGCCGCTTCGGCGAGTCGATCGTGCTCGTCGCGACCGACCAGGAGCTCGGTGAGGCGCACTACCGCGGCCGCGCCATCGGCGAGGTGGCCGACACGCTGCGGGCCACGCACGGCGACGAACTGTTCACCGTGCCACCGGACGGCGGCGGGGTCGAACCCCACGACGGGCAGCCCATCGAGCCCGACACCGACGAGGCAGCCGGGGGCGACCCACGCGTCGACGCCGCCATCGCCGCGCACGTCGGGGTGCTCGGGGTCGAGGTGATGCGTCAGCGCATCGAGGCCGTGCTCCACGAGATGGGGGTCGACTACGACCGGTGGTTCTCCGAGCGCGAGGGGCTGCACGAGACCGGGGCGATCGACGCGACGGTGCAGCAGCTGCGGGACCGCGGCGTCGCCTACGACGCCGATGGTGCGCTGTTCCTGCGGACCACCGACCACGGCGACGACAAGGACCGGGTGCTGGTGCGCTCGGACGGCCGACCGACCTACTTCGCCGCGGACTGCGCCTACCTGCGCGACAAGGCCTCCCGCGCCGATCAGCTGTTCTACCTGCTCGGCGCCGACCACCACGGCTACGTGGCCCGGCTGAAGGCCGCCGCGGCCTGCCTCGGCATCGCGCCCGACGACGTGGAGATCCGGATCGGGCAGCTGGTCAACCTGCTGCGTGACGGCCAGCCCGTTCGGATGTCGAAGCGCGCGGGGGAGACGATCGACCTCGACGAGGTGGTGGAGGAGGTCGGCACCGACGTGGTTCGCTACCACTTCCTACGACAGGGTCTGGACACCACGGTGGACTTCGACCTCGCCGTGGTCGCCCGGCAGTCGATGGACAACCCCGTCTACTACGTGCAGTACGCCCACGCCCGGATCAACTCGCTGCTACGAGCCGCGGACGAGCGCGGGTTCGCGCACGGCTCGGTCGACGACGCGGACCTGTCCCTGCTGGTCCACCCGGCGGAGATGGAGCTGATGACCGCCATGGCCGGCCTGCCGCTCACGGTCGCCGAAGCGGCCGAGCTGCGGGCGACGCAGCGACTCGCCCGCTACGCGGAGGACCTCGCGGCGACCTTCCACCGCTTCTACACCGAGTGCCGGATCCTGGCGCCCGCCGATGCCACCGACGAGGAGCGCGCGGCGGCGGAGGCGGTGGGCCGGGCCCGCTACCACCTCGCCGTAGCGGCGCGGCAGGTGCTGGCCAACGCCCTCGGACTGCTGCGCGTCCGCGCGCCCGAACGGATGTGACGATGTCGAGCACCTCGACCTCCGGACCACTGACCACCGGGCCCTGGCCCCTGACCGCAGACCGGGATGCGCACGGCGCCCTCACCATCGGGGGGGTGTCGGTCGTCGCACTCGCCGAGGAGCACGGCACCCCGCTGTGGGTCGTCGACGAGCAGGACCTGCGCCGCCGCTGCCAGCGCTACGTCGAGGGCTTCCCGGGCGTGGACGTGACGTACGCCTCCAAGGCCTGGTGCACGGTGGGCATCCTGCAGCTGGTCGACGAGGAGGGGCTGCTCATCGACGTGGCCTCCGGCGGCGAGCTGCACACCGCCCTGGTGGCCGGCGTCGCCCCGGACCGGCTGGTCCTGCACGGCAACAACAAGTCGGTCGCGGAGCTCGACCAGGCGCTCGAGGTCGGGGTCGGCCGCATCGTGGTCGACTCGTTCGACGAGCTCGAGCGACTCCAGCGGCTGGCCGCGGCGCGCGACGTCGTGGCGGACGTGTGGTTGCGGATCACCCCGGGCATCGACGCCCACACCCACGAGTACGTGCGCACCGGTCACGACGATGCGAAGTTCGGGTTCACGTTGTCGCTCGGGCTCGCCGACGAGGCGTTCACCCGGTCGCTGGACCTCGCCAACGTCGAGGTGGTCGGGATCCACGCGCACATCGGCTCGCAGATCTTCGGGACCGACCCGTTCATCGCCAACGCAGAGGTCATGCTCGACCTGCTCGCACGCTGGCGCGACGAGCACGCCGTCACGCTGGCGGAGCTGAACCTCGGCGGAGGCATGGGGATCCGCTACACCCACGAGGACCACCCGGTCGAGGTGGCGCGCTACGGCAAGGCGGTGCTCGAGGCGGTCGAGGAACGGTGCGCCGCGCTCGACTACCCCCGCCCCCGGCTGGTGGTCGAACCCGGTCGCGCCATCGTCGGTCCGTCGACGGTGACCGTCTACGAGGTCGGCACGGTCAAGCCGCTCCCTGGGTTGACGACCTGGGTCAGCGTCGACGGGGGCATGAGCGACAACATCCGCCCCGCCCTCTACGACGCGGAGCACGAGGTGGCGTTGGCGAACCGGGTCTCGCAGGCGTCGCCGCGCAGCGTGACGGTCGTCGGGAAGCACTGCGAGTCCGGGGACCTGGTCCGCGAGCACGCACCGCTGCCCGAGGACCTCCAGGTCGGCGACCTGCTGGCCGTGGCGGCGACCGGGGCCTACACCGCCTCCATGGCCTCGAACTACAACCGACTGGTGCGTCCCGCCGCCGTGCTGGTCCGCGACGGCCGGGTCCGCCCGCTGGTCCGACGGGAGACGCTGGAGGACCTGGTCCGCAACGACGTGCCGATCCGATGAGCGCCGACACCGGCGGGGACGGGGCGCCTCGACCGACGACCGTCACCCGGGTCGACGAGCGGCTCGGGCTCGCCATCGACCGGGCCGGGCTCTCGCCGCGCACGCTGGTGACCTACGCCCGCGACCACGTCACGGTGCGCACGCCATCGCGGCCGGACTTCCACGACGGCAACACGATCGATCTGGTGGCGCCGCCCGCGGTCGGGCAGCTGGCCGGCTGGCTCGAGAGGTTCGCGGAGACCGTCGGGATCCTGGGCGCCCACCGGGCGCAGCTGCGGTGGGAGGAGCCCCTGGCCCAGGACGCCCCGGCCGCGGCGCCTCGGGCACCCGAGGGGCTGGCGACCGAGGCCGCCGAGCTCGGGCTCGACCTGCAGGCCACGACGGTGCTGCTGCTCGACCGGCTCCGCTCGTCCGCGACCGTGGATGCCGAGCTCGTGGCCGTGGCGCCGCCCCGCCGCGATCCCGACCCGGACGACCCGGCGGACGCGACCGACCGTCGGTGGCACGCCGCCACGGTCCTCTACCGCTACGAGTCCGGCGAGACCCCCGACGAGTTCCGCGACCACGATGCCGCGTTCGTCGCCTGGTCGGTGGACGTCCAGCGCGAGCTCGCGATGGCCGGCCGCGCCCAGGTCTGGGTGGCGATGCGCCACGGCGCCCCCGTCGCGCGGCTCACGCTGCTGCACGATCGGCAGGGTCTCGCGGTCGTCGAGGATGTCGTGGTCCACCCGGTGCACCGCCGCCGGGGGATCGCGTCCGCACTGACACACGCGGCCGTCACGGGCCACCTCGCCGCCGACCCTGGCGCGCGGGTCGGCATCGGGGCGGACCCCGGGTCGGGGGCGGACCTGCTGTACCGACGGCTCGGGTTCCGGCCGCATGCGACCATCTGGACCGCCCGCCAACGCTGATCCCGGCTCCTTGCGGGCGACGCCGGTGGTGACGAACGGGCACGGTCCGGCTGCGGTCCGCGGCCCGAACCTCGGCCACGGGGGTCGCAGATGCCGTCCCCGCACGACGCCGAGGAGGCACGCGTGAAGGTCCTGGTGACCGGTTCGACCGGGTTCATCGGCACCGAGGTCGCCCAGCAGCTCGCCGCACGCGGCTGGCAGCCGCGCCTGATGGTCCGCCGACCGTCGCGGGCGCCGTTGCTGCGCGGTCTCGATGCGCAGACCGTCCACGGGGACCTGGAGGCGCCCGACACCCTGCGACGCGCCGTCGATGGCTGTGACGCGGTGATCCACCTCGGGGGGCGCGCGACGTTCGAGCGCGCGCACCGGCTCGTCGGCACGTTCGTGCACGGCACTCGGGCGCTCGCGGAGGCGGCGGCCGAGGCCGGGGTGGGGCGGTTCGTCTTCGCCTCGTCGCTGTTGGTCCACGGGCCGTCCGACGTCCCGATCGATGGCGGTACGACCCCGGCGCCGGTCGTCGACTACGGCCGGGTCAAGCTGCTCGTCGAGGCGGGTCTGGCCGGGCTCGGGACCTCGAGCGGCATGTCCGTCGCCTCGATCCGGCTGCCGCACGTCTACGGCGCGACCGACCAGCTGTTCGCACGGGTCCGGACCGGTCTGGTGCCGATCCCGGGCCGGGCCAACCCGCCGTACGCGCACCTGCACGTGCGCGACGCCGCCCGGGTCCTGATCGCCGCCGCGGAGCAGGGCTACGTCGGCGCCGGTCCGGTCGCCGACCGCGCACCGGTGGGCTGGGACGTCTTCCTGGGGGAGATCGTCCGCCAGATGCCGCACGTGCGCGTGGTGCGGCTCCCGGCACCCCTCGCCCTCGCGGGGACCGCGGCGATCTCGGCGGCGCTCGCGTGGCGCCGGCAGCCGAACCTGTTCACCCCGGACACGGTGCGGAGTTGGAACCTGTCCCTGCCGGTCGATCCGCGGGCGCTGTGGTCCGAGCTCGGTATGGAGCCGGAGCTCCCGACCTACCAGGAGGGCATCACCGCCACGTTGGACGACTGCGTCGCGTTCCGGTGGAAGCACCCGGTCGCCGACCGCCGGGCCTGAGGCGCGGAGCGGTCAGGGCGCGACGCGGACCGCCCGGTACTCCTCCACGCGGAACTGATCGATCGTGAACGGACCGACCTCGAACGACAGCGAATCGCTGAAGACCACACCGCCGAGTTCCGGGGAACTGACCGTGAACGTGGCGTCCCAGTGGTCGGTGACGCTCACGTCGTAGTTCCCGACCCGCGTGTAGGTGTGCTCGATGGTGCCGTTGGGCCAGGCGAGCCCGGGCGTGTGGTAGTGCTGCGGGCCCGCGCCATCACCCCAGTCGACGCTGGTCGAGCCCTGCGCCGAGAAGCTGACCTGCAGGTGGTAGGTGTCGAGCGTCACCGTCGTCGACCCGTCCTCGACACGGAGTGCGTGCTCGTCACCGGTCACGAGGTAGGCCGGCAGTCCCGTGATCCCGAAGCCCGGCGGGATGGACAGCTCGGGTGCCGGAACCTCCTCCGCGATCACCGATCGCGCGACGTCGGCGACGACCTCACGGGGCAGGATCTCCGCGGGGTCGGCCTCACATCCGACATCCAACCCGATCCCGGGGAACTCGAACCAGAACAGCGTGTCGTAGCGCATCTGGTAGGTCGCACGCCCGTCGCTGCGGATCCGATCGGCCTCCGCCTGGGTCTGTGCCGCCGACCAGCTCCAGCCCCGACACATCCCGTAGTTGTCCTCCGGACCGCCGGACGACCACACCGGGACCGCCACCCAGATGAGGTTGGTCGAGGTCGTGCTGCTGGCGACCCGCTCGAGGTCACTGGAGTTCACCACGGAGATCTGGAGCTTGACGACGGTCGGGGCGGAGTCGTCGTACTCAGCACCGCCACCGACCGGGCCGCCAGCTGCCGCGCCGCCGGCCGGTACTGCCACGAGGACGAGGCTGGCGATGAGCACCATCCCTGCTGCTCGCACCCGCGTCATGCGGTCCCCTGCCCGCAGGTGAACGCGAACTCCTCGACGTCCTGGACGTCGTCGAACTCGAGCTCCATCCATGCCTCGCGTGGGACGTAGTCGCCGCTGTCGGTGTAGATCAACTCGATCAGTTGGTTCTGGCGCCAGCCGGTGTCGTTGATGCCGGCGAACTCCTCGCGCTGGTCGTCGCTCAGAGGTGACAGGGACAGGACCATGTAGCGGTCGGGGTCCGGTGGTTCACTCGCGGTGCCGGTGGTGTCCGCGAACCCGATCGCAGCGATGCAGTCATCCGCGGCGTGCAGCACGATGCCGGTCTCCCAGGTGACGCCGGTGAAGTCCTCTGGCGGCTGGAACGCCTCCCGTACCTCGGCGATGGTGGCGTTGCGCTCGAAGCGGTCGGCCACCGACACGAGGCTCGGGCCGGAGTTGAGGGCGCGGATGCGATCGAGCTGGTCCTGTGTGAGGTTCTCGTCGGGGTCGCTGGTCAGCGTCTCGAGCAGCACCTCGTTGTGGACCGTCAACAGCGCCGCCATGACCGCGTCGACGTACGCCTCGTCGATCTCGGAGGGATCGTCGAACGCGAACGGATCGTCCAGCTCGGGTTCCGGGGCGGGATCGGGCTCGGGGTCGGACTCCGGCTCGGGTTCCGGTTCCGGTTCGGGCGCGGCGTCGGAACCCTTGACGTCGGTGTCGTCCGCGAGCGACTCGATCGACCGCTCGTCGTCCGACCCGGCGCACGCCGCGCCGATCAGCGTGAGGCCGGCGATCGTGGCGACGAACATCGAGCGGCGAGAACGGTGACGCGCCATCGTGGGACCCCCGTGGTCGTGAACGGCGGCCCGAGCGTAGCCCCGTCGCAGGGCCGGAACCGATGACCTCCTGGCCGGGGCTGCGGCTCAGGACGGCGGCGAGGTGACCTGCGCATCGCGGTGGGGGAAGACCATGTCGAAGCTGGTGCGTTGCTGCTCGTCGCGGCGGTAGTGCAGCTGGCCACCCATGGCACGCATCAGCTCCCGCGACAGGAACAGCCCCAGACCGAGCCCCTGCGCGACACGCCGGTCGCCGGTGCTCTCCTGGCGGAAGGCCTCGAACAGCGCCCGCTCGAAGGTCGCATCCACGCCGTCCCCGGCATCGGAGACGCACAGGATGACCGCCTCGCCGGTCCGCTGCGCCTGGACGCCGAACGGCGGTGCGCCGTAACGGGAGGCGTTGATGAGCAGGTTGCTGAGGACCTGCTCGACGCGCAGCCGGTCGACGTAGATCGCGATGCCTGGTACGTCCACGGTCAACGCCCCCGGCAGCTGGACCAACGAGACGACCTCGGCGACCAGCTCGTCGAGCTGGACCAGGGTCGGATCGAGCTGTAGCGCGCCCCGTTGGAGCCGGGCCAGGTCGAGCAGGCCAGCGATGAGCGCCTCCTGGCGCGCAGCGTTGCGTACGATGCGTTCCAGCAGCATCCGATGGTGATCGGGATCCTGCTGGCGCCCGTGGAGCAGCGTCTCCGCGAACCCACGGACCATCGTGAGGGGCGTCCGGAGCTCGTGCGACGCGAGGTCGATGAACTCCTGCAGGTCGTCTGCCCGATCCCGCAGCTGCTGGTTGCGTTCCCGCAGCGCGAACTGGACGCTCAGGTCGCGAACGACCGCCACGACCAACAGTTCGTCGCGCATCCGGACCGGCTGCAGGGCGATGTCCACGGGGAACCGCGAGCCATCCGAGCGCAGCGCGACGAGGTCCCGGCCCGATCCCATGGCTCGGGCCTCGGGCGCCTGGTGGAACCGGTGGCGGTCCGCACGGTGCTGCGCGCGGGCATCGGCCGGCAGGAGTCGGTCGATGTTGCGGCCGACCAGCACCTCCACCGTGGTGCGGAACAGCGTCGCGGCCCGCTCGTTGGCGTGCCGCACCACGCCTCGGGCGTCCGCGACGACGACAGCATCCGGGGACAGCGTCAGCAGCGCCTGCAGCCCGGTGGCATCCGTGCGATGCACCTCGGGATGGTCGGGACTCACCATGCCACCTCTCGGGGTCGGTCGATGATCCCCCGCGTGGCCAGCGCGCACCGGGTCCCGTCGGTCGCGTGCTCAGGTCGGGGAGGGGTCTCCACGCGATGCGAGCGCCGCACCGTGCACGTGTCCACCTCACCCGCGCACGTGATCGTCCCCGTGGTGCGGCTCGGCGACGACGATACGCTGCCCAGCGACCGGGCGCACGTGCACGGCCGTGGTCGACGGGACCGTGTCCACCGGGCCCTGCGGGATCGGGACCTCGGCCCCGGCCGAACCCCGAGCCCGTCGCCCGATCCCGACCCATGACCCTCCCATGACCCGAGGAACCGCCGTGGCGCCCGACGACAAGGTCCTGCGTATCGGCCTGCTCGGGGGCGGCACCGTCGGCGGAGGCGTGGCCCGCATCCTCGCCCGTGAGGCGGAGGACATCGCCGTCCGTACGGGCGCGCACCTGCGGATCAGCCGGGTCGCGGTCCGCGACCTGACCAGGACCCGCGATCTGCCGGTGCCGGACACGGTCTACACCGATGACGCGCAGGCCGTGGTCGATGCGGACGACGTCGACATCGTCGTCGAGGTCATGGGTGGCCTGGAGCCGGCGGGCACCCTGATCCGGCGGGCTCTGGCGTCCGGCAAGCCCGTCGTCACCGCCAACAAGGAACTCGTCGCGCAGCAGGGTCCGGCGCTGTACCGCGCCGCCCACGACGCCGGCGTCGACCTGGCCTACGAGGCGGCGGTGGCCGGCGCCATCCCGATCATCCGCCCGCTCAAGGAGTCCCTCGCCGGCGACCGGATCACCCGCATCATGGGGATCCTGAACGGGACGACCAACTACATCCTCACGCGCATGACCGAGGAGGGTGCCGACTACGACGCCGTGCTCGCCGACGCGCAGGCGCTGGGGTACGCGGAGGCGGACCCGACCGCCGATGTCGGCGGCCACGACGCGGCCGCGAAGTGCGCCATCCTGGCCTCGCTCGCATTCGACACCACCGTCACGCTCGACGACGTGTTCCGGGAGGGGATCGAGCGGGTCACGGCGACCGACATCCGCACCGCCGACCGGCTGGGTTACGTGATCAAGCTGCTCGGCATCGCCAGCGAGGTCGACGACCGGGTCGAGACCCGGGTCCACCCCGCGTTCCTGCCCAAGACCCACCCGCTCGCCAGCGTCCGCGGGTCGTTCAACGCCGTGTTCGTGGAGGCCGACGCCGCCGGGGAGCTGATGTTCCTCGGTCGCGGTGCCGGTGCGGAGCCGACCGGCTCGGCGGTCGTCGGCGACGTGATCGACGTCGCGCGCAATCTGCTGCAGGGCGCCCGGGGGGCGTCCGAGTCGCAGCATCGCGCCAAGGAGCTCCGGGCGATCGAGGAGCTGCAGACCCAGTACTACGTGCTCCTCGACGTCGAGGACGAGGCCGGCGTGCTCGCCGAGGTGGCCCGCTGCTTCGGGGACCACGACGTGTCGATCGCCCAGGTCTGGCAGGACGGCAGCGAGGACACCGCACAGTTGGTCCTGATCACCCACCGGGCGCGGGAGGGGGATCTGCGGACCACGGTGAGCGCGCTGGGCACGCTGTCCGGGGTGCGCAGCGTCGCCAGCGTCCTGCGGGTCGAGAGCGAAGGGGTGACGCCGTGAGCATGCAGACGGATCCGGCGGTGCGTGCTCCGGCGGAGCCGACCGGGAGGCTGGGTGCCCACGTGTGGCGGGGGATCATCGAGGAGTACCGCGACCGGATGCCGGTCAGCGACGACACCCCCGTGGTCACCCTGCGGGAGGGGGGCACGCCGCTGATCCACTCCGAGCACCTCTCGGAGCTCACCGGGTGCGAGGTCCACCTGAAGTTCGACGGGTCCAACCCCACGGGGTCCTTCAAGGACCGGGGGATGACCACCGCGATCACCAAGGCGAAGGAGGCGGGCGCGGAGGCGGTCATCTGCGCCTCGACGGGGAACACCTCGGCCGCGGCCGCCGCCTACGCCGCGAAGGGTGGGCTGACCGCCGGGGTGATCGTGCCGAAGGGCAAGATCGCGCTCGGCAAGCTCGCGCAGGCGCTGGTCCACGACGCCCGGGTGATCCAGATCGACGGCAACTTCGACCAGGCGCTGACCATCTGCCGACAGCTCGCCGAGTCCTACCCGGTGGAGCTGGTGAACTCCGTGAACCCCTACCGGATCGACGGGCAGCGTTCCGGCGCGTGGGAGATCGTCGATCAGCTCGGCCGCGCACCCGATGTCCACGTGATGCCGGTCGGCAACGCCGGCAACATCACCGCGTACTGGCGTGGCTACGTCGAGTACCACGACGACGGCCTGCTCGGCGACCTGCCCGTGATGCGCGGCTACCAGGCGGCCGGAGCGGCACCCATCGTGCTCGGCTCCAAGGTCGACAAGCCCCAGACGATCGCGACCGCCATCCGGATCGGCAACCCGGCGTCGTGGGACCGGGCCGTGGAGGCCGCCGAGCACTCCAACGGGTCGATCCGGGCGGTCACCGACCGGGAGATCCTGGCCGGCTTCCGTCTGGTCGCGCGCCACGGGGTGTTCGCGGAGATGGCGTCCGCCGCCTCGATCGCCGGGCTGATGCAGCTGCACACCGCCGGTGAGCTCGTCCGCGGCCAGACGGTGGTGTGCGTCCTGACCGGCCACGGGCTCAAGGACCCGGAGTGGGCCATCGCGGGTGCCGCCGAGCCGGTCACCATCCCCGCGGAGCTCGAGGCGGCCGCGGACGCACTCGACCTGCGCTAGGCGCCGCGCGGCCCTGCGCCGAACGCCGGGCTCGGCCGTCGAACGCCGAGGTCAGCCGCCCAGCACGGCGAGTCCGACCGCGTAGGCCGCCGCGTGCCCCTCGCTGCGTCGCACCGGGTCCGCCGAGGGTGAGACGTCCACGGCCGCACGCAACAGCGGCCCGAGCGCCGGATCGCCGAGCAGGTCGGCGATCGACTCGGCGGCGTCGTCCGCGCCGCGCAGCCAGTCGCGCACCAGCGCGTCGACCGCATCCTCGCCGTGGGGGGGCACGAGCGCCCGGACCGCGGCGGCCGTGCGGTCCTCCACCTCGGTGGTGGTCGTCGGGTCCAGCGGGCCTGCCGTGCGGATCGCGACGACGGCCGCAAGGGACCGTGCGAGCTCCGCGGCAGCGTCACCGCGTGCTGCCTCGACGTCGCGGGGGAAGGCGTTCGGCCCCTGGTCCGCGATGGTGGTCGCGAGCGCGGCGCCGATGTCGGCGGCCAGATCGTGTCCGCCGATCAGCGCCTCGACCGCTCGGACCTCGTCGCCCGCGAGCCTCGCGTCGACGTAGCCGGTGATGTCGGCGACGTGGACCCCGAGCAGGTCGGCGACCACGTCGGCGGGCAGCGCGCCTTCCGTCGCGGTGGCGGTGAAGGTGCCGAACCCCTGCTCGTAGTGGTGCAGGTGCTCCTCGGCCTCCTCGACGACCTCACGGTCACCGTCGCCGGTCCCACGCGCGTGGTCGAGCAGGAAGGCGATGTGCTGGGTCCACAGCGAGGCGAACGCGTCGGCGCCGACCTCGCCGTAGACCAGGCCGATCGCCCCGACCAGCGCGTCGGTGTTGGGCTCGAGCCGGGCCATCGCGTCCTCGACGTCCAGCCCCGCTGCGTGGGCCGCCGCGGTGTCGGCGACCAGCAGCACGTGGTCGCCCAGGAGCTGCTCGAGGGTGAGTCGCAGCGCGCTCGCGTCGAGGACGGCCTCCTCGCTGGCGAGCACCCCGGGGGCCGCATCCGGTGTCATCACCACCGCGGGTGCGTCGAGCGCGGCCAGCAGTGCGGCGCTCGGTGGGGGATCGCCGGCGGGGGTGCACCCGGCGGTCAGGGCGAGCACGCAGGACGCGGCGAGCAGCGCTCGACCGCCGCGCGCGGTGCCGGTCGCGGACGGGCCGGCGGTCCTCATCGGGTGCTCCCCAGGTCGGGGCCGCCGTCGGGGTCGGTCGGGGCGCCGTCGCCGTCGGCGCCGGCACGGACGAGGCGGCGGTGCTGGGGCCCGAGCAGCGGACGCATGCGGAACGCCGCGGACGGTAACCAGGAGTCGAGATCGCTGGCCGGCATCGGGCGGGCCATCAGGAAGCCCTGGGCGAGGTCGCATCCGGCATCGCGCAACCACCGCAGGGTCGCCTCGTCCTCGATGCCCTCGGCGACGAGGGTGAGGCCGAGCCGTCGCCCGAGCTGCATCGAGGCCTCGAGCAACGCCCGCTCGTGCTGATCGCCCAGCGCGGTCACGACCAGCGAGCGGTCGAGCTTCAGCTCGTCGACGGGGAAGTCGCGCAGGTAGGCCAGCGAGGCGTACCCGGTGCCGAAGTCGTCGATGGACACGCCGCACCCGAGCGCCCGGAGCTGCTCGAGGGCGACCTTGGCCCGCTCCGGGTCGGTCAGCAGGGCGGACTCCGTCAGCTCCACGCGCAGCGCGGACCCCGGCAGGTCGTTGGCGATGAGCCGTTCCGCGACGTGATCCACCAGCCGCGGGTCGAGCAGGCCGTGGGCGGCGACGTTGACCGCGACCTGCAGTGGCTGTCCGGCGGCACGCCAGCGGGCCACGTCGGCCAGCGCCTGGTCGATCACGTGGCGCGTGACGGGGTGCACCAGATCGGTGGTCTCGACCACCGGCAGGAACAGGCCGGGACTCAACCGGCCCCGTTCCGGATGTTCCCACCGGATCAGCGCCTCCACGGCGACGATCCTCCCGGTCCGCAGGTCGAGCTGGGGTTGGTAGTGGGCGACCAGCTCGCCACGCTTCAGCGCCGCGGGGATCTCCCCGGCCAGCGCGAGCTGCTCCGGGGACGTCCGGTCGTTGGCGGGGTCGTACACCACGACGCGGTGCCGGGTGCGCTTCGCCTCGTACATGGCCAGGTCGGCGTGCTGGAGCAGGCTGGTCGTGGTCTCGCCGTGGGTGGGTGCGCAGGCCAGGCCGATGCTGCCTTCGACGTCGAGGGTGAGCTCACCGACCACGAACGGCGCCTCGAGGGCATCGAGCACGACCTGGGCGCCGAGCTGTGCCTCGGCGAGGTCACCGCTCGGGAGCAGGACCGCGAACTCGTCACCGCCGAGCCGGGCGACCTGCTCGGTCGGGTACCGGTCGAGCAGTCGCCGGCCGACCTCGCGCAGGATCTCGTCCCCGACGTCGTGGCCGAGCGTGTCGTTGACGATCTGGAAGCGGTCGAGGTCGAGCAGCAGCAGCGCTGCCCCGGCCG
The DNA here is from genome assembly GCA_020832455.1 of Nitriliruptoraceae bacterium. Classification (GTDB taxonomy): domain Bacteria; phylum Actinomycetota; class Nitriliruptoria; order Nitriliruptorales; family Nitriliruptoraceae; genus PWLR01. The sequence continues at coordinate 13,767 of JAFIEQ010000088.1, forward strand.
GGACGAGCTGCTCGGCCCGCTCCTCGAAGGACAGCCGGTTCGGGAGCCCGGTCAGCTGGTCGTGACGGGCGAGGTGGTCGTTGTCCGCGGCCTGCTGGCGCAGCCGCGCCGAGGCCCGCGCGACGAGGCGGTACAGGGCGGCGTAGAGCACGAGCAGTCCCGAGGTCAGCACCGCGACGAGTCGGCCCGTGTCGCGGCGGATGTCCGCAGCGATCGGTTCCCAGGGCAGGTAGACCTCGCTGGCCCCGATGACCGGAACGTCGAACTCGTCGAGCGAGGCGAAGCGTTCCCCCTCGCTGCGCAGCGGCACGTAGACGGCCAGCAGCTCCTCGAACTGCCTGGCCTCCTCGAACTCCTCGGGGGAACTGAGATCGGTCACCTCGTCGGTGACCTCGCCGGCGAGGGCGCCGTCGAGCTGGTCCTCGCCCGGGAACCAGCGACCCCGCAGCGCCTCGTTGTCGGAGTACACGATCCAGTTCTGGGCGTTCCAGATCTTGATGCGGGCGAACCCGTCCTCGGACGTCGAGGCGGCCATGGCCTGGTCCAACGCGGCCACACGCTCCGGCTCGAGCGGCACGAAGTCGCGCAGCAGGTCGGCGGGGGTGAGGTGGGCGTGGACCCCGACCTCGGCGACGGCGATCGCGGTCCGACGGGCGTCGCTGACCGTGCGGTCGACGATGACCTCCCGGAGGAGGAACCCGACCACCAGACCGAGCGCGATGACGACGATGGCGCTGGTCACCCCGAAACTCGTCAGCAAGCTCGGTCGCTGCAGACGACGTGCCACGATCTTCCCTCTCGACTGCTCCAGGTCCCGCGGGACCGTCCAGACCGACGCGCACGACGGCCCGCGGCCGAACACGTCCGAGCAGCCGTCCCACCGAGCATCGGCGGGGAACCCGGGGACTTGAGCGTCCGCGGCCGGGGCCCGCGACCGGCGCGCGCGTCGGTCGCGGGCAGCCCGCGCTGGCCGCGGGCTCGACCACGGCACCGGGCTACCCTCCACCTCGCCCCGTACGCCGATCCCGCCCGTCGACCCCTGGTGACCGCGATGTCCGATACGCCGCGCCACCACAGCGTGCAGGTCCCGGCGACCTCGGCCAACCTGGGGGCCGGGTTCGATGCGTTCGGGATCGCCGTCGGCCGTCACCTGGCGGTGCGCACCCGGGAGCGTCATCCGGACCTCCCACGCGTGCGCATCCTGGACAGCGACCGCGACGAGCTCTCCGGCGGCGACGACAACCTCGTCTGGCGCGCGTTCGTGGCCTTCTGTCAGGACGTCGAGGTGGCGGTCCCCGACATCGGTCTCGATGCGGCGAGCACGATCCCGCTGGAGCGGGGACTCGGCTCGTCGTCGGCCGCCATCGTGGCGGGGGTGAGCCTGGCCCGTGCGCTCACCGCGACGCCGGTCGACGCCACCCGGCTCGTGCGCATCGCCAGCGCACTGGAAGGGCATCCGGACAACGTCGCGCCGGCGCTGCTGGGTGGGGTCGTGGCCTGCCTGACCCGGCCCGACGGTGACGTGCTCGTGCGGCGCCGCAACCCGGCGGTGGACCTGCGTCCGGTGCTGCTGATCCCGACGACCCGTCAGGCGACCCCCGCGGCGCGGGCCGTGCTGCCCGAGACGCTCGACCGGGCCGCGATCGCGGACCAGGCGGCCCGTGCCGGGCACGTGATGGCGGCGCTGACCGGCGCCTGGCCCCTCGACCCCGTGGCAGCGGGCGACCACCTGCACGAGCCCGCCCGACTCGCGACGATGCCCGCCACGGCCGCGCTGCTCTCGGAGGTCCGTGCCGCGGGGGTCCACGCGTGGTTGTCGGGTGCCGGGCCCACCGCCCTGGCCATCCTCCGGAGCCACGACGAGCAGGGGCTCGCCCGGCTGCAGGCCATCGGGCGGGAGCACGAGGTCACCGTCGAGGCCAGCCACTTCGAGTTGTCGGGGGCGCGGACCTGCCCGGACGACGGGTGCGGGCTGGGCGGGGGGGACTGCCTGCAGTGCCCCCGCGAGCGAGTATCATCCTCCGCGTCGCCGCGCCGTTCGGCCGCGGGTCGCTGGGAGACGTGAGGTCCGGTCCGCCGGCATCACGGGACGTCCGACGAGGATGCGCGAGCCCAGCCGTGTGAACCGATGTGCGCTGATCTTCCCGGCGTGTCGGACTGCGCGATCCCGACCTGGTCGGGCGGGGCCTCCTGCCTGATGGGCGCGGCGACGTGTGGTGATGTCCCTGCTCGATCGAACCGTGCTGGAGGTCCTGATGGACCGCAACGTCCTCGAGAAGAAGTCCCTGGCCGAGCTGCGCGAGATCGCGGCGACGCTGCAGCTCAGTGGCTACCAGCGGATCAAGAAGGCCGACCTGGTCGCGATGATCGTCGGTGCCGCGGACGGCGGTGACGACGGGTCCGAGCACGGGACCGACGCCGGCGACGTGGGGTCCTCGGCCTCCGATACCGACCGGGATGGCGACGCCGGCGCGGATGGGCGGGGCGAGGGTGGCGACGACCACCGCGACGAGCGTGGGGATCGTGGCCGGGGCTCGGAGCAGACCGAGGACACCCGCGATGCCCGCGACGAGTCGCGCGGCGGCCGCGACCGTGACGCCCGCGGGGGGGCGGACCGCGAGGACCGGGAGGGTGGCCAGGACCGCTCACGTCGTGACCGCGACCGCCGCCGCAAGAGCCGCGGGGGCGAGCAGGACGGGGACGCGGAGGTCCGCGAGGGCGTGCTCGACCTGCTGCCGGAGGGCTACGGCTTCCTGCGGGTGACCGGTTACCTCGCCGGCGAGCGGGACGTCTACGTGTCGCAGTCCTTCGTGCGCCGCTTCGATCTGCGTCGCGGTGACCGCGTCGCCGGCCCGATCCGCCGCAGCAAGAACAACGACAAGTTCCCCGCGCTGGCCCGGGTCGAGACGGTCGAGGGGGAGCCGCTGCCCGGTGGGCAGCCGCAGCAGCGGGAGACCTTCGCGGCGATGATCCCGTTGCCGCCGGACGAGGCCGTCGCGCTCGAGCACCGGGCGGACGCGGCCGCGACCCGGCTCATCGACCTGTTCGCACCCGTCGGCAAGGGGCAGCGTGGCCTGATCCTCGCGCCGCCGCAGGCGGGGACGACCACCCTGTTCGTGCAGCTCGCCGCCGCGTTCGCCGCGAACGCGCCGGAGACCACGGTGATGATCGTCCTGGTCGACGAGCGGCCCGAGGAGGTCACCGACCTCGAGCGCACCACCGACGCGCAGGTCATCTCCTCGACCTTCGATCGTCCCGCCGAGGATCACACCCAGGTGGCGGAGCTCGCCGTCGAACGGGCGAAGCGTCTGGTGGAGCGGGGCCAGGACGTGGTCGTGCTGTTCGACTCGCTGACCAAGCTCGCACGGGCCTACAACCTCGCGGGGCAGAGCTCCGGTCGGCAGTTGCAGGGCGTGATCGACGCCGCGGCGATCTTCCCCACCAAGCGGCTGTTCGGCGCGGCCCGCAACGTCGAGGGGCCCGGGTCACTGACCATGCTGGCCAGCGTCGACGTGGAGACCGGCACCCGGACCGACGAGGTCATCCTCGAGCACCTGGCCGGGACCGCGAACATGGAGCTGCGGCTCGACCGGACCCTGGAGCGCAAGCGTCGTTTCCCGGCGATCGACCTCACCGCGTCCAGCACCCGTCGGGAGAACCTGCTCCTCGACGAGGCGTCGATGGACACCGTCTGGGACCTGCGCCGCAAGCTGGCCGAGATCGGCCCGGAGGCCGGATTGACCGCGCTCCGCGACGTGCTCGATCGCACCGACGACAACGTCGCGTTCCTGCGTGAGGCGCGTGCCGCCCTGTTGGAGGACTGAAGGACGCCTCGGGGCACACCTCGAGGGCCGCAGACACGAGGACGGGGGGCCGCGGGGCCCGCGCCCCGCCCCGGCGGGGGGGGGGGGGGGGGGGG
>JAFIEQ010000089.1 GCA_020832455.1 Nitriliruptoraceae bacterium
CCGCCCCCCCGCGCCCCACCACGCCCCCCCCCCCCGCGCCCCGGGTGTCCCCCCCGCCCCGGGCCCCCGGGCCCCAGCGCCTCGCCGGCGCGGTGGTGCCCGATGCCTGCGGGCGGGCGGCACCCCCGGGGACCCGATCGCCGCCCACCGGCGGGGCCCCCTCCGGCGGCCCGCTCGGCCCGGGTGGCCAGAGCCCGCACCGCATCGGCGAACACCTCGATCGGCGGGGTCACGAGCCCGGCGCCGACCTGACCGGTCCCGGCGACCTTGCCGGCGATGCCGGTGTTGACCGCCGGCACGGTGCCGGTGCGCACCACCCGGGTGACGTCGATGCCGACCGGCGAGCCGCGGAACTCCAGGATCGGGATCTGGAAGTGCGGGTGCTCGCCGACGGTGATCTGGTACATCGACCGCGTGGCATCGAGCGCATCGGATGCCTTGCCGCCGACGAAGCGCACGATGGCCGGCGCGGCGGCCATGATGAACCCGCCCATCCCGCCGGTCTCCGTGATGGTGGAGTCGCCGATGTCCGGGTTGGCGTCGTCCGGTCCGTAGTCGCCGAGGTAGAGCCCGTCGGGCACGGACGCCGGGGCGGTGAACCACTCGTCGCCGGTGCCCGACACCTGGATGCCGAAGTCGGTGCCGTTGCGGGCCATGGCGACCACGACCGAGGACCCGGGGATGTCGCGCGCCGGGTCGAGCGCGCACTTGGCCGCCGGCATGCCGAGGTTGAGGAAGAAGTGCTCGTTGCCGTTGATGAAGCGCACCACGTCGGCGAGGTCGGAGCCCGCCAGTCCGGCCTCGAGCAGCGGCGGCACGATCTCGCGCACGAACAGCGCGGACGCGGCCCGGTTGCGGTTGTGCAGCTCGTCGCCCATCTGCATCGCCTGGACGATCAGGGCCCGCACGTCCATCGAGCCGAGCTGGCGCACCCCGGCATCCATCGCCGGGCCGAGCACCTGCTGCATCCACTGCAGTCGCTCGATGACCTCCGGGGCGTAGGCGCCGTAGCGCAGCACCTTGCCCAGGCCCTCGTTGAGGGTGCAGTAGGCGGTGTTGCCGAACGCGCCGTTCTCGATCGCGAACATCGGCATCGAGGGCGATACCACCCCGGCCATCGGTCCGACCGCGGATGCGCTGTGACACGGCGCGAGCTCGAGCGCACCGCGTTCCCCGATGGCCTCGGCCTGTTCCGGCGTATCGGCCATGCCCTCGTAGAGCATCGCGGCGATCAACGCACCACGCATCGGACCCGAGGCGCGCTCCCAGGTGATGGGCGGACCGGCGTGCAGGAACTGGCCCCGCTCGATGCCGACCGCGTCCCGCGCCGAGGTGATCCCGACCCAGTGCGGTTCGGCGGCGGTGATCCGCTCGACCGCCTTGGCGTTGGCAGCCTCGACCCGCGGGTCACCCACGACGGCAGCGAGTTCCGCGGCCAGGTCGATCGCGGGGGGCCGCCAGTCGGTCGCGATCACCTCGACCCCCTGGCCGCGCAGGCTCGACTCGAACAGCTCCACCCCGGCGGTCAGGACCGTCGGCGGTCCCGACAGCAGCGCGGCGAGGCGGTCGTCGGTGACGGGGCTGGCCGGATCGTCGAGGGTGCCGCCGGCATGGGAGGTGCGGCCGGTGTCGGGTGCGCTCGCATCGGTCATCTCAGGCTCCGATCAGGGCGACGGCCTCGCGGGCCGCGGCGGCGTTGGCGAGGTGGACGGACGCCCCGGCGTCGATCAACGCCTGCGCCTGGCGGTCGCGGTCCTGCGGGTCGCCGGCCGAGCCGCACAGCGACACCACGACCGCGAGGTCGTCGATGGCGGTGGCGATGGCATCGCGGATGGCCGGGGCGAGCTCGGACGCGGGGTCCTCGTGCGCGGCGTGGCCCAGCACGACGTCGAGCAGCACCACCTTGCTGCCGGGGCGAGCCGCCTCGGCGCGGAGGCGGTCGACGCGCAACGACTGGTCGATCATCGGGTGCGGCCGTCCGTGGGTGTACTCGTCCTCGCCGAGGTCGACCACCACGTGCCCGGCGGTGTCGAGGCCGTCGGTGAGCTGCCACGCCGCGTCGGCCTCCAGCGGGATGTTGGAGCGGATCGGCCCGAGGGTGCCGGCGGCGATCGCCATCGCCTCGTCGCACAGGGTCCCGCCGGCGAACAGCCCGCGCAGCTCCGCGTGGGTGGCGGCGCGGGTCGCGGTCGCCGCCCAGGACCGCGGCGCGTCGGCCTCGACGTCGAGGCGCACGAGCACCTGCCCGGCGGTGGCGGTGAGATCGTCGGCGTCCGGACCGAGCAGCGCGACCACCACCGGCGTGGACAGCCCGTCGGCGACCGTGCGGATCCGGGCGCCGACCTCCGGGTGGGGGGGCTTGGACAGCAGCACGATCAGCTCCGTGCCCGGATCGGCGTCCAGGGCACGCAGCGCCTGACGCGTCGCCGCACCGTCCACCTCGGCGGACAGGTCGCGGCCCCCGACACCGAGCACGTGGGTGACCCCGACCCCGGCGTCGTCGAGCAGGCACATCAGCTGCTGGGCCCCGGTCCCGGAGGCCGCGACGATGCCGACCGGGCCGGGCTGCACGACGTTGGCGAACCCGAGCCCCACGCCGGCGACCATGGCCGTGCCGGCGTCCGGTCCCATCACCAGCAGCCCGCGGGCCGTGGCTTCGCGCTTGAGCGCGACCTCCTGCGCGAGCGGGACGTTGTCGGAGAACACCAGCACGTGGGTGTCGGCCCGCAACGCGTCCATGGCCTCGACGAAGGCGTGCTCACCGGGCGTGGAGATCAGCGCCAGGTCGCCCCCGAACGCGGCGGCGTCCCGGATGCTGCGCGGCGGCGGGGCGTCCCCGAAGCCGCCGGTGTCCCCTGCGGCGCCCCGGCTCGCCGCGAGCGCCGCCTCGAGCTCGGCCAGCGCCGCGTCGAGCACGCCGTCATCGGCGACCCGCACGGCGACGACCAGATCGTTCGGGCCGGCGTCGGGAGCGGCGAAGCCCATGCCGGTCAGGACCTCGAGGTTCAGACCCGTCGCCATGGCGACGAGCGCGGCATCGACACCGTCGACGTCCGCGACGCGACGACTGACCTGCATCAGGCTGACGGAGTCCGCGTAGGCCCCCGATCGGATCTCGACGTGGTCGCGCATCATGTACCTCGCGTGAGGGGTCGGGCGGGCAGGACGGGGCGGGGACCGGTGGCGGTCGCGGTCGGACGCAGCGGGCTGGTCGCCGCGTGCCGGGCCGTCAGGCGTGCGGCGGCGAGGACCCCTCGGGCCAGGTCACGACCGGAGCTCGAACCGACGGCCAGCAGCCCGTGCACGGCGGGTTCCAGTGGTCCGTGACCACCGAGTGCGCGCAGGAGCGTCAGCACGGGACGAGCCACCGCGCCGGTCGCCGCGTGCCGCAGCAGTTCCGCGGAGACCGTGGTGGTCCCGTCGACCGCCCGCTCGGCGACCGCGACGGCGACCCGCCGCGCGGCGACCGGGATGGCCGCGGAGGCGGCCAGGTCCCCCGTGGCCGCGACCGCGGTCCACAGCGGCGCGATGGAGGCGAGCAGTCCGGCCAGCAGATCGTCGCCCGCCGGGGTCAGGCCGGGCCCGAGACCGATCAGCGCGTCCGCCGCCGTCACGGCCGCCTCGTCATCGGCGCGTTCGAGCCCGTCGCACACCGCCGACAGCGACGCGCGCAGGTGCGCCAGCGACGGGTCCGTCGGGCCGGCCCGCAGCAGTGGTGCCACCCGATCCGCCCGTGCCCGCAGGGCTGCTGCGCTCGTCGGGGCGAGCCTCGGCACGGGATCCCACCAACGGCACACGGTCACGCGACGGTCCCCGATGGACAGGCCGCCGTCCCCGACCGTGCCCGCGACCGCCGCGCGGGGCCCCGCCCCGGGGGGGCGCGCCCACCACGGCTGCGCGGTCGTGAGCTGCAGGCCGCCGGGCACCGCGGTCGCCGCCGGCGACAGCAGCGCGATCACCGGCGCGGACCCCCAGGCGTGCGCGCGGGACCCGCACGCGCGCGGCACGGCGCCCGACGACCGCGGCGCAGGCGGACCGTCATCGACCACGAGGTAGATCGCCTGCGAGAAGCGGGCGAGCTCCCGGACCGCTCGGAGCGAGCCGAACAGCAGCGGACGCAGCGCCAGACTCGCCACCGCCGGCAGCCGGCCGGGCGCGGATGCACCGCCCGCGTCACCCCACCGCTCGGCGTGGTCCATCCGCGGTTCCGGCCGCACCTCACCCGGCGGGAGGCTCACGGGTGCACCTGTGTCCCGACCGTGCCGTGCACCGCCCCGAGCGCGGCGTCGAGCGCCGCGATCACCGCGCGGCGGCCCGTGGCCTCGACGAACCGGCACGCGGCCTCCACCTTGGGGCCCATCGACCCCGCGCGGAACTCACCGGCGGTCGCGGACGCCCGCAGCTCGCGGACCGAGATCTCGGTCAGCCACCGCTCGTCCGGCGTCCCGAACCCGACGGCGACCCCGCGCACGTCGGTGAGGATGGCGAACACCTCGGCATCGAGCTCGGTCGCCAGCACCGCGCCGGCGAGGTCCTTGTCGATCACGGCCTCGACGCCGCGCAGCGGCTCGCCCGGCACCGCGACGACGGGGATCCCCCCACCGCCGTTGGCGATGACGATCGCCCCGTCGTGCAGCAACAGCTCGACCGCCGGCCGGTCGAGGCACTCGCGGGGTTGTGGGGAGGCGACCACGCGACGCCACCCTCGCGCGTCGATCCGGGTCCAGTCCTCGCCATCGGCTCGGCGACGTGCCACCTCGTCGGTGTCGGTGACGTAGGGACCGATCGGCTTGGACGGGGTGACGAACCCGGGGTCGTCCGCATCGACCCGGACCCGGCTGACGACCGGGACCACGGGACGGTCGATCCCACGGCCGGCCAGCTCGAAGACCAGGGTGTCGGCCATCGTGAAGCCGATCGTCGCCTGGGTCTGGGCGACGCACCAATCGAGCGGCACCGGCGGAACGACGTGGCGGGCGAGGTCGTTCTTGATGAGCACGTTGCCGACCTGTGGCCCGTTGCCGTGCGTGAGGACCAGCTCATCGAGCCCCTCGGCGACGAGGGCAGCCACGCCCCGCATCGTGGTGTGGATGTTGGCGGTCTGCTCCGCCGCGGTCCCCGCGGACCCCGCCGGGGAGATGGCGTTGCCCCCCAGCGCGATCACGGTGCGTCGCGGGGTCATCGGCACCTCTCGATCTGCTGGTCGATCCGCGGGTCCGTCGACGGGAGCCCGGACCACTCCCACGCTAGGGCGCCGGGGGCGTGGCACGACCCGGCGGAATGCTCCGAGGCCGCGCGGGTGTCGTTGGCAGGTTCCGACGATGCAGCCCACCGGGTGGGCACGCGGCCCCGCGTGGCCCGACGACCTGCGTGCGACGGCTGCGGGGGCGGCCACGTGGCCGCCCCCGCATCACCTCCTCGCCGGCGTGCGTCGCCAGCCGAGGATCACTCGCCGCCGGGCGTCACCTCGACGTCCTCACGCTCGAAGTCCTCACCGAACGGGTCACCCTCGAGCCCCTCCCAGGCGGCTTCGACGTACTCGTTGGTGTAGGCCTCGGAGCCGGGCTGCTCCTCGATGACGTCCACGTAGGTCGTGGCGATCTCCGCCGTCTGGTCGAAGGCGTCGGGGTCCATGAACCCGATGCCGTTCGGCGACGGCCAGATCAGCGCGTTGACCTCGTTCATCATCCAGCGCTGGTGACCCTGACCCATGATCGACCCCCGGTCGAAGGTGATCTGCACGCACTCCTCGGGGTTGTCGCGGCAGTGCATCCAGCCACGGAACGACGCCCGCAGGAAGCGCTCGGTCAGCTCCGGGTTCTCGGTCACGAACGCCTCGGAGGCGAAGATGCCGTCGTGCAGCATCGCGACGCCGAACTCGTTCATGTCGAGCACGACGAAGTCCTCCGGCTGGTACAGCTCGCCGGTCTCCGGGTTCTCCGTCTCGAGCAGCTGCGCGTACTCGTTGTAGGTGATGGCCTGCGCCGAGTCGATCTCGCGGTTGAGCAGCAGGTCCATGTCGAAGGGCTGGTCGACGAGGTCCACGTCGGTGTCGGGGTCGAGCCCGGCCTGCTGCAGACCGGCCAGCAGCTCGTACTCGTTGCCGAAGCCCCAGGCGCCGACGGTGGTGCCCTCGAGGTCCTCGAACGACTCGATGCCCGAGTCGGCCCAGGCGACCTGCATCAGCCCCGAGCGCTGGTAGATCTGGGCGATCGTGATGAAGTCCTCACCGGCCGCCCGCTGCCCGAGGGTGGCCGCGACCCAGTCGATGCCGAAGTCGGCACCGCCACCGGCCACGACCTGCGCCGGGCCGACGTCGGGACCACCCTCGAGGATGTCCACCTCGAGACACTCGTCGGCGTAGAACCCGAGCTCGTCCGCCGCGAAGAAGCCGGCGAACTGGGCCTGGGCGACCCACTTCAGCTGCAGGCTGGTCTGATCGACGGTGTCGCAGTCCTCGCCGCTCGCCGCCTCGTCGTCGCTCGCCTCGTCGCCCGCGTCATCGGCCGCGGTGTCCTCATCGGTGCCCCCATCGCCGCAGGCCGCCGCGAGCATCGCCAGGACGGCGAGCGGCGCCATCAGGCGCATCCATCGTCGTTGCAACATCTTCGATCTCCTCATCCATCCGACAGCCACCGCTGCCGTGTCTGCGGTGCCGTGGTCACGGCCCGCTCGGTGCTCGTCCGGTCCTGCCCGTGGCACTCCCCCATCCCGGCCGTTCGCGATCAGCCATCGTCACCCCACGGGGTCAGGGTGCGCTCCGCCAGAGCCACCGATCCGTAGAGCGCCAGCCCGAACAGACACAGCGCTGCCACGGTCGCCCAGGCGCCGGTGTAGTCCGCCGTCGCCATGAGGGTCTTGATGAAGAACCCCGCGCTGGAGCGGAACCCTCCGAAGAAGTCAGCCACCACCGCCGCGATGACCGCCAGCGCCGCACCGACCCGCAGGGCACCGAAGACGAACGGCAGCGAGGTGGGCACCATCAGCTTGGTGAAGACCATGTGCCGCGGAGCGGCCAGGGACTCCATCAGTTCGTCGTGCGCCGTGTCGGTCGACGACAGGCCGGTGATGGTGTTCACCAGCATCGGGAAGAACACCACGAGTGCGACGACCGACGCGTTCGACCAGACCGACAGCGAACTGAACCAGAGGTTGAAGATCGGAGCGGTCGCCACGATCGGGATCGCGCCGAACGCGACGCCCATCGGCAGCAGGCCCTCGCGCATCCACTGCCAACGCGCTGCCAGTGCGCCGACGACGAAGCCGGCCACCCCGCCCACGACGAACCCGAGCAGCGCAGCGCGCCCGGTGGTCCACACCGCCAGCAGCAGCCGAGGCAGCTCGGCGACGAAGGTGGTGGCGATGGCGCTCGGCGTCGGCAGGAAGATCGGGCGGATGCCGAACCCGCGCACGACGAGTTCCCAGGCGATCAGGACCAGCAGGGCGGTGGCGACCGCCGGGCCGATACGCATGAACGCGCTCTGCGCCCCCGACCGACGACGGATGGTCGCGACGGGGGCGGCAGGGGGCGCGGTGGTCGTGGTCACAGCTGCTGGGCCTCCCGCAGCGTCTCGCGCACCTCGGTCACCAGTTCGAAGTAGCGGGCGGACTCGCGGGTGGACTCGTCACGGGGGTGGGGCAGATCGACATCGATCTCCCGCAGGACACGACCCGGACGGGGGCTCATCACCACGATGTGACTGGAGAGGAACACCGCCTCCGGGATCGAGTGGGTCACGAAGACCACGGTCGTCTTCAGCCGCTGCCAGATCCGCAGCAGCTCGTCGTTCATCCGTTCGCGGGTGATCTCGTCGAGGGCTCCGAACGGCTCGTCCATCAGCAGCAGCGACGGCTCGAACGACAACGCTCGCGCGATCGCGACCCGCTGCTGCATGCCCCCGGAGAGCTGCGCCGGTCGCTTGTTGCCGAACTCGCCGAGCTCCACGAGTTCGAGCATGGCCATCGCCCGCTCCCGACGCTGCTCCTTGGGCATGCCGAGGACCTCGAGCGGCAGCTCGACGTTGCGTCGCACGGTCCGCCAGTTGAACAGCGTCGGCTTCTGGAAGACCATCCCGTAGTCGCGGGCCTTGCGGGCCTCGGCCGCCGAGCGCCCGCCGACGGTGACGCTGCCCTCCGTGGGGGCGATCAGGTCACCCATGACCCGCAACAGCGTCGACTTGCCGCACCCGGACGGCCCGATCAGGGACCAGAAGGCCCCGTCGGGGACGTCGAGGGACACGTCGCTCAGCGCGGTGACCGCGTCCGTGTCCGCGCCGAACCGCTTGGTCACCCCACGCACCGACACGAGTGGGCGCCCGTCGGCCGGTTCCGCCGACGGCGACGATGGGCCGCCGTCGGCGAGCGGGGCCCGCTGGTCCTCAGAGGTCGTCACGAACCCGTTCCTTCGTAGACACGCATGACCCGACGCTCCGCCAGGACGACGATCAGGTAGGTCACGATGCCCAGCGCACCGGCGACCAGGGTGGTGGCGAACAGCTGCAACGAGTTGTTGCTGACCCGCCCGAACGCGAAGATCGCACCGCCGATCCCGGCGGAGCTCGGGGCCGAGATCTCCCCGACGATCGCACCGACCACCGCTGCGGTCGCTCCGATCTTCATCCCGACGAACAGGAACGGCACCGCGGCGGGCACCCGGAGCTTCCACAGCCGGGTCCACCACGACACCGCCAACGACCGCATGAGCTCCTCGGCGGTGGCCGGAGCCGCCCGCAGGCCCCGCAGGGTGTTGATGGTCATCGGGAAGAACACGAGGTACATCGACAGGACCGCCACGCCCATCCACACCGGGAGGAAGTCGACCTGGTTGACCGACACGACCAGGATCGGCGCGAAGGCGATGAACGGCACCGTCTGCGAGGCGATCACGTAGGGCATCAGGCCGCGTTCGGCGAGCGGCGAGTGGCGGAACAACACCCCGAGCAGGAAGCCGAGCAGCACGCCGAGCACGAACCCGACCGCCACCTCGCGCATGGTGTAGGCGAGCTCCCCGAGCAGGAACGTGCCGAGCAGCTCGCCGCCGCCGCGGTACGGACGCCAGAACGCGGCGACGATCTCCCAGGTGTGCGGGAACTGGGCCGCGTTCCCGCTGCCGCGGACGACGATCGGCAGCGACACGCCCGTGCCGGGCCAGGTGTTGCCCAACGCCAGGGCCGCCGCCCGGTAGCCCTCCCACAGCGCGACGAGCAGCACCAACACGCCCGCCACGTTCAACGTGACCCGTCGTCGCTGGTTCACCGCCACCGCTCCTGCTGCGTCGCCGCCGCCCGGTCCTGCTGGGGCAGCGGCACCTTGTCCACCATCACCATGGACGGGCCCCGGACGGATGCCGTGGGCTGGTCCGTCTGGTCGCCGACGGGTTGGTACCTCCCAGGGATGTCACTCGTGTTTCGCGGTCCGTGGCACCGTGCTCAGTCCGCACGCACGATCGCAGCGACCGGCCCGCCACCACGCGGGCCCTGGTGCAGCGCACCGACCGAGACGAAGACCGCTGGATCGCCGACGGTCGCCGCGGTGACCCCGCCGACCGCACCCTTGATCTGGCGGTGGTGGTGGACGTCCGAATCGTCGAGCATGAGCTGTCGCCGTCCGCGCAGGGCGCCGGTCGTGTCCGCCTCGCACTTGAGGAAGACCCCGACGAGCTTGTCACCGAGATCCGAGTGGTGCGGCCGCTCCGGGAGCTCGAGACCGGCGGAACGGATCGCAGCCCAGATGCCGTCGGCATCGAGGGCGTCCTTCATCTCGCTGTGACCGACGCGGTAGTGGCTCCGTGCCCCCGCGGCGTTGCCGACGACCACGATCTGCGCCCGGTCGAGCTCGACCCCGGAGGAACACGAGGCGACCGCGGAGTACAGGTCGGTGTTGCGACAGATCTCCTCGGCCGCGGGCACCGCGTCGATCTCCCCGAGCGCGTAGGCGATACCGAGCCCCGTCGTCCCGTTGGAGATGTCCATCGAGTACAGCGTGTCCTCGGTGAACACCGTCTCACCGCGGGCGTGCGCGTCGGCGATCGTCTCCTGGACGAGCAGCGGGGTCTTGGTCTGGACGTAGTGCACGTCGGCGACATCGTCGATGCCGGCCTCCGCCATCGCGCGCTTCACGCCCTCGGCGACCTTCTCCACCATCGCGGGCCGGCCGATGTCCTCGGGCAACAGGATGTCCGACATCGCGAACCCGACCGACAACCGCTTCTCGTCGGTGTCCGCGCCCCGGTCGTCGGCGACCCTCGCGAAGATCGTCGCGTGCGGGGTGATGACCCCATCGCACCCGCCGGACCACGCCATCGGGACCTGCTTGACCTCCTCGGCGGACCGGGTGCCCTTGTCCATCAGTACACCGCGGTAGGCCTGGTCGGCCAGGATCCGGGTGTAGTCGTTGACCCCACCGTTGCCCTCGGTCTTGCCGATGACCGCGACCACCTCGTCGGCGGCGAAGACCCCGTCGTCGATCAGTGCGGCGAGTCCCGACGCGTCGTTGACGCTCTTGAACTCGACCTTGCGGACCTCGAACGGCATGGCGGCTCCTCGATGACGGCGCCAGGCGGCAGCCGTCTCCTCTACGAGCACGGTAGTCACTGCCCGCGCTCACGCTCCATGTGCAGTTCCGACGACCGGCCGGTGGCTTGGCTAGCGTTCCTTGCCGAAGCCGCCGCTGCGAGAACGGTCACCGTGTCCGTCGTCGACCCCACCACACCACGGGCTGGCGACGTCACCAGCGCACCGGGCGAGGCGCCCGGCGCGGTCGCGCTGCCGCTGGCGCAGGTGCTCGAGGTCCCGTCGCTGCGCGGATCGCACGTGCTGGCGGGCGCTCAGGGACTGCAACGGCCCGTCGCCCGGCTCAACGTCATGGAGGTGCCGGACATCCTCCCGTGGGTGAAGCCGGCGGAACTGCTGCTGACCACCGCCTACCCGCTGCGAGACGATCCGGCCACGCTCCCCGACCTCATCGCCGCGCTCGACGACGCCGGGTTGGCCGGGATCGCCGTGAAGCTCGGTCGCTACCTCGATGCGCTGCCGGACGCCGCGTTGCGGATGGCCGACGAACGCGGCTTCCCGGTCGTCCAGCTCCCCGACGACGTGGGGTTCGACGAGATCCTGCACGAGGTGCTCACCGGGATCCTCAACCGGCAAGCACAGGCGCTGGCGCGCTCCGAACGCATCCACTCGGCGTTCCTGCAGCTGGTCCTGCGGGGCGAGGGCCTGCCGGAGCTCGCGCGTGACCTCAGCGGTCTGATCGACGCGCCGACCGCGATCGTGGCCGCGGACGGGCGGGTACTCGCCGGCGCGCGCCTCGGGGACTCCGGGGTGCGCATCGGCGCGGTCATCACGCTGAGCGCCGCGGCAGGACGGACCGGGACCACCCAACCCCACGCCGCCGTGCGGGTCGGCGACCGGGAGCTCCCGGCCGTGACGACCCCGATCACCGCCGGGGGGACCGACCACGGGGCCGTCGTCGCGTTGACGGGTGATCCGCACCACGACATCGACGTCGTCGCGCTGGAGACCGCCGCCACCGTCGCGGCCCTGACACTCACCAAGCTGGCCGAGGTCCAGGCGGTCGAGGACAAGTACCGCTCCGACCTCGTCCACGACCTGCTGCGCCACGTCGAGGATCCCGACGACGCGCGTCGGCGCGCCCACGGCTTCGGCTGGGATCTCGACCGACGGCTGATCGTGCTGGTCGTCCGCCTCGACGAGCCGACCACGCTGGTCCGCCCGGACGCGCTCACCCGCCGACCACCGTTGGCCGCGACCGTGCGGCGACTCGTGCTCGACCGCGACGAGCGGGCGGCGGTCGTGCGCTTCAGCGACGAGGTCGTCGTGCTGACCGCGGCGTTCGACGGACCCGATGGCCGCGACGAGGCCCGGGCCTTCGTACGCG
Organism: Nitriliruptoraceae bacterium; assembly: GCA_020832455.1. Classification (GTDB taxonomy): domain Bacteria; phylum Actinomycetota; class Nitriliruptoria; order Nitriliruptorales; family Nitriliruptoraceae; genus PWLR01. The sequence goes on from JAFIEQ010000089.1 coordinate 11,899, forward strand.
GACTGGTCGACGCCGCGGGGCAGGTCGCCGGTGGGAGCGTGTCCGCCGGGCTCTCGCGACCCTCCGACGACGTCAGCGACATCCCGACCGCCTACGACCAGGCGTCGCGGGCCCTGCGGATCGGCCGGCAGGTGCACGGCGCTGGCGCGTGCACCCACTTCGACGACCTGGGTGCCTACCGGTTGCTGTCGTTGGTGGAGGACACCGGGGAACTGCGTACCTTCGTCCACGAGGTCCTCGGTGAGCTCGCGACCGACGACGACACGGCCGCGGACCTGCGTGCCACCTTGCGTGCGCTGATCGACACCGGCGGGAACGTGGCCCAGGCGGCCCGGGACCTGCACTTCCACTACAACACGCTCCGCTACCGGATCGAGAAGCTCGAGCGCATGCTCGGGCCGTTCATGACCGACGCCCGCCGCCGGCTCGACGTGCAGCTCGCCCTGCTCGTGCTGGAGATGCGGGGGTTGGACGGCCGAGGCGGCACGTGACCGACCACGACGAGGCGACCGACGTGTCCGTGCCCCCGACCGAACTCCCGTTGCTGACCTACGGCATCACCCCGCCGAAGCGCTCGTGGGACCCGGAGCGGGTCGCGGAGGTCGCGGCGCGGCAGGCCGCCCGCATCCGGGCGCTGCCGGTCGACGGGCTGGTCATCTACGACCTGCAGGACGAGTCGGCCCGCACCGAGGTGCCCCGCCCGTTCCCGTTCGAGCCGTGCCAGGACCCGGTGACCTACGCCTACGAGCACCTCGCCGCGGTCGAGGTGCCCCGCATCGTCTACCGGTGTGTCGCCCCGCTGGACGCGCCGAGCCTGACCGACAGCCTCCAGCGGCTCGAGACGCACGGCGGCTCGACGGTGCTGGTGGGTGCCGCGTCCCGCCACCAGGACACGCAGCTCAGCCTGCCCGCGGCCTACGGACTGCACGCCGAGGTGGCGCCGTCGCTGCCACTCGGCGGGGTCCTGATCGCGGAGCGCCACCGCGAGGCGCGCGCGGAACACGAACGGGTGCTGCGCAAGGTCGGGCGGGGCTGCCGCTTCTTCATCAGCCAGGCCGTCTACGCCGCGGAGGACACCCGCAACGTCCTCAGCGACCTCGCCTACCGGTGCGAGGACCTCGGCGTGCCGGTGCCGCGGGTGCTGGTGACCCTCACCCCGTGCGGCTCGGAACGCACGCTGACCTTCCTGCGGTGGCTCGGCGTGGCGGTGCCCCCGTGGCTCGAGAACGAGCTGCTGCGCTCCCCCGACACCCTCGCGACCTCCATCGACGTCTGCACGGAGGTGTTCGCCGACCTGCACGGGTTCGCGGCCGGGCTCGGGATCGAACTCGGCTGCAACGTGGAGAGCGTGTCCCTGCGCCGCGACGAGATCGATGCGTCGGTGGCGCTGGTCGAACGGGTCGCGACGATCATCGGTCGGTCGGGCGCGCCGGCCGCGACGACGGCGACGGACGACCCCCGGTCCGCGTGACCGCGCGACTCCCGGCGTCGACCCCGGCACGGGTCGCGGCGTCGAGATCCCCGGTGGCGAGCCACCTCGCCAGGAACGCCCCGCTGAACGCGTCCCCCGCGCCCACGGTGTCGACCACCTCGACCACGGGCGCGACCACCTCGACCCGTCGGCCCGCGCGGTCCGTGGCGAGGGCACCGTCCGCGCCGAGGGTCACCGCGACCACGGCGTGCCGGGTCGCGAGCGTGCGCAGTGCCACCTCGACGTCGTCGGACCCGCCCAGCAGCCGTGCCTCGTCCGCGTTCGGGAGCAGCACGTCCACGGCGTCCAGCCAGCGCTCACGGGTGGCGGGCTCGACGGCGGCGAGGAAGCCGACCGATCCAGGGTCGAGGGAGACCGCCAGCCCCCGGGCACGGGCGCGCGCCGCCAGCGCCAGCACGCCGGCGCTCGTCGGTTCCCCGAGCAGGCTGTAGCCGGTGAGGTGCACCCCGGCGACCCCCTCGAACAGCGCCTCGTCGGCCAGGTCCCCCGCGTCCAGGGCCAGGTTGGCCCCCCGGTCGGAGAGCATGGTGCGCTCCCCGACCTCGTCGATCAGCAGCACGATCCGGCCGGTGTCGGTGCGCGCGTCGGGCACGAGCCGTGGCTCGACCCCGGCGGCACGGAACGCGGCGGCGTGCCGGGCGAGATCCCCGGCCCCGACCCGGCCGACGAACCGGACCCGTGCCCCGCTGTGCGCGGCCCAGCAGGCCTGGTTCGCGGCGGCACCGCCGGGCGTGGCGACGATGGTGGCGGGGGTGTCGGAGGCCGGGACGATCGGGCCGTGGGCCCGCACCACCAGATCGTCGATCACGTCACCGACCACCAGCAGCCCGGTCACGGGTGGCCGCGCAGCGGGCTCACTCACCCGACGTCCGCGAGGGCCGTGGCGATCTCACCGGCGAGCGCGACGTTGCCCTCGACCACCGCGATGTTGGTCTCCAGGCTCTCCCCGTCGGTCTGCCGCTGGATGTGGTCGAGCAGGAAGGGCGTGACGTCCTTGCCCCGGATGCCACGGGCCCGGGCCTGCGCGAGGCTGTCGGCGAGCACCTGCTCGTGCACCGCCGGGTCGAGCTGGGCGTGCTCGGCGACGGGGTTGGCGACCAGCACCGCCCCGGGCAGCGCGAGGGTGCGCGCGGCCTGCAGGATCGCCGCCGCCTGCCGGGGCTCCTCGATCCGCTGCCACACCGGCTCCCCGGAGTCGGTGACGTAGAAGCCGGGGAAGCGGTCCGTGCGGTAACCGACGACGGTGACCCCGTAGGTCTCAAGCCGTTCCAGGGTCGCGGGGACGTCGAGGATCGACTTGACCCCCGCGGCCACCACGACGAGGTCGGTCCTCGCGAGCACGGTCAGGTCCGCGGATTCGTCGAAGGTGCTGGCCGCGTCGCGGTGCACCCCGCCGAGCCCGCCCGTGGCGAACACGTCGATCCCGGCACGGCGCGCGAGCAGGGCGGTCGAGGCGACCGTGGTCGCGGCCGAGGCCCCCTGCGCCATGACGACCGGGAGATCACGGGTGCTGGCCTTGCTGACCTCGTCGTCCTCGGCCACCCGGTGCAGTGCCGCCTCGTCCAGGCCGATGCGCGGCACCCCGTCGATCACCGCGATCGTTGCGGGCGTGACCCCGGCCGCGCGCAACTGCGCCCCCAGGGCCCGTGCGACCTCAAGGTTGCGGGGACGCGGCAGCCCGTGCGCGATGATCGTGGACTCGAGCGCCACGACCGGGCGAGCGGAGGCGAGCGCATCGGCGACCTCGTCGGCCAGGACCAGCGGGGCATGGGCCATCGAGGTGGTGGCCTTCGGAGCGGGTGGCACGGACACGGCGGCGACCTCGGATCGACAGGGTCCTACGCTGGTGCGCAGGCGATCCGAGGAGCATGCCATGGCGCAGGCAGCGGACCACACGCACGACGACGGCACCTCGTGTGACGTCGCGCACGGCGACGGCCCCGCCCCCCGGCCGGAGGACCGGCGTCTGGTGGTCGTCTACGCGACGGCGCTGGGCAGCTACCTCGCCTCGTGGGGGCGTGAGCTGGGCTTCGCGGTGACGCTGCTCGAGCCGGACCCCTCGGTGGTGACCCGCGGGCACCGCGCCGGCTGCGACGCCGTGCTGCACGATGCCGGCAGCGTCCCGATCGACGCCGACACCGACGTCGTGGTCACCGACCACCACCGTGACGACCTCGGCCCGACGATGGCGCCGTTGGTCCGGGCACGACCGCGCACCATCGGCATCATCGGCTCCCCCCGCCACGAGGGGCCACACGTCGCCGCGCTGCGCGCCGAGGGACTCGACGACGCGGCCATCGCGACCGTCCAGCGCCCCATCGGGCTCGACATCGGCTCGCGCACCCCCGCGGAGATCGCCCTGTCCATCCTGGGTGGCGTGCTCGCGCAGCGCAGCGGCCGCGAGGGCGGGCTGCCGCGGACGGCGGCGCCGAGCGCGGGCTGAACCCCGGGCCGATCAGCCCGCGCGTTCCGCATCGAGCACGAGCCCGTCGAGGGCGACGTCGAGCATCTCGTCGAAGGTCGACTGGCGCTCCTCGGAGGTGGTCTTCTCGCCGGTGAGGATGTGATCGCTCACGGTCAGCACGGTCAGGGCCCGGGCCCCGTGCTCCGCGGCCACGCCGTAGATGCCGGCGGCCTCCATCTCCACCGCGAGCACGCCCATCGCGGTCATCCGGGCGAAGACCTCCTCCGCCCGCGGGTCGTAGAACAGATCCGCGCTGTGGATGTTGCCCACGTGCGCGTGGATCCCGCGGGCCTCGGCGGCCTCGGCGGCGGTGCGCAACAGGTCGAAGTCCGCGATCGCGGCGAAGTCCATCCCGGCGTAGCGCGCACGGTTCACGTTGGAGTCGGTGCACGCACCCGCGCCCAGGATCACGTCGCGGATGCCGACGTGCGACTGTACGGACCCACAGGATCCGACCCGGACCAGCCGCTTCACGCCGTACTCCTGCACCAGTTCCGTGGTGTAGATCGACGCCGAGGGGATGCCCATCCCGGTCCCGAGCACCGACACCCGCATCCCGCGGTAGGTCCCCGTGAAGGCCAGCGCGTTGCGCACCTCGTTGACCTGCGTGACGTCCTCGAAGCACCGCTGCGCGATGTAGCGGGCGCGGAGCGGATCGCCCGGCAGCAGCACGGTGTCGGCGAACTCGCCGGGGGCGGCGGACAGGTGGGGCGTGGGCACGGCGGACTCCTGCGGACGCGGGCGGCGGAGCCTACTCGCCGCACCGCGTTGCACCCGCGGCGAGGGGGGATGTCCCACTTGACCTCGGCGCATCCGACTGCCCTAGCGTGTGGCCGCCAGGACCGTGTGGCCGCCCGCACCGGCGGCCGCCCGCATCCGCGGCCGCCAGGACCGATGCCGAGAGGACGAGGTGGACGCGACCGAGCAGGAGCTCGTCGATGACGTCGCCGCGTGGGTCCGCGGCGCCCGACAGGTGGTGGTGCTGACGGGTGCGGGGGTCTCCACGGCGTCGGGCATCCCCGACTTCCGTGGACCCAAGGGTCTGTGGACGACCCAACCCGGCTCCGAGCGGTTGTTCTCGATCGACGCCTACCTCGAGGATCCCGAGGTCCGTGCCGAGGTCTGGCAGCGCCGGGCCCACGACCCGGCCTTCCGGGTCGGTCCCAACCAGGCCCACCTGGCGTTGGCCGAGCTCGAGCGCGCCGGGCACCTGCACACGCTGATCACCCAGAACATCGACGGGCTGCACCAGGCCGGCGGCAGCGACCCGGACCGCGTGGTGGAGATCCACGGCACGATCCACGAGATCGTCTGCCTCGAGTGCGACCGCCGGCTGCCGGCCGAGCCGATCCTCGAGCGCGTCCGCGCCGGTGAGATCGACCCCCGCTGCGAAGCCTGCGGGGGCCTGCAGAAGTCCGCGACCGTGTCGTTCGGGCAGTCGTTGGATCCCGCGCTGCTGCAGCGCGCCCACGAAGCGGTGATGGGGTGCGACGTGTTCCTGGCCGTCGGGTCCTCGCTGGTGGTGCACCCCGTCGCGTTGCTGCCCCGGACGGCGCTGGAGGTCGGGGCCCTGCTGGTAGTCGTCAACGCCGAGGAGACCCCCTACGACCGCGAGGCCGCCGCGGTGCTGCGCAGCGACATCCCCACGGTCCTCGACCAGCTGCGAACCACGGTGCTCGCGCCCCCGGGGGCCTGAGCCGCAGCCGGGGAGCCCGCCGGGCGACACGTCCAGCGCCGGGACGCCGGTTGCCACGTCCAGCGCCGGGACGCCGGTTGCCACGTCCAGCGCCGGGACGCCGGTTGCC
>JAFIEQ010000090.1 GCA_020832455.1 Nitriliruptoraceae bacterium
ATGGTCGCCCTCGCCGCGCTGAGCGGTCTGCTCGCGCCGGGCCACGCCGCCGCGCTCGACCCGGCCCCCACGGCCGCGCTCGGGTCGGTCGGCGTCCCCGCGAGCGATGACCTCGACCTCGACGGTGCCACCGCCGAACGTGACCGCACCACCGCGGAGTTGCGCGGGTTGGACGCCGAGGTGCAGCGGGCCGGCGATGAGCTCGCGGCGCTCGACACGGCCGTGCTCGACGCGTCCACGACCCTGGCGGCGACCGGGGCGGCCGTCGTGCTGGCGGCGGCGGCCGTGGAGGAGGCCCAGCTCATCGAACGGGAGGCGACCGCCGCCCTGACCGCCGCGAACGACGCGCTCGACGACGCGGTCGGGCGCTGGCGGGACGACCGGGACCGCCTCGCGGACCGGGCGATCCACGCCTACAAGCACGGGCGCGGCGCGGGTCCGTCCGAGGTCCTCGTCCGCGGCGTCGCCGGGGCCGGGGACTGGCACGAGGTCGCCCTCACGATCGAGACGGTCGCCCGGCTCTCCGACGACGGTCGGGCCACCGTGGCGCGTGCCGCGGATGCGACCCGCGACGAGACGTCGCTGCGGGCCGCGGTCGACGACGCCCGCCGGGACGCGCTCGCCGCGACCACGGCGGCCGAGGCCCGCGCCCGCGAGCTGGCCGCGCTCGAGGCCCGGCAGGCCGGCGAGCTCGTCGCCCTCGAGGCACAGCAGACCGAACGGCGCGTGCTGCTCGACCGCCTTGAGGCCGACGTGGCGGTCCGCACCGCCCTGCTCGCCGACCTCGACGCGCGGATCGCGCGGCTCGAGCAGGCCGCGGCGCGCGTGCTCGTGCCGATCGTGGTCGACCTCGACCCCTACGGTCCCCCGCCCAGCTGGGCGACCGGGCTGCCCGGACAGGGACCGCGCTGGTCGGCGGCCATCGACGCGACCGCGCAGCGCCACGGCCTCGATCCCCGCCTGCTGGCCGCGCTGGTGTGGACGGAGTCGAACTTCCGGCCCGACGCGGTGTCCCACGCCGGGGCGCTCGGGCTCGCGCAGCTGATGCCGGGCACCGCCCGGGGGCTGGGCGTCGACCCGCGCGATCCGCTGGCCAACCTCGACGGTGGCGCCCGCTACCTGCGGACCCAGCTCGACCGCTTCGGCCGGGTCGACCTGGCCCTGGCCGCGTACAACGCCGGCCCGGGGCGTGTGGAGCGGGTGGGGCGGATCCCCAACATCGTGGAGACCCAGCTGTACGTGGTCCGGGTGCTGGAGCGCTACGAGCGCCTCGGCGGCTGAGCCGGCGTGGCACGACCCGTCGGCGGGGCCGACGGATCGCCCGGCGTCACCGGGGGTGCTCGGTCAGCCGCACTCCTGCGGCGCCCCGCGGTCGAAGTCGACCTCCAGCAGCCCCGCGGTGTCCGCATCGCTGGCTTCCACCGCGGCCGCCACGGCCTGCGTGGGGCCGGTGAGCACGACGCTGAGCACGTCCGGGTCGTTGTCCTCGAGCCAGGTGGCGGTCGCCGCGACGTCGTCGAGCGGGCCCTCTCCGGTGCCCGTGTCGAGCCACCCGGTCGCGGCGAGGTTGGTCGTCGCACGGCGCAGCTGTTCCAGGGCGTGCTGCGCGCCGTTGCCCGGCTCGGGCGGGAAGGCCCGGAAGCCCCCGCTGGTCCCGAACCCCCCGGTCACGAACCCGCTGGTCAGCGTCTCCTCGATGAACGGCGACACGGTGTGGCAGGCGCCGTAGCCCAGATGCCCACCCGGGATCGCCGGCGCGCTCCCCGGGGTCCCGAAGCCCACCCACAACAGCGCGAGGTCGTCCGCAGCATCGGCGACCGCGTTGGCCTCGTCCGGGGTGCGCCCGTCCTCCCAGGCCAGCTGGACGGTGACGGCCGTGCCCTCGCCGAGCCGTTCGGGCTCGAAGGCGACCACGGAGCGGTCGGTCGGCTGCTCGCTCAGGCGGGGCCCGAACCCGACGAGGGTCGGCGGGCCGGCCGACGGCGACATCCCGACGGGGCCGATCCGGGCCTCGTAGTCCCCGAGCCGGACGGCTCGCGCCCCGACGGGTCGTTCCACGTCGACCACGGTGGTCCGACGCAGGATGCCGGGGTTGGAGCGCACGTCCCGGATCTCCGCCCCCGGGATGGTCATGATGGGCAGATCGATGCTGGCGGTCACGCTCTGCGCCACACGATCGCCCCGCTCCACGAACAGCGGGTTGAACACCAGCGCACCGAGCAGTTGCAGACCGAGTGCGCCGATGAGCAGCAACCCCGCGGCGTTCAGGGCCGTTCGCAGCAGGGTCCGGCGCACCGAGCGGCGCATCCAGCGGGCATCGACCTCCGACGCGTCCGCTGCCTCGGTGCGTGGCAGGACCGCGGGCGACTCGAGCGCGTCGAGCGCGGCGACGCAGCGAGCACAACCGTCGAGGTGCTCGTCGATCCGGGCGGACTCCTCCGCGGGCAGCTGGTCCTCGAGGTGGCCTGCGAGCTGCGCCGGGGACGGGTGCCAGGTGTCGTCCGCCGTCCCGTGCGTGTCGGGGTGGTCGTGGTCAGTCATGGCCGGCCTCCAGTTCGTAGGTCGCACGGAACGCCTTGCGGGCCCGGTGGATCAGGACCTTGGTGGCACCGAGGCTCCGCCCGATCGCGTCCGCGATGTCGGCGTAGGGCAGGCCGAGCTCGTCACGCAGCACCAGCACGGTGCGGTGGGGCTCGGACAGTCGGGCCAGCACGCGCTGGACCGTCAGCCGTTCGACGACATCCGGGTCACGCGTGCCCTCGTCGGGCAGCTCGGAGACCGGGGTCTCCGTGCGCCTGCGGACCGCGTCGAGGAAGGTCGTCCGGGCGATCGCGAGCAGCCAGGCGCGCGGGCTGCCCCCGCGGTAGCCGCCCAGGGCCCTCGTGGCCCGCACGAACGTCTCCTGCATGAGATCCTCGGCCTGGTGCTGGTCCCGGGTGAGGCCACGCAGGTACGCGAGCACGACCGATGCGTGGCGGCGGTACAGCTCCTCCACCTGCAGCCCTCGGTCGTCGATCGGCGTCCTCTGGCGTGTCCCTCACCCATGGAGACGAGGTGGGACGCCCGGAAGTTACGCACCGGTCCCCGATCGTCCGACCGACCGTGCCGGCTCAGCCGATACGCCCGCCCGCACGCCAGTACTCGCCGGCCGCCCGATCCAGCAGCCCGGCGTCGATCAGGGCGCGGCGCAGGGTCGTGTAGTCGTCGTGGAAGCGACGGAGGATGTCGTTCACCTCGCGCTCGTCGTAGCGGACGCCCGGCTCGAACTCCAGGGCCAGCCGCTCGAGCACCACCGCACGCTTGGCCCGGGCGGCCGGCAGCTCCACCAGACGGTCACCGACGAAGAACGGTGCGATCAGGTCGGCCTCGTCGGCCGTCAGGCCGAAGGCGATCCGGGGGCTCGGGGGTGCGTCACGCGGCAGTTGGTCGGCGACCCGTTGCCAGGCCGCCGGCTCGAGCCCGTAGCGGCCCTGCGGATCGCGGGTCAGCAACCCCGACTGCACGAACGGCGCCAACATGCGCAGCACCTCGTCGCGCTCCTGCCCGGCCTCGGCGGCCAGCTCCGCCGAGGTCGCCGGGGCGCGCGCGAGCGCCCCGACCACGGCGAGGCGCGCGGGATCGAGCAGGGCACGGAGCAGGGTCAGCGGATCCATGCCCCGATGGGTACCCGGCCGAGGCCAGCGTCGCCGCGCGGAGCCCCCGCCCTCGGTCGGTAGCCTCGCGAGACCGAGCACGCCCCCACCACCAGACGCCGTGATCGAGGTGCGCCGTGCCCACGATGTCACGCCGCTGGGTCGGGACGGGGCTCGTCGTCGGTGTCATCGCCGTGTCCATCTCCGCGATCCTGGCCCGGGTCGCGATGGGCGACGAGCCCGGCGTCGCCAGCGCCGCGCCGGGCGATGCCTCGGCACTGGCCGTGGCCTTCTGGCGCACCGCCGCCGGCGCCGCGATCCTCGCGCCGCTCGGTTGGCGCGCCGCCCGGCAGCACCGCATCCGCACCGGGTCGAGCGCGATGACCCCGCGCCGGCACCGCGCCCTGGCACTCTCCGGGCTGGCGCTGGGCGCCCACTTCGCGCTGTTCCAGGGTTCGCTCGCCCTGACCACGGTCGCCTCCGCCGTGACGCTGGCGACGATGTCCCCCATCTTCGTGGCGCTGGGCGGGTGGTGGCTGCTCAAGGAGCCCTCCGACCGACGCACGCTGGTCGGCATGGCCATCACGATCGTCGGTGCGGTCACCATCGGGTGGGCCGACGTGACCGCCGCGGACCACGGACCCGACGCGCTGCTCGGCGACGTGATGGCGTTCCTCAGCGCACTCGCGGTGACCGCGTACCTGCTCATCGGACGGATCGCCCGGCGCGACGTCCCGGCGCTGACCTACTCCGCGCTGGTCTTCGCCTGGGCCGCCGCGCCGTTGCTGGTGCTGTGCCTGCTCAGCGGCGCGCCGTTGCTCGGCTTCGACCCGTCGGTCTGGCTGGCGATCGCGGGCATCGTGGTCGGCCCCCAACTGCTCGGCCACACGGTGTTCAACGCGCTGCTCGCCGCCGTGCCGGCGACGACCGTGTCGATCGTCGTGCTGTCCGAACCGGTCGGCGCGGGGATCCTCGCGTGGCTGCTGCTCGGTGAGCTGCCGGCGCCGCTGTTCGCGCTGGGAGCCCCCCTGGTCCTCGCGGGGGTCGCGATCGCCACGGCACGCCGGCGACCGCCGCTGCCCGCACATGAGCTGGCTGCCACGGAGCGGTGAGGCGGACCGGCGCAGCCGGGGCCGGATGGGCACGGCGGACAGCCGGCCACCGGACGTGCGGCGCCGAACTGCGTGCACGTCGTCGTTCGGCCCGTCGGTCGACCACCTCGACCGGCCGCCGACGCCCGCTCTCGCCGAGGTTCGCCATGTCCGACCGCTCACCGCTCTCCGCCCACGAACGCGCGGCCCTCGCCGAACTCGAGGACGCCCTGCGCTCCGAGGATCCCGCCCTCGACCGCACGCTGCGCGGCGACGCGGCCGAGACCTCGAACACGGGCCGGTTCGCGGGCTGGTCGACGGCCCGACTGGCCGCGGTCGTGGTCAGCTGTCTGCTGCTGATGCCGCTCGGGCTCGCGCTGCAGTTCCCCGCGCTGTCGCTTGTCGCGTTCGCCGCGGCCGTGCCGTTCGCCTTGCCGCTGCTGGTGCGCCTCGCCCCGGTCGCCCAGGACAAGCTGCGCGGCGGTCGTGCGGACGGCGACGGCGCGTCCACGCGGGCCGGCGAACGCTGATCACGCGCCGCCTGACGGCCGCGTCAGAAGATCATGGGCAGGCTCGGCCGCTCCTCGGCCACGCCGACGATGGCTCCCCAGGCGCGCCCGGCGGCCGCTCGGTCGTCGCAGATCCGCGCCAGCTCGGGCGGCGTGGCGGTCGGCTCGGGGTGTCCGCCCCGCAGCACCACCGTCATGGTCCCCTTGAGCCGGCGGGCGTGCGTCAGCCAGTCCTGGTCGACCCCGTCCTGGCGCGCCCGCAGCAGGGTGGTCTCCCGCTCGTCGAGCAGCTTGAGTTCCGTCCCGTCGAGCATGAAGCCGATGCGCGCTCCCTGTGGCAGCGGTGCACCGAGGAAGCCGGTCAGGGCGGGCAGCCCGCGTTCCTCGAGCGCCTCGAGCAGCTGCCCCCCACGCGCACCATCGTCGATGGACGCGACGAGCAGTGGCAGGCCGCGCACCACCATCGTGCGGATCGCGACCCCGTCGGTCATCGCCTCCTCGGCGGCATCGGGGGTGGCGCTCGGGTCGGGGGTCTGACTCATGGCTGCATCCGATCGTGGACGCGGGCGGCGATCGTGCGGCTGAGCGACACCGGAGCGGCGCGCGCGCCCGCCAACGCCAGCCGGTTGGCGAGGCCCGGCGCGCTCACCTCGCGCCCCCGCGCGTAGTCGTCGAGCGCCGCGGCGACGACGGCGTCCGCCGTCATCACGCTGGGCGAGGGCAGGCGGTCCCGGGACACACCGGCGCGGTCGTGGAACTCGGTGGCGGTGATGCCGGGCGCGAGGAGCATGACCTGCACGCCGTGGTCGGCCACCTCGGCCTGCACCGCCCGCGTGAAGGACGCCACGTAGGCCTTCGTGGCGCCGTAGACGGCGCCGCCGGGGCCCGGCTGTGCGCCGGCGATGGAGCCCACGTTGATGATGCCGCCGTGGCCCCGCGCCACCAGTGACGGCAGCAGCGCACGGGCGAGTGCGGTCAGGGCGACGACGTTGAGTTCGAGCATCGCCGCCTGCGCGGTCGGCTCCTGGGTGGCCACCGGGCCGTAGACCCCGATGCCGGCGTTGTTGACCAGCAGATCGATCGCCCCCTGGTCGCGGGTCAGCCGCTCGACGACACGCTGCCGGTCCCCGGGCACCGTCAGGTCGGCCACCAGGACCTCGGAGCGGACCGCCAGTGACCGCTGGAGCGCCTCGAGCCGCGCACCGTCCCGGGCGACGAGGACGGGTTCGACCCCACGCGCGGCCAGCTCGCGGGCGAACGCGGCGCCGATACCGGTCGATGCACCGGTGACCAGGGCGCGCAGGATGCGGTCGGTCACACGGCCTCCACCGCTCGTCGGGTCCGGGGTGGCGCAGGCTACCCAGGCGGTACGGTGCCTCGGCGCGGGTGCACGGACGTCGCGCCTCGCGCCCCCGCCCCGCCCGCCGCCGCAAGCCGAGGCCAGCGTGTCCCTCCGCGACGATGACGACACCGCCACCCCCGCGGTGCTCGCGGTCGACGGGAACTCGCTCGGCCACCGCGCCTACCACTCCTCGCGCCCGGACCAGCAGGACGACGAGCGGCCGCTGACGACCGGCGCCATCGTGTCGATGCTGGCGACCGCGTGGTCCTACGGGCCCTACGACGCCGTGGTCATCGGGATCGACGACGACGTCAACCAACGCAAGCTCGACGTGCCCGCCTACAAGGCCGGTCGGCCCCCGACCCCGCCGGAGCTGACCCAGGCCCTGCGCGACGCCGTCGCGCACCTCGAAGCGTGCGGCTTCGAGGTCGTGATCCACCCGGGCGCCGAGGCCGACGACGTGATGGCCGCCACGGTCGACGCCGTGGAGGCCCGCGACTGGGTGTGCGACGTGCTCAGTTCCGACCGGGACCTGACCGCCCTGGTCGGGGCGCGCACCCGGCTGCTGCGCCCACGGGCCCGGTTCGCCGACCTCGAGGTGGAGGACCGGGACGCGGTGTTGCGCCGCTACGGCGTGCCACCCGAGCGCTACATCGACCTGGCGGCACTGCGCGGGGATCCCTCCGACGGGCTGGTCGGGGCCCACGGCATCGGTCCGAAGACCGCGGCCCGACTGATCCGTGACCACGGCAGCGTGCTGGAGCTCTACCGGGCCCTGCACGAGCTCCCGCCCCGCATCGAGGCGTCCCTGCGGGAGGCGCGCGAACGGGTCGAACGCAACCTGGAGCTGATGAGCCCGATCCCCCACCTGCCGGTCGACATCGAGCGGGTGGTCGCGGCCGGCGTGGACGTCGAACGTCTGGTCGCGGTGCTCGAACCGCTCGGGCTCGGTGGCGCGGCACAACGCTTCGCCCGGGCCGTCACCGACCCGGTGCCCGCGCTCCCACCGATGCCACCGCCACCCGAGCAGGAAGCGGACCACGGGCACGCGCCGCCGACCGCCACCCGGACCGACCTGCGCGCCGACATCGCCCAGCAGGGCGAGCAGGGAGCGCTGTTCTGATGGCGGGCGCATGCCGATGAACTCGCTCGACGCCGTCGCCCCGGACCTCACCCGCGACTGGGACACGGTCGCGACCCGCACGATCGCGGTGCCCGAACCCCTGCACCTGATGCGGTCGCTGCGGCTGCTGGTCCACGCCGCCCAGGACCCGACCATCCGGCTACGCGACGACCGGCTGGTGCGGTGCTCCTGGACGCTCGACGGGCCCGCCACCGTCGAGGTGGTCCGTCGCGCCGACGGACGGGCGGACGTCCGGGCCTTCGGTCCCGGGCGGGAGCGGCTGTTGACGCTCGCGCCGGCCCTGCTCGGCACCGACGACGACGCCAAGGGGTTCGTACCGGGCCACCACCCCGCCGTCGCGCGCGCGGCCCATCGGCGGCCGGGACTCAGGATGATCGCGACCGGGCACGTGACCGACATCCTCGTGCCGACGATCCTCGCGCAGCGGGTCACCTCCAAGGAAGCGGCCGTCGCCTGGACCCGGCTGGTGCGCCGGTACGGGCGGCCCGCGCCCGGCCCCCACGGACTGCAGCTCCCCCCGCACCCGGCCGAGCTCGCGGTGCTGCCGGACTGGGACTGGTACCGGCTGGGGGTCGAGCGCAGCCGGGCCGCCCGCATCCGCCGCGCGATGGCGGCGCTCCCCCGGCTCCAGGAGGCGGTGGCGATGGACCACGAACCCGGCATGGCCCAGCTCACCGGGGTCCCGGGCGTCGGCGAGTGGACAGCCGCCCACGTGCGCCGCGTGGCGAGTGGCGATCCCGATGCGGTCGAGGTCGGCGACTACTCGGTCAAGGACCACATCGCCTGGAACCTCGCCGGCGAACCACGCGCCAGCGACGAACGGATGCTGGAGCTGCTGTCGCCGTGGGCAGGGCAGCGGGGCCGGGTCGTACGCCTGCTGCTCTCGGCAGGGCAACGTCCCCCGACGTTCGGTGCCCGCCAACGGATCATCGGCGTGGAGACGTTGTGAGCGCCACCCCGACGGACACGCCCTGGTCCGGGCCGCGTGAGCTCCTGCGCGCATCCGTGGTGGCAGCGGGTGTCATCGTCCTGGTCCTGCTGCTCGTCGCGGCCGCCCACCTCCCGTGGCTGTTGGACGGCCGCGACCTGCAGCGCGAACCCGCTGCCGCAGCCGAGGAACTCGATGGCTGGCAGCGCACCGAACACACGACACGATGGCACCTGCCCTGGCTCCCGGGCGGACCGCCCTGGCTGGTCGACTCGACCTACGACGTCGACGCATCCATCGACATCGCCATGACCCAACTCATCCAACACCTCGTGCCCGCACCGGACGACCAGCCGCTGATCGACGCCCTCGACGAGAAGGGGGCGACGACGACCCCGCTGGTGGCCAACACGGGACGGGAGTGGAGCCTGCGCACCTCGGCGCGCTCCGAACGGATCCACCTCGTCGGTCGCGAACGTGGCCGCCGCCTGGACATCACCGCCGAACCGACCGCGGCGGGCACGTCGGTCCGCGTGTCGGCGCAGAACACCACCAGCGGCTACCCCACCCGCTGACCCGGTGTCACACGGCAGGACACCGCGACCCCACCCTGATCACGACCGCGGGCGTCAACCCGAGGAGTGGCCCGGGAACACGCGCGCCTCCGGGTCGATGTGGACGGCCGCGTTGTTGACCGCCGTCGCGGCCTCACCGAAGCCGACCGAGATCAACCGCACCTTGCCCTCGTACTCGGTGATGTCCCCAGCGGCGAACACGCCGGGGATATTGGTCTGCATGGTGGTGTCGACCAGGATGTGACGCCCGTCGATCTCGACGTCCCAGGACTTCAACGGCCCGAGATCCGACTTGAATCCGAGCGCCGCGACGACCTTGCTGATCGTCAGCGTCTCGCGCTCGTCGCTGCGGTTGTCGAACACCTCGACGCGTTCCACGCCGTCCTCGCCCAGGATGCGGGACACCTCGGTGAAGGTCATGACGCGGACGGACGACGCGTAGAGCTTCTCGACCGAGTCCTCGTGGGCGCGGAAGCGGTCGCGCCGGTGGATGAGCGTGATCGACTTCGCGATGCCCTCGAGGTTCAGGGCCCAGTCGCACGCCGAGTCCCCACCACCGACGATGAGCACGTCCTGGTCACGCATCGTCTCCAGCTCACGGACGAAGTAGACCAGCCCGCGACCTTCGAACTCCTCCGCATCCGGCAACGGTCGGGGCGTGAACGTGCCGATCCCCCCGGTGATCACGACCGCCTTGGTGTGCACCTCCGTGCCACGGTGGGTCCGGATCGTGAACGATCCGTCGTCGTGGGGCTCGAGGTCCTCCGCCCGCTGGTTGAGGATGTAGACCGGGTCGTAGGGCGCGGCCTGTTCGACGCACCGTTCGATCAGCTCCTGGCCCTTGACCGCAGGGAACCCGGCGACATCGAAGATCAGCTTCTCCGGGTACAGCGCCGCGACCTGGCCACCCGGTTCGGGCAGCGAGTCCAGCAGTGCCACCTTCAGACCGCGGAAGCCCGCGTAGTAGGCCGCGTAGAGCCCGGCCGGACCGGCGCCGATGATGCTGAGATCGACCTCATGGGTTGCCACGTTTCACCTCAGGGGAGCATGTGGGAGCCCAACGTATCCGCGCCACCCCGCACGGACCGCGCCGAGCGGCACGCGAGTGGTCGAGGTGGCTCAGCAGGCCACCGCGAGCGGCGGTCGCCCGAGGGTGCCCGGCGACTCCCCCGCGTCACGCACCGTGCAACCGTCGAGGTCCGCGACGGTGGCCAGGATCAGCTCGTCGATCAGGGCCCGGGAGATCCAGCGCCCGGCGCCGGCGTCGTTGGAGATGACGCCGAGGTGGTAGCGCCGCCCGTCGGGTGCCCGGACGCTGCCGACCAGCGAGGAGACGTCCCGCAGGGTGCCGGTCTTGCCCGCGAACCGACCGTCGGCCACGGTCCCTGCCAGGCGCGAGGCGAGGGTCCCCGACTCCCCGGTGACCGCCATGGAGGAGACCCACGTCGGGCCGTAGCGGGTGTCGAGCATCGCCCGGTCGAGGTCGACCAGCATGCGGACCGTCAGCCGGTCGTCACGGGAGAGGCCGGATCCGTCCGCGAACACGGCACCGTCGTGCTCGACCCCGAGCCGGTCGAGGAACTGCTTCAGGGCGCGCTCACCGGAGGCGAACGAGCCCTCACCGGTCCGCGCACGCCCCACCGCGCGGAACACCGCGTCGGTGATCTGGTTGTCGCTGCGTTGCACCGCGAACCGCAGCAGCTCCTCCATCGGCGGGCTGTCGACGCTCGCCAACCGGCCGACCGAGGTGCCCTCGATCATCCCGGCACGGGCCTCGCCCCGGACCTCGACCCCGCGGTCCTCGAGGAGGCGCCGCAGCTCGGCCGCTGCGTGGGCGGCGGGTTCGCGGGCGTGGTCGACGCGCACGATCGGGTCGACCCCCGGCGGTGGGTCGTCGCCGCCGGCGTCCTCGTCCGCCCCGTCGTCGGCGTCGCTGTCCGCTGCCTCGCCGTCGTCGCCGTTGTCGCCGTCGTCTTCCGCGTCCTCGTCCGGCTCGGGGTAGGTCAGGATCGTGCGCAGCCCCGCGTCGACGGTGAGCCCGTCGCTGTAGCGGGCATCGAGGCTGCTGAAGTAGCGCTCCGGCCACCCCTCGGCGACCAGCGGGCCGCTGAACCGGTCGGCGACCCCGACCAGGTCGCCGTCGAGGACCTCGAGACCCCGGTCCACGAGCTGGTCCGCGAGTTCCTCCAGCGGTGTGCGGGGCCGGGCCGGGTAGACCCAGCGCGCGTACTCCTCGGTCGCGAGCACCGGGTCACCGGACCCGATCAGGTGCAGGGTGCCGCGCAGGTGCCCGTCACCGTCGATGGGGGCCGTGGCCTCCACGCGCGTGCGGAACACTGCGTCGGGCCCGAAGGTGCCGAGCGCGGCCGCCGCCGTGACGATCTTCAGGGTCGAGGCCGGGAGCACGACGGCATCGGGGTCGTGCGACACCACCTCGCGGCCGTGCTCGTCCACCACGAGCAGGTGGAACGAGCCCCCCTCGGCGGCGTCGATCGCGCCGTCGAGCAGCGACGCGGCCAGGCGCTCGAGGGCGTCGCGGGACGCGGGGACCGGCGGTGGGTCGGACGGGGCGCTGACCGCGAGCGGCGCGACGAACCCGGTGAGGTCGGGGACCACCACCTCGGCGTCGTCGGGGTCGACCTCCGGGACGAAGGCCTCCGGCGCGACCTGGAGCGCGTCGCGTGCGGGTCCCGCCGCCTGCGGGTCGTCCTCGGGCGCAGCGCTGCAGGCGGCCAGCGCCAGTGCGAGGACGGTCAGGGCCGCCGCGAGGGCGCGGCCCACCGGAGCGTCAGCTCGGCGCATCGACGCTGTCGAGCAACCCCCGCAACTGGAACCCACGGGAGGGGTGACGCAACTTGGTGAGCGTCTTCTTCTCGATCTGGCGGATCCGCTCGCGGGTCAGACCGAACTGCGCGCCGATGTCCTCGAGCGTGTGCTCCTCGCCGTCCATCAGGCCGTAACGCAGCATCAGCACGGTGCGTTCGCGGTCGGTCAGAGCGGACAGGGCCCGCTCCACCTCGCGCTTGGCCAACACCGCGGTCGCGGAGGACTCCGGGTCGATCGCGTCCTCGTCGGCGACGAGCTCACCCATGGTGGCGTCGCCGTCCTCACCGATCGGCTTGTCCAGCGAGGCGACGTCCTGGGCGGCCAGCTTGACCTCGCGCAGACGCTCGACGGGCAGGGCGAGCTCCGCGGCGATCTCGTGCTCCGTGGGTTCGCGCCCGAGCTGCTGGAGCAGGGCGAACTCCGCGTAGCGGACCTTGCCCATCAGCTCGTGGACGTGGACCGGGAGCCGCACCGTGCGGCCGGTGTTGGCGAGCCCGCGCTGCAGCGCCTGACGGATCCACCAGGTGGCGTAGGTCGAGAACTTGTAGCCCTTGGTGTGGTCGAACTTCTCCACGCCGCGGATGAGCCCGAGGTTGCCCTCCTGTATCAACGACAGCAGGTCCACACCCCGGCCACGGAACTTGCGGGCGACGGACACGACCAGCCGCAGGTTCGCGCGGATCATGTGGTCCTTGGCCCGCTCACCGCCGCGCGCGACCATGCGCATCTGGACCTTGCGGCGCGGCGCCAGCTTCACCCCGGAGGTCAGGATCGCCTGCGCGGCGAGACCCGCCTGGTAGCGCTTGGCGAGGTCGACCTCCTGCTCCGGCGTGAGCAGGTCGGTGCGCCCGATCTCGTTGAGGTACTGGCGCACGGAGTCCGACGAGGCGGACAGCGGGGTCGCTTCCGGACGGTCCGCGTCCTCCACGAGGTCGTCGAGGACCTGCATGCCGCGGTCGCGCGCCCCCTGCGCGGTGTCCTCCACCCAGGTGTCGGGCTGGGTCAGGGGGTCGTAGAGGTCCTGCAGTTCCGAGAGCAGCACGTAACCACGCGACGCGCCGCGCTCGAACAGCTCGGAGATGGGGGTGACGTCGCTCACGTGGTGTCGTCTCGTGCCGGGGGCGGATCGGGTCGGTGGCCGAGGCCACGTGGTCCGGGACCGGGGTGGGTCACCGGCGTGCGGGGCGCGCCGGGCTGGCCGGCGGGTCCTGCCCGCGCGGTCAGCCGGGGTCGGGAGCCGACCCGGTCCGTTCGACCGTACCGACCTGTTCCGACGCCGGGACCCGAGGACTCGCCTGGTGGGTGGACCGAGGTCCCTGGTCCTGCTCGCCGGCGCCGTCGGCTCCCGCCGGGCCGGTGCGTCGCCGCAGGGTACGCGCCGATGCGCGGTCCGTCAGCGCGAGCGCTCGCGGGGTGGCTCAGTCGGTGTCCGACGGACCATCCGGGTCGGACCCTGGCTGGCCGTCGCGCTGCCCGTCGGCCGACGTCTCGCCGGCTGCAGGAGCGGCAGGCACGTCCGGGTGCGCGGCGCCGTAGCGCTCGAGATAGGCCTCCCAGGCGCGACGCTCGCGCTCCTCGGGATCGAGCTCGTCCACCGCGGTGTCCCCGGGGGCGCCCGCGCCGTCCGAGGCGACGGCGGCCGCTGCGCCGCCGAGCGGACCGGACGGACCCGGCGCGTGGTGGCCCCCGTGCCCCCGCACGGGCGGGGCGTCGGGGTCACGCCCGACCGCGACGGTGGCGGCGAGCGCGGTGGTCAACGGCACGGCCGCGATCAGGCCGAGCGAGCCGACCACGGTCTTGATGATCTCCCCCGCGAGCTGCTCGGAGTTGAGGATCTCCGCCACCCCCAGCCCCGAGGTGGAGAACAGCAGCAGCACCGCGATCGACGCACCGGCGTAGGCGAGGAACAGGGTGTTGACCACCGAGGCGATGTGGTCGCGCCCGACGCGCATCGCCCGGGCGAACAGCGCCGGGAAGCGCAGCGTGCGGTCGGTGTCGTGGATCGCGAACACCGTCGAGGACTGGCTGATGGTGACGTCGTCGAGCACCCCGAGCGCGGCGATGATCAGCCCTGCGAGCACGAGACCCTGCAGGTCGAGTCCCTCGATCTGGAAGCGGGCGAACACCGCGTCGTCGGAGGCGAACCCGGTGATGCGGCCGCGGTCGACGAACAGCAGCCCGAGGACCACGGTGAGCCCCAGGGAGGCCGAGGTGCCGATCACCGCCGCCGTGGTCATCTCGTTGATGCCGTGGGTGAGGTAGAGGGTCACGATCATCACCGCGACCGCGCCGACGAGGGCGACCACCGGCGGGTTGTTGCCGGCCAGGATGGCCGGGACGATGAAGCGCACGATGATCAGCAGTGACAGGCCGAGCCCGATCAGCGAGCGCAGCCCGTGCCACCGGGAGATCACCAGCACGGCCAGGATGAACAGCCCGACCAGCAGCGCCAGCGTCGGGAGCCGCTGGAAGTCGGTGATGAAGTACTGGATCTCCCCGTCCGGTCCGGGGGTCCGGTCCAGCGCGACCCGGTCACCGACCCGGATCTCGGGGAACCCGTCGGTGTTGATCTCGAGTTCGAGCACCTCCCCCTCGTCGGGTCCGTCCAGCGCGAGCACGCGGAGCTGGGCCAGTTCGCCGGACAGCCCGGCGGTCGGGTCCGGCTCGCCCTCGATGATGACGACCTGCTGGATCTCCCCCGCGACCAGGTCCTCGAGTTCCTGGACGTCCTGCGAACCGAGCTGGTCCGCGGCCGGCCACAGCACGACCATCCCGGCGATCGTGGCGATGAGCAGGACCACCACGACGCCCAACAGACGTCGGTGGGTGGTGTTGCCGGTGCGTGTCACGAGTGAGCTCCTGCGCCGTCGGTGCTCGTCGCGGGCCGCGCCGGAGCGCGACCCGACATCCCGGACCGGATGCTAGGACCTCGGGCGGCCCATCCCGGCCGCCGCCGCCCCGACCACGGCGGTGGCCGACGTGGCCGACCTGGCCGACGCGCGTGCACCCCGACGGCCCCTGACACGCCGCCACCCCCCGCCCCGGGAACGGGCCGGGGGGGGGGGCGTGGTGCGGTGGGCGGCGATCCGAGGACCGCCGGCCAGGACGCGATCAGGCCGCGCGGTCGAGCACGTCGAGCAGGCCGCTGAGGTTGTGCGCACGCGAGGGGTGGCGCAGCTTGGCCAGGGCACGGTTCTGCATCTGGCGGATGCGCTCGCGGGTGAGGCCGAAGTGCGCCCCGATCTCCTCGAGCGTCTGCGGCTCCTGACCACCGAGGCCGAAGCGCAGCACGAGGATGATGCGTTCCCGGTCGTCGAGCGCGTTGAGCGCCGCGTCGATCTGGCTGAGCGCGTCACCCTCGAGGGCGGTGTCGGCGGGGTCGACCTGGGCGTCGTCGGCGATCAGATCGCCCATCGTCGCGTCGCCGTCCTCGCCGATCGGCCGATCGAGGCTGACGAGCTCCTGCATCGCGTCACGCACCTCACGGATGCGCTCGACGGTCAGGCCGACCTCCTCGGCCACCTCGGCCTCGGTCGGGTCGCCACCCTTCTGCTGACGCAGCCGCAGTTCGGCGGCGCGCAGCTTGCCGTAGAGCTCCCAGACGTGCGCCGGGACGCGGATGGTGCGGCCCTTGGAGGCCACCCCGCGCTGCAGTGCCTGTCGGATCCACCACACGGCGTAGGTGGAGAACTTGTAGCCCTTGGTGTGGTCGAACTTCTCGACCGCGCGCAGCAACCCGAGGTTGCCCTCCTGGATGAGCTCGATGAAGTCGAGGTCACGCCCGGAGAACTTGCGCGCTTGCGGCACGACGAGCCGCAGGTTCGCCTGGACCATGCGTTCCTTGGCCCGCTCACCGTCCCGGCTGATGGAGCGCAGCCGCGTACGGCGACTGCGGGTCAGCTGGTCCTTCTGCTCCTTGAGCATGACGTCGGCGTGGAGGCCCGCCTGGTAACGCTTGGCGAGGTCGGCCTCGTCCTCCTTGGTGAGCAGCTGGTGCCGACCGGCGTCGTTGAGGTACTGACGGACCAGGTCGGTCGTGAGCGCTGCGGAGGCCTCGGCCACCTCCTCGGGAGCGTCGTCGGCCACGTCGTCGACGACCTCGACCCCCTGGTCGCGGGCCGTGGTGATGGCGTCTTCGACCCACCGGTCGCCGTGGAGCTCGGGGACGTGCAGCTCCTGCAGCTCGGAGAGCAGGACGTAGCCACGTTCGGAGGAGCGTTCGAGAAGTTCCTCGACCGCGACCTCGGCGGTGGGGAGATCGGTCGTGTTCACCGTGCCTCCTCGGCGTCAGATGTGGGTGGCGACCCCGCTGGCGTCACGCAGCGATCGGACCCGCCACGGTGCCGGTCGGGAGCGATCGGCGTGGCGGCTCGGGCGATCGGGGTGACCGCGTCGGGCGCGACCCGGGTCCGCGCATCGGGACGATGCAGCGGTGGGAGCGGCGCTGCTCCCCGGGGTCAGGGGTGGTTCGGAGCCGACGCGGGACTGGGCGCCTGTCGGGGACCATGCTCGTCATGGACCGTCGTCCGTCAGTGGTCGGACGGACGGGGCGCTCGGTGCGTCGACCTGAGGGAGGCGAGTGGTCCGACCGGCGATCCGCGTAGGCTCCGACGCGCGATCGTCCGGGACCGGCGATGGTCGATCCCTCCCCTGTAGTGAACGCGAGCGACCCGCCGGACCCTCCACTCTCCCGCGATATGTGCGCTCGGCGCACATCCTGCTCGGTTCCGGGGCGCGCCGCGCCCCGGTGGCGCCGCAGACGGCCGAACTCGGCCGATGGCGGCGACGAACGTGGCCGGTGACGTCGCAGGCGCGTCCGAGCGGGTCGGACGACCGACTCAGACGGTGCGCGGTCGGGTCCCGAGGACCCGCCCGTCGGCGCACCGGTGGCCCTCCGCCTCCAGCAGGCGGGCGTGCTCCTCGGGGTGCCCGGGCACCAGTCGTCCGTCGGCGGCGACCACCCGCCACCACGGCAGCGGTCGGGTGGTGGTCCGCAGGACGTTGCCCACCGCCCGGGCCGCACCCGGCGAGCCGGCCTCCCGGGCCACCTCGCCGTAGGTCAGCAGGTCACCGGCCGCAGTGGCGGCCACCACCGCCTCGACGGCCGCCGCGAAGCTACGGTGCTCCTCCCCCGCTGCGGAGCCCATCACGTGATCACCGCCTTCGTCCTGCTCGACGTCGAGGTCGCCCGGGTCGCGGACGTCGCCGAAGCCATGACCGAGATCGACGGGGTCACCGAGGTCTACTCCGTGACCGGACGCTACGACCTGATCGCGAAGGTACGCGTCGCCCGCAACGAGGACCTCGCGGACGTGGTCACCGGCCAGGTGGGTGCCCTGTCGGGTATCCGGGAGTCCGAGACCGTGATCGCGTTCCGCACCTTCTCCGACCGCGCGCTCGACGCCGGTTTCGCGCTCGGTCAGGACCCGCCGACGGGCTGACGCGGGCCACGCTCCCCGCGCGGGGTGGCCGCAGGCCCGG
>JAFIEQ010000091.1 GCA_020832455.1 Nitriliruptoraceae bacterium
GTTGGAGGACACCTGCTCACCCGCCGCCGCGACCACATCCGCCTGCGACGAGGTCTCCTCCGCGTTCGCCCCCATCTGCGCCGACACCGACGCCAGACGCTCCGAGGAGCTGTTCAGCTCGTCGGCGCGGGCCCGCAGGGCTGCGGCGGTCTGCTTCGCGATGTACGTCGCGAGCCCCCCGGCGAGCACGAGCGCCGCCAGCGACGACAGCAGGATGACCCACTTGTTGCGCGCAGCGGTGTCGTCCATGGCCTGCATGGCTGCGACGAGCTGGACGTTCTGCGTCTCCTGCATCGCCGCGGTGAGTTCGTCGATCTGCGCTCCGAACGAGCCGTCCTGCGCCTCGAAGGCCACGATGGAGGCCTCGAGCCCGCTCGCGTCGCGGACCTCCATGGTCGCCCTCATCTGGGCGAGGTCCTGGTCGACCAGTGGCTCGAGCTCGGCCAGGCGGGTCCGGTTCTCCTCGAGGGTGAGGTACTCCCACAGGTCGACGAACTCCTCGTCGAGCGCGGTGACGCTGCGTTCGAAACCCTCGAGGTAGCGCGCGTTGCCGGTCAACAGGTACTCGGCTTCGTAGAACTCCGCATCGCGGAGCAGGTTGGTGACCTCACGGATCTCCACGCCCACCTGGCGGACGTCGGCGATCTCCGTCGCCTGATCATCGAGGGTGTCGATCGAGGAGTACCCGACGGCACCCACCACGACGAGCAGGATCAGGGGGATCGCGAAGCCGATCGCGAGTTGACGTTGGACGGTGAGTGAACGGAACCGCTGCCGCATGGCTGGACCTCCGCAGACCAGTGATGTCGCCGTGCGCCTCCTGCCCCCGGGCCGCACCGCGTACCCCTCCCGTCGGTGCGAGCAGGGGCGCCTTCAGTGAGTTGGACGCGCGACCGTCGCCCATGTGCGTGTGGCGCTCGATGACGGACGTTGCACGCCGCAGGCGCCACGAGGCGTGGCGGAACAGGGGGGGATGCGTGGCCACCGGGGGCCCCGGGCCCCCCCGGGGCGCCCCGGGGAGGGGGGGGGCTGCCCGCCGGAACGGGACCGTGCTACCTCAGACGCCGACGAGTGCCCGGCGCTCCGGCTGGTCGTGCTCGGTGACCGACGCCGACGGACGTGACGGCGCGGGCACCTCGACCCGCGCCACGCCCGCACCGCGGCCCTTGACGACCGCGAGCAGGTCCGCGGCGACCCCGCGCAGCGACGCCGCCGCCACCTGCGCCCGTCCGGCACCCGCCGCGGCGGCCTCCGCCGCGGTGGCCACGGAGGTGATGTTCTCCGCGATCTGCGCGGAGCCGGTCGCGGCCTCCGCGATCGACCGGGAGATCTCGTTGGTGGTCGCCGTCTGTTCCTCGACCGCGGAGGCGATGGTGGTCTGCATGGTCGCGATGCGTTCCACGACCTCGGCGATCTCCGCGATGGCCTCGACCGCGCCGTCGGTGTCGGTCTGGATCGCAGCGATCTTCTGGCCGATCTCCTCGGTGGCCTGCGAGGTCTGCTTCGCGAGCTCCTTGACCTCACCGGCCACCACCGCGAAGCCCTTGCCGGCCTCCCCGGCACGTGCCGCCTCGATGGTGGCGTTCAACGCGAGCAGGTTGGTCTGCTCCGCGATCGAGGTGATCACCTCGATGACCTGGCCGATCTGTGCGGAGGACTCACCGAGCCGACCGACCTTCTCGTTGGTGTCGTCCGCGGTCCGACGGGCCTCCATCGCGACACGGGACGCCTCCGAGGACGACTCGGCGATCTCCCGCACGCTCGCGGTCATCTCCTCCACCGCCGTCGCGACCGTCTGCACGTTGGAGGACACCTGCTCACCCGCCGCCGCGACGACGTGGGCCTGGGCCGCCGTCTCCTCCGCGGTGGCGGCGACCTGGTCGGCCGACGCGCTGACGTCCATGGCGTTGGTCTCCACCTCGTCGGCGTTGCGCTGCAGACGGGCGGACACGGACCGGGCCAGCACGACGGCGAGCCCCACGGCCAGCAGTGCGACGAGCAGCGCGGCCACCGTCACGATCAGCCGGGTGCGCTGGTAGACCGCTTCCGCCTGCAGGGTGGTGTCGGCGACCGCCGTCGAGGTCCACTCGATCAGCGCGTTGACGCCGCCGGCGAGTTCGGCCTGGGCCGGCCGGAGTTCGCCCGTGAGCACGGCCACGGCCGCGGCCGCGTCGCCCCGTTCCAGCTCGCGCAACTGCCGGTCCCAGATGCCGTCGACGACCGCGTAGGTGCGCTCGAACTCGGCGATACGTGCGCGGCCCTCGTCGGTCCGGGCGATCGCCTGGAGCTCGGTCACGTTGGCGGCGATGTTGTCTCCGCGTAGCTGGTTGTCGGCGACCGCCTCGGCGATGTCCGACCCGGTCGGGTTCACCATCGCCTCGAGCAGGGAGCGGTTGGCGTACAGCGCCTGCCGACTGGAGTCCATGGTGAGGTCCAGCTGGTCGTTGTACGCGGTGACCGCGTCGTTGGCGCGGTCCACGGCGCCCATCTGGAGGATCGTGAACGCAAGCAGGCCGACGAACGCGACGATGACGACCGCGAAGCCTCCGAGGATCTGCTGCTTGATCGATGCGGACCTGAAGAAGGACATCGTGGTTCCATCCACCTCGGCACCGAGAGCCCGTGCCGTCCGGCGGTCACCTCCTGTGACCGCCCCGCCCGGCGGCCGGCGCCGGCGTCAACGGGGGGGCGGAAGGGCCCGGCCCGGTAGGCCCCGCGGCCCTGCCCCCGGCCCCCCCGCGGGCCAGCGGGCTGCCGCGCCGGGCCGACCTGACGCCGCGCTCGGCCGACGTGGCGCCGACGGGCGCCCCCGACACGTGACCGCCGCCGCCACGGGAACCGTGACGGCGGCGGTGGGGGTGCCCGGGCGGGCGGATCGATCAGACGGCGACGGGCAGGCTCACGGCACGTTCGGTGTCGAGCACCAGCAGCAGCCGGCCGTCGAGCTTGTAAGCCCCACGGATCAGTTCGCGGGCGGTTCCCTCCAGGGTCTCCGGCGCGGACTCGAACGTGGACTCGTCGACGTCGACGACGTCACCGATCTCGTCGACCAGCAGGCTGAGTTCCCCGTCGCCGGTACGCACCACGATGTTCATGGGCCGCTGCCCGTCCTCACGCGGCGGCAGGTCGAGGCGGCGACGCAGGTCGAAGGCGGTGACGATCTGACCGCGGAGGTTGATCAACCCCTCCACGACCTCGTTGGCGAGCGGGACGCTGGTCAACTCCAGCGACCGGATGACCTCCTGCACGCGGTCCACCTCGATGCCGAACAACAGATCGGCGAGGGTGAAGGTGCAGAACTGCGACGGGCTGCTCATGGCGTTGTCCTCCGGGGCGAGCGCGAGCTCGTGATCAGAACGCGCCGGCCGCGAACCGGCTGGGGTCGTTGGCGGCGACGAGCGCGTTGACGTCCACGACGTCGGTGACACGCTCCTGGACGATGGCGGAGCCCAGCAGGGGACCGTGGCCGCTGCCACCGTCGAACCGGATCTCCTGATCGACGATGTCGAGGATACGGCCGACCACGATGCCGACCATGCGTCCCTCGATCGTGTGCACCACGACGTTGAGCGATGCGTCGGGCTGGGCGAACCCACCGACACCCAGCGCGTCACCCAGCCGCAGCAGCGGCAGGATGTCGTCGCGGTACTGCACGACCTCCTGGGACCCGGACCACTCCAGATCGCTCGCGGCGAACTCCTCGAGCCGCTCCACGTCGGACAGCGCGATGGCGGCGCGGCGGTCGTCGCCGACCTCGACGAGCAGCAGCGTCGCCCGCTCGGCCGCGGCAGCGGCAGCGAGGCGCTCCTCCTGCTCGCCCAGCGCCGCACGCTCGCGACCCTCGTTGAGCACCCGCGCCCGCTGGGCGATGCCCACGACGTCGAGGATGAGCGAGACCCGACCGTCACCCATGATGGTGGCACCCGCGAACAGGCTCGCCTCCTTCAGGTGCGACCCGAGGGGCTTGACCACGATCTCCTGGGTGTCGTGGATCTCGTCCACGACCAAACCGAACTGGTGCCCATCAGCGTGCAGCACCACGATGGAGATGACCTCGCGCTCGTGCAGGCTGGGCCCACCGGTCGCGAGCTCGGACGACAGGTCCACGATCGGGAGCAGCTGCCCCCGACGGCGGTGGACCGGCGCGCCGTGGACGAGCTCGATGCCACTGCGTGCCGCCTCACCCTCGAGGCGGACGAGCTCCAGCAGGCTCAGCTGCGGGATGGCGTAGCGGTCCCCGGCGGAGGACACGACCAGCGCCGGCACGATCGCCAGCGTGAGGGGGATCTTGACCTTGAAGGTCGTCCCGGCCCCGATCTCGGTGTGCACGTCGACGGTCCCGCCGATGCGCTCGATGTTGGTGCGCACCACGTCCATGCCCACACCACGCCCGGAGACGTTGGTGACCGCCTCCGCGGTGGAGAACCCGGCCGCGAAGATGAGGTTCCAGGCCTCGCGGTCGGGCATGCGGCTCGCCTGGTCGGCGGTGATCACCCCGTTGGCGATCGCCTTGGCCTTGACGCGCTCCGCATCGATGCCGGCACCGTCGTCGGCGATCTCGATGTTGACCTGCCCGCCCTCGTGGTAGGCGCGCAGCCGCAGCTTGCCGATCTCGGCCTTGCCGGCGGCCGTCCGGACGTCGGGGTCCTCGATGCCGTGGTCGACGGCGTTGCGGACCAGGTGGGTCAGCGGGTCCTTGATCGCCTCGATGATGGTCTTGTCGAGCTCGGTGTCCTGGCCGATCATCTCGAGCTCGACCTGCTTGCCGCAGGCCAGCGACAGGTCGCGCACGACCCGGGGCAGCTTGTTCCAGACGTTGCCGATGGGCTGCATCCGGGTCTTCATGACCCCTTCCTGCAGCTCCGTGGTGATCAGGTTCAGCCGCTGCGAAGCACCGGCGAACTCCGACTCCTGGTCCTGGGTGACGAGCTGGACGATCTGGTTGCGGGCGAGCACGAGCTCCCCGACGAGGTTCATCAGCTCGTCGAGCAGGCCGACGTCGACCCGGATCGAGGTGTCGGCGAGCCCACGGCCCGACGAGCGGCCCTGGTCACGGGCGGTCGACTCGACGACGTCCTCGTCGATGCCGCTGTCCTCGGCCAGGATCTCGCCGATCCGACGACCGTCGCCGAGCGCCTGCTCGGCCGCGGCGATGACGACCTCGTCTTCGGACGCGTGGCCGCCCTCGACGAGCATCTCGCCGAGCCGCTTGGCCTCCTCCGCCTCGGCGGTGTCGGCGGTGGCGTCCGCGAGGTTCGCCACCTCGACGTCGGCGACCGTGTCCGACGCCTCGGCGGCGCCGGTGGCGACCGCGTAGAGGCGCTCGAGTTCGGCCTTCAGGCTCGCGTTGTCCGGCGTGCCCTCCTCGCCGGTCGACTCGATCGTGGTGAGGATCGCGCGGACCGCGTCGCCGGTGGCCAGCAGCACGCTGGCGACCTCGCGGCTGACCTGGGCACGTCCGTCGCGGCAGAGTCCGAGCAGGTTCTCGGCGACGTGGGTGAGGGATTCGAGCTCACCGAAGCCGAAGAACCCGGAGGTCCCCTTCACCGTGTGGATCGTTCGGAACAGGCTGTCCAGCACGCCCGCATCCGACGGGTCCTTCTCCAGGACCAGCAGGTCCTCGTCGTAGCGGTCCAGGTTCTCGTACGACTCCACCAGGAACTCACCGACGATCTCGTCGATCTCGCTCACGTCCGACCTCCGCCACGCACGCTCGTGGACCCGGCGGGTCCTCGTGCTGGTCCGGTCGGCCCGCCGGGGGGCCCCTGAAGCGGTCGCGCACGGGGGTGCGAGGCGAGGACAGGCCCCTCAGCCCGCGCGGGCCCGACCGGCGACGAGCCGGGAGACCGCGCCGGTGACCGCCGGGACCAGGCCCCGGCGGAAGCCGAGGAACAGCCCGATCAGCAGCACCCCGTAGACGAGCAGCCGGAGCTGGCCGAGCGGGCGCAGGAACAGGTCGATCACGGTGACCGCGGCGGCCCCGACGACGGGTCCGGTCATCGTGCCGATCCCACCGAAGGCCAACATGACCAGCGTCCGCACGTCCACGTCGCCGAAGTCGAAGGTGCGCGGCGAGACGAACCCCTCGTGCGCCGCGTAGAGCGCCCCGGTCAGACCGAGCATCGCCCCGGCGATCACCCCGGCCGTGATGCGGTAGCGCGCGACGTCGACCCCGGCGAGTTCCGCGGCGAGTTGGTCGTCGGTGAGCGCCCGGAACGCCCAGCCGTGGTGGGAGCGTTCGAGCAGCCGGTAGACGGTCAGGAACCCGCAGACCACGACCACCATCAGCGCGTAGAACGCCACCGACGAGCGCAGGAAGGTGCCCTCCCCCGCGTCGATGCGCAGCCCGGTCTCCCCGCCGGTGAGCGCGCTGAAGCCCTGGAGCATGTTCGTGAACATCAGCGTGAAGGCCAGGGTGACGATGCCGATGAAGATCACGTCCAGCCGGCGACGCACGGCGACCCAGCTGAACAGTCCCCCGAGCCCGGCCGCCGCCAGCACCCCGATCGGGATCGTGAGCGCCAGGGGCCAGCCGAACTCGTTGCCCAGGATCGACGAGCCGTAGGCGCTCACCCCCGCCAACGCGCCGAGGCAGAGGAACAACTGGTTGGTCGCCCCGAACAGCAGGTTGAACGCGACGGCGTAGGCCGCGAAGGTCAGCCCGTTGATGGCCAACGTCATGTAGAAGCGGTTGTCCCCGACGGCCAGAGGCACCCCGGCGAGCAGGATCGCGATGACGAGCACCGGCGCGTAGGCCCGGGCGACACCCGCGCGTGCCGGGTGCAGCGCCAGGGTCCGGGCGGGGCCCTCGCCGGGTGCGGTGCGCGCCATCAGTGCGCCCTGCCGAGCAGCCCGGACGGACGCACGAGGATGATGACGACGGCGGCGAGCAGCAGGATCACGTAGGTGAGGAACGAGCCCACGAGGAACTGCGCGGTCACGTAGGTCACCCCGAGCAGCAGCCCCGCGACGAGCGCCCCGGACACGCTGCCCAAGCCGCCGACGACGGTGACGATCAGCGCCAGGATCGTGAACAGCCGGGCACGGTCCGGGCCGACGGAGGAGTTGAACGCCTCCGCGACGGCGAACAGCCCCGCGAGGAGCCCCGACAGCACGAACACCAGCGAGCGGACCCGACCCGGGTCGATGCCCACGAGCCTGGCACCGTCCTCGTCCTGGATGATGGAGCGGATCGCCCGGCCGAGGCGTGTGGTGCGCAGGAACACGATCAGGACCCCCAGGGTCACGATGGCGATCGCCGCCGCCACCAGCGCGTTGCGCCGCATGCCGACGCCGAGGATGCGCACCACCGGACCGGGCACGGACAGGTTGAAGCTCACGGCGGCGTGGTTGGCGAACAGGTAGCCCTCGATCACGAACGCGATGCCGAGGGTGACCAGCAGGCTGAGCAGCACCCGACGCTCGCCGGTCAGGCGGTAGACGGGCCGCATCAGGCTCACATCGACGATCGCGGCGAGCAGCGCGGCGACCCCGAGCGCGGCGACGATGCCCACCGCGACGCCAGCCCCCCGTCCGATCAGCAGCGCACCGACGATCCCGCCCGCCACGGCGAACTGCCCGTGGGCGAGGTTGAGCACCCCACCGAGGCCGTAGATCAGCGTCAGCCCCACCGCGAGCATGGACAGCTGCAGACCGAACGCGAGCCCGTCGAGCAGGATGGCGATCATCGATCGATCCCGAGGTAGGCCCGGCGCACGGCCGGGTCGTCCGCGAGCGCGTCGCAGGGACCCTCGAGCTGCACGCGGCCGTCCTCGAGCACGTAGGCCCGGTCGGCGAACCCGAACACCAGCGGCACCTGTTGCTCGGCGACGACCACCGTGATCTCCCCGTCCTCACGCAGCCGCGCGAGCGCCCGGTAGGCCTCCTCGGCGAGGATCGGCGCCAACCCCGTGGTCGGCTCGTCCAGCATGAGCAGACGGGGCCGCGACATCAGCGCGCGCCCGACCGCCAGCATCTGCTGTTCCCCGCCGGACATCGTCCCGGCCAGCTGCGTCCCGCGGTCGGCCAGCCGGGGGAACAGCTCGAAGACGACGTCGCGCTGCGCTCGGGCGGGCTTGGCCGGGTACGCACCGAGCTGCAGGTTCTCCGTGACCGACATCGTCGGGAACAGGTGGCGCTCCGCGGGGACGTAGGCCATCCCGGCCCGCTTGAGCGTCTGGGTCGGCGTCCCGGTCACCGTCCGGCCGTCGAAGCGGACCGTGCCGGCACGGGCGGGCAGCCAGCCGCAGATGGCCTTCAGCGTGGTGGTCTTGCCGGCACCGTTGGACCCGATGATGGCGACGGCCTCCCCCGCGGCCACGTCCAGATCGACACCGTGGACCACCTGCGTGTCGCCGTGGGCGACGTCCAGCGCGCGGACCTCAAGCATCACGGACCGCCCCCCGCCCGAGGTAGGCCTCGACGACCCGCGCATCGCGCATCACCACCGCGGGGATCCCGGCCGCCAGTTCACGACCGAAGTCCATGACGAACACGTGGTCGGCCAGGGCGTTGATGGCCTTCATGACGTGCTCGACCCACACCACGGTGATGCCGAGCTCGTCACGCACGCGCCGGATCACCGCGATGAACGACTCGAGCTCCGCGGGGTTGAGCCCGGCCATCACCTCGTCGAGCAGCAGCAGCCGGGGGCGACCGGCGAGCGCCCGGGCCAGATCGAGCAGGCGCTTGTGATGCAGGTTCAGCGCGTCCACGTCCCAACTGGCCTTGTCCGCCAGATCGAGCAGCGCGAGTTGCTCCATGGCACTCGCGCGGGCCTCGGTCTGCGCACGACGTCGCGCCGAGCCGAAGATGCCACCGAGCGCCGCGTTCTCGAGCACCGTCATGGAGGAGAACACCCGCGGCGTCTGCAGGACCGTGCCCACGCCGAGGTGGCGGATCCGGTGGGGCCGCTGCCCGGTCAGGTCGGTGCCCTCGAACCAGATGCCCTCCGAGGTGCTCGGGGTGGTCAGGCCGCTGATCATCCGCAGCAGGGTGCTCTTGCCGGCCCCGTTGGGTCCGATGATCGCGAACACCTGGCCGCGTGCCACCTCGAAGCTCACGTCGTCGACCGCCGGCAGGCCACCGAAGCGCTTGCCGACGCCGCGCAGCGTGAGGATCGTCACCAGCGTCTCCCGCGGACCGGCACGGTCAGGGCACGAACGGCTCGAGCGGGTCGGACTCGAACAGCACCTCCGGGAACCAGCCAGCGCCCGGGTTCACCCCCTCAGGTGGCTCGAGCTCGCGGAGCACGATCAGCTGCGGGGTCGCCCCGGCCATCTCCCCCCATGCGGTCCAGGACATCGGGAAGGCGTAGCCGGGCAGGTCGAAGCTGGTGGCGTGCAGGTAGGTGGCGATCTGCGCCGGGTCGTCGGACCCGCCCTCGCGGATGGCCTCGGCGACCATCTGGACCTGGCCGTACCCGGCGACCGCATCGTCCTCCATGTAACTGCCGAAGCGCTCGTGGTAGCGGCTCGCCAGGTCGATGAAGTCGTCCGAGCCGAGGTCCGCGCAGGTGTAGTCGACGAACCGGTCGAAGGCCGTGTCGCCGATGGCACCCACGACCGCCTCGGTGGGTGAACTCGAGGCGGTCACGAACGCGTCGAAGCCGAGGTCGGCGGACTGACGCGTGATGGACCCGGCGCCGGGCGGGTGCCCGGTCGCGATGATGATCTGCGGGTCGAGTCCCTCGAGCCGGCGCAGGTAGGTGGTGAAGTCCGTCTCGGGGACCGGCGCCACCTCGATCTGCAGCTCCACGTCCAGCGCGCCGATCTGGTCCTCCATCGCCGCCTCGATGGAACGCCCCCAGGCGTAGTCGGCGATGATCGCGCCGACCCGCGTGATGTCCTCGGTCTCGATGAACTGCGCGAACAGCTGCATGTTCATGGGCGCGGCCGGCAGGCACGTCCGGAAGGTGTAGCGGCTGTCCTGGGTGAGGATCGCCTCGGAGCCGGCCTTGACCAGGAACAGCGGCACCTGCTCCTCCTCGGCGATGCGCGCGGCGGCGAGCCCGACGTCGGAGGAGATGATCCCCCCGGCGGCGACCACGCCCTCCTGCTCGATCAGTTCCCGGAAGGCGATGATCGCCTCGTCGGGGCTGCCCTCGGTGTCCCGGGCGACCAACTCGAGCGGCCGTCCGTCGACGCCACCCTCGGCGTTGATCTCCTCCACGGCCATCTGCATGCCGTTGCGGGCGGGCTCGCCCCAGACGGCGAAGCTGCCGCTGAGCTCGCCGATGAAGCCGATCGTGACCGGGTCGCCGTCCAGCTCGTCCGCCGCGTCGTCCGCGGCGCCCACGTCCTGTGGGTCGGTGGCGTCGCGCGCCGTCTGGTCGTCGGCGCCGGTGTCCGCCTCGATCCCGCACGCGGCGCCGAGCATCGCGATCGACGCGGCGAGCGCCATCCGGCGACGCCACCGTGCTCGGCCTGTCGTCATCGCTGCCTCGCTGTCCCTGGGTCGTCGCGACCGGTGCCGTGGGAGGTCCCCTGCCGCGGCCACGGCGGGTGTCGCACGCGGGCCACCACGCAGGCCACCGGCAAGGTAACGCCCGTGCGGCGGCACGCGTGGCCGCTACGGTCCGGCTGGCGGACGGCCGGGTCGCGGGGGCGCCACCGGCGCACCCGCGCCGACCGTCCACGCCGGTTCCCGGTGGGGTGGTCCCCGCCGCCCGGTCCGCCCCCCCGGACGCTGCATGCCCGCGCCGCGGTTCCGCCACGACGATGCGCTGCGCGACCGCATCGCCGCCAACCTCGCGGTCGAGGAGCGGATCGTCGACCCGCTGCCGTCGGACCCGGATGGTGCCGCCCCGCGCGAGGCCGCGGTCGCCATCACCCTGCTCCCGGGCCCGGCGGGACACTGCGTCTTCCCGGTGATCGTGCGCGACGCCGGACTCCGCGACCACGCCGGCCAGCTCGGCCTGCCAGGTGGCCGCATGGAGGCCGGCGAAGGGCCCGAGCAGGCCGCCTTGCGGGAACTGCACGAGGAACTCGGCATCGACCTGCCCGCCGCCAGCGTCATCGGCCGGCTCACCCCGGCGGTCACCAACTCCGGCTACCGGATCCACCCGGTCGTGTGCTTCTCCCCGGCGCCGGTCACGGTCCGTGCCGAGCCCGGCGAGGTCGCCGAGGTCCACGAGGTCGGGCTCGACGACCTGGACGACGGGGTCGCCCGGGCGGGGCCGGCGCAGGCCCTGCCGGTGCTCGGCACGGTGATCTTCGCGCCGACCGGGGAGATCCTGCGCCGCTTCCGCGAGCTCGGGCTCCACGGCCGCCTGCCCGGCCCGGGCTGGCCGGAGCCACGGTTCACCTGGCGCTAGGACCCCGGCGGGCAGCGGGGCACGCCCACGGCGTCGCCCGCCCGACGGCATCGGCTCAGTCCGGACCGTGCCCCTCGTAGGGATCCCCACCGCCGAAGAAGCGACCGACGTCCCAATCGTGCCTGGCGAGGGCGATGCCCGCGACGGCCAGCGGGACCGCGACCAGCGACCACATCGCGAGGCCGAGCAGCAGGTCCGCGTCGCCGGACAGCGCGATCCACAACGAGCCGAGCACGATCGCGGCGAGCACGATCCACCGACGCACGCGGCGTGGCGGCGCCGGCCGCTGATCCATGGCGAACCCCCCGGGGCGACCTCGATGGTGCACGGACCGCAGTCAACCACGTGCGAACACCGCCGAGCCCAACGGGTGGCGCGATGCGTGCAGCTACGGCAGGGTGGAGAGGCGCACGCACACGGGAGGGAGCCCGGATGCACGACGAGCGTGATCTGACCGAACGCATCGAACCCTGGCTGGTCCTGATCGTGGTCCTGGCCATGGCGGCCTACCTGGTGATCGGGATCGGTGCCTGGACCTGGATGATCGTCCGCGGGGTCGGTGCCCCCGACAGCTTCGTGACGATCCTGGCCGCGATCGTCGGCGTCTTCGGGGGCATCATCGCGCCGCTACGCGGACCCGGGTCGCGACATCGGGAGGGTGGCTGACGCCGCGTCCACCCCGTGGTCCCGACGACCACGATCGCGACCGGCACCGGGCCACCTCGCCGTCCCGTCAGGCGCCGGCGAAGCGCAGACTGAGCACGTCGGCGACCAACGCGGGACGCTCCTCGCCCTCGATCTCGATGCGGACGTCGGTGTGGCTGAGGGTGCCTCCGCCCTTGGGCTCGCTGGAGCGGACCACGGCGTGCGCGCGGATGCGGGCGCCGGCGGGGACCGGGCTGGTGAGGCGGAGCCTGTCGAGGCCGTAGTTGACGGTCATCGCCGCGTCGGGCACCTCGACCATGCCGCCGACCAGCACCGGCAGCAGCGACAGCGTCAGGTAGCCGTGGGCGATGGTCGTGCCGAAGGGCCCCGTCGCCGCCCGGTCCCGGTCGACGTGGATCCACTGGTGGTCGTGGGTCGCGTCGGCGAACGTGTCGATCATCGCCTGGGTGACCTCCAGCCACTCGGAGGCCCCCAGATCGAGGTCCTCCGCGGTCGCGAGGTCGGCGAGGGCGATGGTGACGGGCACGGTGGACTCCTGGAGGGGGGACGGCTCGGACGACCGGGGTCAGATGCTGCGACCGCCGCAGACGAACACCGTCTGGCCGGTGATGTAGGAGGTGTCGGGTCCGAGCAGATCGGCGACGGCCACGGCGATCTCCGCGGGCAGGCCCATCCGGTCCATCGGGACCCGCGCGGTGAGTTTGGCCAGGACCTTCTCCGGCATCGCCGCGGTCATCTCCGTGGCGATCAGGCCGGGCGCCACCGCGTTGACCCGGACACGCGGCGCCAGCTGGTGCGCCAGCGCCCGCGTCAAGCCGATGAGCATGCCCTTCGAGGTGGCATAGTTGACCTGGCCGACGTTGCCGAGCGCGGCCCGCGACGCGATGTTGACGATCGCCCCCCCGTCGGCGATGCGGGGTGCCAACAGCTCCGCGAGCGCCGCCCCCGCGACGGCGTTGACCTCCAGGACCAGCGCGATCGTCTCGTCATCGAGGTCGCGCAGCAGCCCGTCCCGCGTGATGCCGGCGCAGTTCACGAGCCCGGCGCACACCTCGTCCCCGAGCACCTCGAGCACGTCGGCCCGCCCCTCGTCGTCGCCGAGGTCGGCCCGCAGGCCCCGGGCCCCCTCGACCGGCGCGAGCGCGTCGACGATCCCGTCGGCGAGGTCGACCCCGAGGACCTGCTGCCCGCGGGCGACGAGTTCGTCGACGATGGCCCGGCCGATGCCGCCGGCCGCGCCCGTGACCACGACCGTCCCACGCGGGGTCGGCCGACCACCGTGGTCGATGGACGCTCCCGACGCGGTCGTCGACGGTCCGGACCCGGGCGACGGACGATCCGCGGACGAGGTGGCGGTGTCGCTCATGCCGGCTGCCTCCCGTGTCGTGGCGCCCCGAGCTCCACGACCCGGCCCGAGGTGGCGCGCGCGTGCAGCAACCACCGCAGCACGTCGGCCAGCTCGGCCACCTCCACCTCCGATCCGACGACCACCAGGTTGGCCCGGGTCCCGGCGCGCTCCCGCTCCATGGCCAGCGCCCGGGTCCCGGCCACGATGCCGTGCGCCAGCATGGCGGGCGCGACCGCATCGTGGGCGAACCCGGCCGCGTCCACGAGCGTCAGCACGTCACCGTCGGCCCCGGTGGTGCGCCGCGCCTCGGCCGCCCAGGCCGTCAGCGCCGGGGTCAAGCCATCCAGCTCCGCGACCGCGGGCAGCCGGTGCACCAGGCTGGCGGCGTCCGTCCCGATCACCTTCGCCCCGGCCTCCAGGAGCGCGCGGTCGAGCTCGGGGTCCGCGGCGCCCGTGCGACGGACGTCGATCGATGCATGCCCCACGGCTGGTGCCCTCCGCCCGCGGCCTGGGCGCCGGATGCTAGCCGTGACGCGTGGGGAGACGGTCGTTCTTCGCGGCCGCCTCGTCACGCAGCGCCGCGCGGTAGGTCGCGAGCGCCTCCCGCAGGGCCGCGTCACCGATCGCGAGCATCCGCACCGCGAGGAGCCCGGCGTTGGCTGCCCCGCCGATGGCCACCGTGGCGACCGGGACACCGCGCGGCATCTGCACGATGGAGAGCAACGAGTCGAGCCCGTCGAGGGTGCGCAACGCCACCGGGACCCCGATGACCGGGACGTCGGTGACTGAGGCGAGCATCCCGGGGAGGTGGGCCGCCCCGCCCGCGCCCGCGATGATGACGTCGATCCCGGCGTCCGCCGCCGCGTGTCCGAACGCGAGCATCTCGTCGGGCATCCGGTGGGCGGACAGCACCTGGACCTGCGTCTCGATGCCGAAGCGATCGAGCATGTCGACCGCCTCGACCATCGTGGGGTGGTCGGAGTCCGAGCCCATCACGACCGCGACCCGTGCCATCAGCGTCCCTCTCGATCGGTGGGGGCGACCGCCGCCGGGCCGTGCCCCGGCATCAGCGCGGCGGCGGCAAGGTTCGCACGCTGTCGGGCGAGGCCGAGGTCGTCGGCCACGACGGTCACGTGCCCGAGCTTGCGACCGTCGCGGTAGGCCTTGCCGTAGAGGTGCACGTGCGCATCGTCGACCGCGAGCGCCCCGGCGAGGCGGCTGCGGGGGTCAGCGCCGGCGCCGACCACGTTGACCATCGCGCTCGCGTGCCGGGTGTCCGGGCGACCGAGCGGCAGGTCCGCCACGGCCCGCAGGTGGTTCTCGAACTGGGAGGTCACCGACCCCTCGATGGTGGGGTGGCCGGCGTTGTGCGGGCGTGCGGCCAGCTCGTTGACGAGCAGCTCCCCCGCCACCACGAACAGCTCGACCGACAGGACCCCGACCACCTCGATGGTCTCCGCGATCATCGCGGCGAGCTCGCGCGCCTGGGTCCGCAGCACGGCGGTGATCGGCGCGGGCAGCAGGACCTCCCGACACATGCCGTCGGCCTGGACGGTCTCCACCGGGTCGTAGACGACCAGGTCGCCGCCGGGACGCCGGGCGACGAGCACCGCGATCTCCCGCTCGATCGGCAGCGCAGGCTCCAACAGGACCGCACCCCCGACCTCGTCGATGACGTCGAGCACCTCGACCCGGGAGGACACGCCGAAGACCCCGCGCCCGTCGTAGCCCCCGCGGGGCCGCTTGGCGATGAGCGACCAGCCGTGCGCCGCGGCGAAGTCCTCGACCTCGTCGCTGCTCGCCACCAGCGCCCACGGGGCGAAGGGCGCCCCGGCGGCACCGAGCCGGACGTGTTGCGCGAGCTTGTCGACCGCGACCGCCAACGTCGCCGGCCCGGGCCGCACGCTGGTTCCCGCCACCTCGATGGCACGCAGCGCATCGAGGTCGACCAGCTCGTGTTCGACCGTGATCACGTCGACCCGGGCCGCCAGCGCGTGCAACCCCTCGGCATCCGGTTCCCCGACGACGACCTCGGGACTGCCCGGCACCGCCGCGTCGTCCGCCCGGGCGAGCAGCACGACGTCGAGGTCGAGCCGCGCCGCAGCGGGCAGCAGCATCCGGGCCAGTTGGCCACCGCCGACGATGCCGATGCGAGGCAGCGTTCCCGGGACGGACACGGGCGACCTCGACGGTGGGTGGCAGCGGGCCGGCAGCGTAGACGGGCGGGTGAGCGGTGACCGACCGATGCGCGTCAGCGCCGGCCGGCGGCGCGGCGGAGCCGGTCCATGACCGCACGTCCGATGCCGGTCTCCTCGACGCTGGCGACGACCAGGTCGTCCAGCCCGAGGACCTCGGCCTCCCGCAGGCTCGCGTAGAGCACCCGGGCCAGGTCCGCGGCGTCCGTCGGGCGAGCCAGCACCGTGACCCGACGATCGAGGTCCTCGAGCCCCGCGGCGACCAACCCGACCGCAGCACCGGAGGCCGCGATGTCGGACGCGAACGACACGGCGCTGTCCGGGGCGAGCAGGTGCACCCGGCAGTCGGGCGCGTAGTGGCGGTAGCGGGTCCCGGGCGAGGCGCTGGTCGAGGCCGGCGAGGTGGCGTGGTCGACGCCGCCAGCGATCTCGGCCAGCATCTCCGCGTCGATCGCTCCCGGCCGCAGGACGACCGGGACCTCACCGCGCACATCGACCACGGTCGACTCGAGCCCGATGTCGGCCGGGCCCCCGTCGAGCACGAGGGCGACCTCCGCGCCGAACTCCGCCTCGACGTGCGCGGCGAGGGTTGGCGAGGGCCGACCCGACCGGTTGGCCGACGGCGCCGCGATCGGTGCGTCGAGTTCGCGCAGCAGTGCCAGGGCGACCGGGTGGTCGGGGACCCGGACCGCCACGGTGTCGAGCCCCGCGGTGACCGTGCGCGGGACCGCGTCCGAGGCATCCAGGACCAACGTCAGCGGGCCGGGCCAGCACGCGGTGGCCAAGCGGTGCGCCAAGGGGGTGACGGTCCGCGCGACGCCCCCGAGCGATTCCATGGCCTCGAGGTGCACGATCAACGGGTTGTCGGCCGGTCGACCCTTCGCGGTGAAGATGCGCTCGACGGCATCGGGGTGGGCCGGATCGATGATGGCTGCCAGCCCGTAGACGGTCTCCGTCGGCATGCCGACCAGCTCCCCCGCACGCAACGCCCCGACGGCGGCAGCCAGCCCCGCGGCATCGGCACGGCGGACACGGGACACGCAGCACCTCGAGGACGCGGGAACGAGCGAAGCGGACAGCGTACGGCCAAGGCCCTCCCGCACGCTCGGGCCAACGGACCGGGCCGCCGGGCCGGTGGGCCGGTGGGCGGATGGCACGCGACGCCGCCGTCCGCGAGCCCGCGGCCTGGTTAGGCTGCCCGGCGCAGGTGACGCGCGGTGATGCTTCCGGTCCGGCCCCGGCCCGGCTCCGGCCCGGTTCGACACCCGCTCGCACCCACACGCGCGTCCGGACGTGCCCACCAGGAGGAGCCCGTGCCCACCGTCTTCAGCCGCATCATGGACGGGGAACTGCCCGGCCGGTTCGTCTGGCGCGACGACGAGGTGGTCGCGTTCCTGTCGATCAACCCGATCACCGTCGGTCACACGCTGGTCGTCCCCCGCGTCGAGGTGGACCACTGGCTCGATCTGGATCCGGCCACCTGGCAGCGCGTGTCCGAGGTGACCCGACACGTCGGCACGGCGATCCAGGCGGCCTTCGAGCCACCACGAGTGGGCACGACCATCGCGGGCTTCGAGGTCCCGCACGTCCACGTGCACGTGCTGCAGCTGGGGGAGCTGGCCGACCTGAGCTTCGAGCGGGCCGCCACGGACCCGGATCCGGCCGTCATGGACGACGCGGCCGCACGCATCCGCGTCGCGTTGCGCGAGGCCGGCCACGACGCAGCCACCGACTAACCATCCGACCTGCACCGCAGGCCACGACCCTGATCGTGACGGGGGACGACGTGCCCGACCGACCTGGAACGCCCGACCCCGACCCCGACCCGACCCGATCCGGGCCGGACGGGTCCGACCCGACCGGGCCCGACCCGGTCGATCCGCCGCCCGCAGCCCCCGCTGGCACCCCGCCCGGCGCGACCCCG
>JAFIEQ010000092.1 GCA_020832455.1 Nitriliruptoraceae bacterium
CGCGCGGCCGGCGCCCGGCCCCCCCCCCCGGCGGCCGGCCCCGCCACCGGACACGACCCTGTTGGCGACGCTGCACGTGGCCCGAGCCCACCGTGACCACGGGTTCGGGACGCTGCTGGTCCACGCCGCGCTGCGCGACGCCGTACGGGTCGGTCACGACGCCGTGGGGGGGGGCACCCCCACCCGCCCCCCCCGGTACCCGGGTTGGGGCCGGGGGGGGGCCCCCGCCGCGCGGCGCGCGGCCGTCGGGGGGGTCCACCAGCCGGTGGTCGCCTACGGCGACCGACGCCACACGGAGCGGGCCTGCTACCTCCCGGCGACCTGGCTGCTGCACGTGGGGTTCACGGTCCACCTGGAGCACCCACGCACCCCGCTGCTGCGGCTGGACACCTCGCGCGCGGCCCGGTGGGCCGGCTCGCTCGAGCAGGCGTTCGAGGAGCTGCTCGGGCGGCTCCCCCGACGGGTGGTGGGACCGGTCCCGATCGGCGACACCCGGCCCGTCCCCGGCGCGTCGTCCACGACCCTGCGCGCGAGGCCGTTGGGCGGCGCCCCGGGCCGCGGCCCGGTGGAGGCCTCGTGACACCGGTCCCGTCGTGAGCCGCTAGGGGGCCGCGGGGGGGAGGGGGGGGCGCGGCGCCGGGCCCGCGGGGCGGCCGCGTCCCCCGGGCCCGGTCGGGCCCCGCTCGCGCCCCGGGGGGGGGCGGCGCCCGGCCCCGGGGCGCCGTCGTCCCTGGAGCGACCCACCGTGCGTGCCTACCGCGACCTGTTCGCGCACCCCCGTGCGCGTTGGCCGCTGCTGTCGTCGATGGTCGCCCGGCTCACCCAGGGGATGATCATCATCGCGATCGTCTACCTGCTGCGACGGGAGTCCTACAGCTTCACGGCCGCCGGGATCGTCACCGCCGCGCATCAGGTCGGCCTGGGGGTCGGCGCGCCGATCCAGGGCCGTCTCGTCGACCGGTTCGGCCAGGTCCGGGTGCTGGTCCCGGACGCCCTGGTCTACCTGCTCGGCACGATCGCGATCGCGGTGCTCGCGGCGTCGGGCGCCGCGGTCGGTGCGATCGCGGTCGTCGCGGCGTGCGCGGGTGCGGTGCTGCCGCCCGTCGGGCCGTGCTCCCGGGTCCTGATGTCGTCGCTGTTCCCGACGGGACGGATGCGCGAGACGGCCTTCGCGGTCACCTCCATCGCGGTGGAGCTGGGCTACGTCATCGGCCCGCTCATCGCCATCGGGATCGCGGAGGCCATCCGTCCGGACCTCGCCGTGGTGGCGGCCGGGGTGTTCGCCGCGGTCGGGACGCTGGGGTACGCCAGCACCTCGTCCGCACGCCGTTTCGTGGTGACCGCGCCCGTCGGCCCGCGGGTGAGTGCGCTTCGGGTGCCCGGTCTACGTCTGCTGATGGCCGCGTTCGGGGCGATCGCGGTGGTGTTCGGCGCGCTCGACGTGGTCGTGCCCGCGGTCGCGGAGCTCATCGCCCGGCCGAGCGACGCGGGGTGGTTGTTGGCCTGCATCGCCGCGGGCAGCGTGGTGGGAGGGCTGGTCTACGGCGGGCGGGTGTGGTCGGGCACGCCGGTCTCCCGGCTGCGTCGGGTGATCGTCGCGCTGGCCGTCGGGATGTTCCTGCTGCCGGTCGCCACGGCGTCGGTCCCGGCGTTCGCGGTCACGCTGGCGTTGGCCGGCGTCTTCCTCGCCCCGACCACGATCATCGCGTTCCAGCTGATCGACGACCTCGCGATCCGTGGGACCCAGACCGAGGCCCAGGCCTGGACGCAGACAGCGGTCGTGATCGGCGTGGCCATCGGCGCGGCGCTGTCGGGGGCGGCCGTGGACCTCGTCGG
This sequence comes from Nitriliruptoraceae bacterium, assembly GCA_020832455.1. Taxonomy (GTDB): domain Bacteria; phylum Actinomycetota; class Nitriliruptoria; order Nitriliruptorales; family Nitriliruptoraceae; genus PWLR01. Next base: position 1,837 of record JAFIEQ010000092.1, read on the forward strand.
TCCGGCTGCCTCCTTCCTCGCCGCCGCGGGATCGGTGTCGGTCGGTGCGATCGTGATCCTGGCCGGGTCACGTTGGCTCGAGACGGAGACCACGCCGGCCGATCAGGGCGACCGACCGCCAACGGCCTGAGACCACGGGCCCGTCGTCCGCCGGCCGAGGCGCGGACCCACTCACGGACCGAGGCGCCGCGCCGCCCGCGGCCGTCGTCCGGGCCCGATCGGTGCCGTGCGCTCGGCTAGCTGGCGTGGGCGGCCGGCGTCGCACCGACCAGGAAGTTGGCGAGCGCGTCGGTCAGTGCACCGGCGATCAGGTGCTGGTGATCGGGCTCGGTGAGTTCGCGTCCCTGGGTCGGGTGGGTCAGGAACCCGGGCTCGACCACGACCGCCGGCGCGCGCGTCTCGCGCAGGATGGCCGTCGTCGCGGCGTGGGTCCGACAGTCCGGCGTCCCCGTGGCGGCGACGACGGCATCCAGCGCCATCTCCGCCAGGGTCCGACCCCGCTCCGAGCGCAGCTCGCCGTGGCCGAAGTAGTAGGCCGCCGCGCCGACGGCCCGGTCGGAGGGCGCGCCGTTGGCGTGGATCGACAGCACCACCTCGACCCCGGCGGCGTTGGCCTGGCTCGCACGTTCCGAGGGGGTGGGGCTGGTCGTCGGACCGCGGCTGAGCAGCACGTGCGCACCGAGGGCCGACAGCCGTCCCTCGAGCAGGGTGGCGAGGCGCCACGTCACCTCGTGTTCCGCGGTCCCGTCGGGCGCGATCAGACCCGGATCCTGCGGGCTGTGCCCGGGGTCGAGCAGGATGCGGGCACCCGCGACGGCCAGGCGGTGCGGTCGGCGCAGCGCCTCGCGTTCCTGCACGACGTAGGCGGGGGACGACTGGTGCTGGCGGTGCAGGCGGCGCAGCTGGTCCACGGTCGAGGGGCCGGCGATGCCGTCCGTCGTGATGCCGACGTTGAGCTGGAACTCCCGCACGGCATCGACGGTCTGGGGCCCGTAGATCCCGTCGTCGTAGCCGACGTCGAACCCGAGCCGACTCAGCCGTCCCTGCAGGTCCCGCACGTCGTCACCGGTCAGGGCCGGTGAGGTGACGTACAGGATCCGGTCACCGAGCCGGTAGGACGCCCCGACGAGCGTGGCCCACGTCTCCGGCCCGACGATCCCGTCGGCGGGGAGCCCGCGCTGCTGCTGGAACGCGCGCACCGATGCCTCGGTGCCCAGCTCGAACACCCCGGGCTGGTCGACGACCGGGATACCGAGCTCGCGCAGACGTCCCTGGACGTCCGCGACCTCGGGGCCGGCGCTCCCGCGCCTGATGAGCTCCATGCGGCCGCAGGATAGAGCGCGCCGGGGCCGCGTCGACGCGTGGAGACGTCCGTTGGACCGCCACCTCGCGGGACGCGGCCGGCATCGCGGTCAGCTCGACGCGCTCGGTGTCACCCGTGGACCGACGGCGCGCCGCATCCGGGTCGTCGATCCCTCGGCGGGGGTGAAGCCCATCTGCTCGAGGTAGCGCCGGTGCAGATCGGTCTCCGCATCCGCGGTGACCGTGTGGATGCCCTCGCGACCGAGCGCGTCGTCGCGGTCGTAGAAGACCTCACCCGCCCGCAGGTCCCGGTGTTCCGGGCGGACGTAGTCGAGCTCGATGTGGGCGTTGCCGCGACCGTCGTGGGTGGCGAGGACCAGGCCGACCGGCTCCGCGTCACGCAGCACGACCCACCCCTCGTGCTCGTCGCGCAGGCCCGCGAAGGAGGGTTGGGAGCGGATGATGTCGTCGCGGTGGAACTCGAGGAAGCGGGGCAGGTAGGTGCCGAACACCGGCCAGCGCACGACCTCGAAGTAGCTGTCGGAGGCTCGGTCACGCAGGATCCGCGCCAGGTGGAACCCGTGCACGACCACGATGCAGAGGTTGGTGACCACCACCGGGATCGAGCCGATGAGCAGCCCGTAGGTGGTGAACACGACCGCGCCGACCAGTCCGATGACGCGGAGCCGCAGCACGGAGCTCATGATGAGGCTGAACACCACCAGCGCGGAAGCGAGGTAGCCGATCGTCTCGACGAGTGCGGGTGCCATGGGCGGGCCTTCTCGGGACGCGTAGCCGCGCCCCGGGTGCGGGACCCGGGGCGCCGTGGTGCGGTGGGGGGAGGGTCAGCCGACGTAGTCGGTGAGGTCGGCCATCAACTGGGCCTTGCCCTTGGCGCCGACGATGCGCTTGTCGGGCTGGCCGTTCTTGAACACGAGCAGGGTCGGGATGGACATGATCCCGTACTCGCGGGCGGTGCCCGGGTTCTCGTCGACGTTGAGCTTCACGACCTTGAGGGTCCCGGACTGCTCGTCGGCGATCTCGTCGACGATGGGCGAGACCATCTTGCACGGGCCACACCACTCGGCCCAGAAGTCCACCAGCACCGGCTGGTCGGATTCCAGGACCTCGTTGGTCCAGTCGCTGTCGGTCACGGGGGTGGCTGCCATGGTGGTCTCCGAACGTGCTCGCTGCAGGTGGGTCGGCGCCCGGTCCGGGCGCTCGTGGTCGTTGCCGTCTCAGGCGTCGGTGCTGGCGGTGGCGGGCTCGGCGTCGGGGGCGGCGGCGGTCACGCCCTCGGCACCGGCGAGGTAGCGCTCCGCGTCCATCGCGGCGCGGCATCCGGTCCCGGCCGCCGTGATCGCCTGACGGTAGGTGTGGTCCATCACGTCGCCGCAGGCGAACACGCCCGGGACGTTGGTGGCCGTCGACGGCTCGTCGACGACCAGGTACCCCTCGTCGTCGGTGTCGAGCACGTCCTCGAACAGCCAGGTGTTGGGGATGTGGCCGATCGCCAGGAACAACCCGTCGGCCTCGACCTCGCTCATCGCACCGGTCGCGGTGTCGCGCACGGACACCCCGGTCATGAGACCGTCGCGGCCGTGGATCTCGGTGACCTCGGCGTCGAAGAGGAACTCGATCCGGTCGTTCTTGAAGGCGCGCTCCTGCATGATGACCGACGCACGCAGCTCCGAGCGCCGGTGGATGACGGTCACCTTCGACGCGAACTTGGTCAGGAAGGTGGCTTCCTCCATCGCGGAGTCCCCGCCACCCACGACGATGACGTGCTTGTCGCGGAAGAAGAAGCCGTCGCAGGTCGCGCAGGCGGACACACCGCCACCCCACAGCTCGTCCTCGCCGGGGACCTCGAGCCGGCGGGGCTTGGCCCCGGTGGCGATGATCAGCGAGCGCGCCCGGATGGTCTTGCCGGACGCGGTCTGGAGCGTCACGGGTGTGGTCGTGACCTCGGCCAGGGTGACGTCCTCGGTGATGAAGCGCGTCCCGAAGCGCTCCGCCTGCTGACGCATGTTCTGGATCAGCTCCGGACCCATGATCCCGGCCGGGAAGCCGGGGAAGTTCTCCACGTCCGTGGTCAGCGTCAGCTGGCCGCCGGTCGGTCCACCCTCGACGACGCCCTCGATGAGCAGCGGCTCGAGGCTGGCGCGAGCCGCGTAGACGGCGGCCGTGAGCCCGGCCGGGCCGGACCCGATGATGACCACGTCGTGGACGCGCGCGGTCAGCTCGTCGTCGGTCATGGTCGCGGATGCGGACCCGGTGTCGGCGACGTCGGCAGCGGAGAGGGGGAGATCGGTCATCGGCGTGTCGGTCCTCGGAGGTGGTCGGCGGGGGTGCAGCGGCGGCGTGGGCTCCGGCGGTGCCGGCCACAGGTGCGTGGGCACACGGCCGGGGAGGTGCCGGAGGATGTCGCCAACGGTAACGGGCGCATCCGCACGGCCATTCCCGCGCCGTGCGCCGTCCGTTCCCGTCGCCGAGGTGTCATGGGTCCGTCACCTGCTCGTCGACGTGCCGTCAGCATGGGGACTCACCCGCTGAACACGGCCGCGAGGACGACCGCGATCACGATCGCCATGACCAGCCACCCCACCCCGGGACGGGCGGTGTGGTCCTCGACCACCGTGGGGTCGTCACCGAGCTCCCAGACGACCGGTCCCTGTTCGAGTTCGGTGAGCAGTGCACGCGCGTCGTCGAGTTCCGGGACCGCCACCTCGATGCGGATCCCCCCGGTCAGTCGGCCGAGCGGCGGGATGGTGCCGCCGCCGTCGTCGCCGGCGACCCGCACGGTGAAGCCCTCGCTGCGCAGCGCGCCGGCCAGCACGTCGGCCTGGGGCCGGCCCGGCACCCGCGTGAGTTCCGCGAACCGTACGAGCGCGCCCTCGTCGGGGCCGCCCACACCGTCGAGGTGGCCGTCCTCGGGCGGTCGGCCGGGTCCACCCGGACCGCGCGACCTGCCGGGCATGGAGGCTCCTCGTCCTGGGCCGGTGACGCTACCGCCTTACCATGCGCGCATGGACCGTTCCCCCACCTCCTGTGCCCGCCATCCCGACGTCACGACGCGCCTGCGTTGCGTGGCGTGCGCGACCCCGATCTGCCCCGACTGCGGCCGTGAGGCGGCGGTGGGGTTCAAGTGTCCGGACTGCGCCGCACCGGATGCGGGTGCCACCTCGCGACGTGACGGCGGCGGCCTGCGTGACCGGCTCGGCGCTGCGTCCGCCGCGCGTCCGACCCCGACCCGCTCGGCCGGTCCGGTCCCACCCGCCCTGCTCACCCGGGCGGTGCTGGCCGGGATCGTGGCGAGCGCGCTCGGAGGTCTGGTGCTCGGTCCGGTGCTGCAGGGGGGCCTGTTCCTGTTGCTCGGCTCCGGGGTCGTTGGCTGGGGGGTCGCGCGGGCGGTCTACTGGGCGACCGGAGAGGTCAACGCGCCGTCGATCCAGGGGATCGCGTTCGTCGCGGCCGGGGTCAGCGTGGCGGTCGGGACCGTCGTCGGGACCACGTTCATCGGCGGGGCGGCCCGTGAGCTGGCCCTGCTCGCCTACCCGGCGGCGATGTACGGCGGGTGGATCGTCGTGCGCCAGCGTTAGGCGCCGCGGACGGTCAGGATCCCTGGCTGAACCGCAGCGGCTGGCACGAGAACCGGTCCAGCACCCACACCTCACGACGGGAGAAGCGGTCGCTGTCGGGGTCGATGGTGACCAGGCCGATGGCGACCGCGGGCTGACCCTCGAACACGCCCAGCTCGACGTAGACCGGGATGGCCGCGGACCCGGCGGTGAGCAGATCCGCCAGACAGCGTCCGATGGCCTCCGCATCCGCGGTGCTCAGCGGCTCACCGGTCCGGTCCAGCAGCTCCGGTGCCGGCACCATCGGTCCGAGGGTGACCGGCGGGGCCCCGTCCGCGGCGGCGTCGTCCTCGGCCGCGGTGTCGTCCTCGGCCGCGGTGTCGTCGAGGTCGTCGGACCCCGCGATCGCGGGGGGCTCCGCTGGAGCGGTCTGCACCCCGAGGCGCTCCTGGAGCTCCTCCGCGAGGGCGGATCCCGTCGGGCGGTCCGGGGCCTGCTCGGCGAGCCCGGCCAGGGTCGCGTCCTCGAGGATCGCCTCGTCGAGCTCGTCGAGCTCCCGCCCGTCGTCCACGATCGTCGCGTCCGTCGGGAAGGCGGCCTCGGCGGCGTCCATGGCCTCCTCCTCGGCCTCGTCGCGTCCGGCCTCCATGGAGAAGGTCTCCGACACCGATCCGTCCGTGTCCGAGTCCGCCATCTCGTCCATGCCCGCGTCGTCGGCACCGGAGAAGATCCCGCTGAGGGCCGCACCGCCGGCGACGACCACGAGCAGCGCCGCGGCGGCGCTCAGCCCGAGCCAGGGGCGCGCACGCCGTGCGGCTCGACGCGCCTGCAACTCATCCGTCGCAGATCCCGTCGAGGCCACCTCGGATGGTGCGGCCGGCGACCCGGGCGCCGCCGGCGTGCCCTCGGGCGTGGCCGGAACCTCGCCCGCGGCGCGCGCGCCCGCCGCGTCGGCGTCCGCGGCGACATCGGCCTCGGGATCACGCCCGGCCAGGATGTCCCCGACCGTCGCCTCCAGGCGCTCGTGCAACCGCCGTTCGAACCCTTCCGGCGGTTCCGGCGACGCCACCTCCCGGAGGGCCGCCTCGGCGCGACGCATCGCCTCGAGCTGCGCGCGCAGCTCCGGGCGCGTGCGGAGCTCCGCCTCCAGCGCGCGTTGCGCACCGGGATCGAGCGCACCCGCGAGGGCGGCAGCGAGGCGGTCGAGGTCGGACACGGGATCTCCCTGGGCGTCGTCGCCGGGGTCGGAGGTGGGCTGGAGGTGGGGCGGGTCCGGGCGGGTACCCGGGTGGGGGGGGCGAGGTCACCGGTGGTCGGGTTCGGTCCGGACGGTGGGACGGGTCGGGGCACGTCCGGGTTCCGCCGCATCCCCGTGCGTGCGTCAGGCGCCGTCCGCACCCGCGCCGGACGGCGGACCTCGGGGTTGGACCGGGTGGCCCGGATCGTCCGTGCCGTGACGCTCCGCGGGCGGTGGCGCGTCGGTGGGGGACTCGTCGGCGTCCGCCAGCAGTTCGCCGAGGCGGACCCTGGCTCGGGCGACGCGGCTCTTGACCGTGCCGATGGCGAGGTCGGTCACCTCCGCGGCCTCCGCGTAGCTGAGCCCGTCCACGGACACGAGCAGCAGCAGCGTGCGGGAGCGTTCGTCGAGCTGGGCCAGGGCGCGCCGCAGCGCGTCGGACGCGTCGACGAGGGCGGCGTGGTCGGCGTCGGGATCGGCCCGTTCGAGCGCCTCGTCGACCACGGGGGTGCTGGGTCGTCGTGCCTCGAAGCGGACCCGGTCCGTGCACACGTTGCGGGCGATGCGGTAGATCCAGGTGGAGACCTGGGCGTCACCGCGGAACGACCCGGCGCCGCGGGCCAGCTTGACGAAGGTCTCCTGCGTGGCGTCCTCGGCGTCGGGGGGCGAGCCCAGCACCCGCAGACACACGGCGAAGACCCGCCGCTGGAAACGCTCCACCAGGACACGGAACGCCTCCTCGCGCTCCGCGGGGCGACGGTGCGGGTCGGCGTAGATGCTCAGCAGCCGGGCGTCCGGGACCTCGACTCCGCCCGGGCCGCTCACGAGGGACCGAGGAAGGTGACCTCCGCGATCTCCGCGGTGAACTCACCGGTGCTCGAGGCGGAGAGCCCGGTCACCCACAGCAGCCAGTACCGCTCCTCGGTCGCGTTGAAGCGGAACTGGGGCGACTGGATCGTGTTCGACTGCAGGTGGCGCACCTCACCCCACGCCTCGGGGCCGAGCGCGGTGTCCGGCCGGTCCGACGTGGCGTAGAGCTCCACGTCGAGGCCACCGCGTACGAGGTTGAGGTCGAGCCCACGGACCTCGCGCAGCTCGCCCAGGTCGAACACCACGCCGATGCCCTCGCGATCGTCGCCCAGGTCCGCGTCGGGGTACGGCGCGGTGCTCCAGGAGGTCTGTGGGTCACCATCGCTGACGAAGCGCACCTCGTCCGCGTTGTCGCCGCCCTCCGGATCGGTCGGGTCGAACACCTCGACCTCGGCGATCGGCCAGACCTCGGGCTGCAGCCCGCTGTCCTGGGCCTGCGTGCCGCTGCGCAGCGCCTCGAACCCGAACACGGCGACCAGGGCGAGCACGATGCCGGCGAGCGCGGCGGCGGCGAGCCGGCGCGCGTACTCACGCCTGCTGGCGGGCATCGGTCCGGAGAAGGGACGTTCCTCCCGCGGCATCGCGGGGATCGCCTCGGGGTCCGGTGGGTTGTCGTCGACGAGCGTGACCGACAGCTCGTGGGGCTTGGCGGGCACGAGGTGTGCCAGGGCCGCGGACAGCGTCGCGCCGTCCTCGTAGCGGTCCGTGCGGTCCCGTCTGGTCGCCCGCGCGACGACCTCGTCGAGGTTGCGGGGCACGTCGGCGACGAGCTGCCGTGGCGGGAGCAGCTCGTGGGTGAGTCGCATCGCCGCGGTCGCGGTCGGGGTGTCACCGGAGAAGGCGGGGCGTCCCGTGAGGCACTCGTGGAGCACCACACCGAGCGCGTAGACGTCCGCCCGGGCGTCGATCTCCCCGTCCTCGAGCTGCTCGGGGGCGACGTAGGCCGCCGTGCCGACCACGGTCCCCGGGGTCGTGAGGGTCGCGTCCGAACCGGTGAGGGCCTTCGCGATGCCGAAGTCGGTGACCTTCACCGTGCCGTCCGAGGCGAGCAGGATGTTGGCGGGCTTGACGTCGCGGTGGACGAGCCCGTGCACGTGTGCCTCACCGAGGGCCGCCGCGACCTGCTCGCCGAGCGCGGCGACCACGGTCGGCTCGATCCGTCCCTCGCGACGCATCACGTCGCGCAGCGACGGTCCGTCGACGTGTTCCATCACCAGGTAGACCAGGTCGCCGTCGCGGCCGGTGTCGTAGATCCGGACCACGTTCGGGTGGTTGAGCTGCGCCGCGGCACGGGACTCGCGTTCGAAGCGTTCCACCACCGTCGGGTCGGTGGCGTGGTGCGGGTGGAGCAGCTTCACCGCGACCGTGCGGGCCAGGCTCTCGTCGGTGGCGCGCCAGACGATGGCTGCCCCGCCCGACGCGATCGGCTCCTCCAGCTTGTAGCGCTCGCCGACGTGGGTGCGTTCCGGCCACGCCCGGTGCGGAGGGGTCGGGGTCGAGGCGCGTGCGGCCCCGGGGGCGGTGCCGCCGAGGTCGGTGATCTCGTCGTCGGTGACCGGGTCGTCATCCCCCGGACCGCCGGGGTCGGTGACCACCTCGCCGGGGTCGGTTCCCTGCGCGCCGGGGTCGGTGTCCAGCTCGTCGAGGTCCGGGATCGGCGTCGGCGCCTCCGGTTCCAGGTCCCGGGGTGATCCCGCGGGTGTCGGCTCGTCGGTGCGCACGTCGGACGAAGCGTCGACCGTGCCCGGTCGACGACCCGGCTGATCCCCCTGTGATCCCTGCACCGCGCTCCCTAGGACATCCATGTGGTCCGAGCCGAGGCGGTCGGGGTCGCCAGACCTGCCAGCGGCGGTAGCCGATGTGCGATCACCGTCGGAGCGTCACGCTCGAGCTCCAGGACGAGTTCGTCGTCGAGGATCTCGATCGAACGGATCCGGGCGTCGTGCTCCTCGAGGAGGGGCTCGAGCGCGGCGGTGGTGGCGTCGATCGACCGAGACACACGGTATTCCTCCCCCGCAGCACGTGCGAGTTCCCGCCCCGCCTCGTCGAGGGTGGCGGTGCTCACGACCACCGAGACGACCTCGAAGACGAGCAACCCGAAGACGGCGAGGATGGCCAGGGTCTGCAGCAGCGAGGCCCCGGTGATGGCGCCGTCCTCAGCGCGCAGGTGACCTCGGGTGGTCGCCGGGCGCCGCACGGTCGTTCGACGCTGGGGCCGGTTGCGGGGGCTGGACATGGCGTGCTCCGCTCGGTCCGGGCGATCGGCCTGTGCCGCTGCCGCGTGGCCCGAGGGCCGCAGCCACCCTCGGATACTCACGCAGCGTGGCGACACTCTGGCGCAGCGTCCCCACGGGGTGGCCGGTCGGCCACCACCGCGTCCGCTGGTCAGGTCTCGGTGAGCGTAGAGCGCTCGTCGTCGACGGCGGTGAGTCGGGGCCGATCCGCCGTGCTCCCGTCGGTCGGCCGTCCGCCGGGTCGCCGTCGGCCGGCGCCGATGATCAGCAGGATCGCGACGAGGACACCGGTACCGATCAGCGCCGGTCCGGAGATCGCCGTCGACCGCACGGACACGGTGGTCTCGGTCACGATCTCCAGCCCGGCGGGATCGGTCACGCGGACCGTCACGGGGAAGGTCCCGGTGGACAGCGCGCGTGCGGTGAACGACACGGTCTGACTGCCGCCGTCGTCGAGGGTCAACGTGTCCGAGCGGCGGCCCTCTGGCCACAGCACGCGGCCCTGGGACTCCACGGACACGACGACATCGACGGGGCCGCCCCGGGTCCGCTGGACGGTCACCGGGATCTGGCCGGTGTCGGAGGTGAGCGTCACCGTCCCGGTCGTGACCTCCACGCTCCCGAGCCGGCGTTCCACGGTCCGGTCGACGTCCCGGACGAGCGCGCGCGTGTCGCCGGCCTCGTACCACCGCGAGGTGGCACGCAGCAGGTCGTCCTCGAGGTCCTGCACGGTGCGTCCGTTGATGCGGGCGTCCGGGTCGGGTAACGCACCGATCAGCGCCGTGAGGCCGTTGCGGGCGTCGGCGAGTTCGGCGAGGAACTCCTGATCGAAGGCGCTCGCGGCCGTCGGGGTGGGCAGTTCGAGCACCAGCGGGTCGCGGGTCGCCCGGGTCGGGAGGTCACCGACGGGGACGGGCGTCAGCCAGGGGGCGTCGTGCAGGGACTGCAGGACGGCGTCCGCGCTCGCGACCCCCGGCGCCCACCCGGTGGGTGGGTAGAGCAGCAACGCCCGGTTGCCCCGGTTGGGTGCCTCGAGGTGGAACATCGCGGTGTGCGCGAGCAGGTGCTGGGACAGCACGAGCGGACCGCCCTCGGGGGGATCCTCGGTCAGGACCTCCTCGAGGTAGGGGTCGGCGATCACGGCGTCGAGGAGGCGACCGGACGGGGCCTGCAGGTTGCGCACCGACGAGCCGAGTGGTGGGTCGCTGCCGAGGTCCGGCAGCCCCGCGGCCTCGGGGCGCAGCACCACCGTGCTGGCGGGGATGACGTCCAGCATGGCCGGCCGCAACGGGCCGTCGAGCACGAACATGGCGGGATCGACCTCCCCACCGAGCAGGGCGGTCAGACGCTGACGGCCGGCCGCGGCGGCCGAACTCGCGAGCTCCGCGTGCGCCCCCCCGGCCTCCAACAGCGCGGCCAGATCCGCGTCGGCGTAGCTACCCGCGATGCTCGGCAACGAGTCGGCGCTCACCGCGCGCAGCCGACGCAGCGTCCGTGCCGCGAGGACGGCCTCCTCGCGGTCGGACTCGACACGGACCTGCTCGAGGCTGCCGTCCTCGCGCCGCTCGTTGGACAGGAACCCGCCGGAGCGCTCGGCGAGATCCTCCAACAGGTGGGGCGCCGGTGCCAGCGTCACGCCCGGCGCCGGACGACGCTCCACGGCGCCGAGCAGGGCATCGAGCCTCCCGCCGGCCCGGATGTCCCGGTCGACCCCCTGCGGGTAGATTCCCCCGGCGCCACGCCACGGGCTCGCGTCGAAGGGCCAGAGGATGCTCACGGCGACCGGTTCCGGGGGACGCTGCGCCAGCCAGGTGACGGCGGTCACGACCTCGTCGACGACCTGTGTCCCGCGCAACAACGTGATGCGGACCGGGTGCACCCCGCCGGGGTCCTCGGGCCACGCGATCGTGTCCTCGTCGATGGCCACGTCGAGTCCGGCGATCTCTCCGGGCTCGATCGGTCGCCCGTCGCGCACGTCCTGTCCGGACACCGTCAACGGCTGGGTGGGCAGCACCCCACGCAACGCCTGGCGCAGCAGCCCGCGCGTGCGCGCCTCGGGGTGCACCTCGACGACGAGTCGTAGCCCGTCGACGGTGGTCTGGCCGTGGTTCTCGACCAGGATCCGGCCCGTGAGGTCCCCGGAGTAGGTGATCTGCTCCTCGGACGGTGGTTCGTCACCCGGTGCGGGCAGCAGCCCGGGACCGAGCACGGTGTCCAGATCGGCCACCTCGATGCGGATCTCCGAGGTCTGGCCCTGCGCGGCGCTCGGGGACCGGCTGGCGTCCACCGCGACGACGAGCAGCACCAGGGCGCCGAGGAGCACCGTCAGGGACCGCCACCGCTGGCCCAGCAGTCGGGACCGCGTGGTCGTCACCGGTCCGCGCCCAGATCGGCGGGACGCACCGGCTGGGCTGCTTCGGGGGTCAGGGTGCGCGCCTTCTCGACGAGCTTGCGCTCGTTGCGGTGGGCCAGGCGGACCAGTGCGACCTCGGCGGGGACCCACTCGACGTGTTCGGCCTCGTCGTCCCTCGGCCCGGGCGGCAGCCCGTCCCACCACATGAAGAAGTAGTGGACGAACTTGTGGTAGCGGACCTGATCGGGGCGCCACACGAACCAGTAGTCGATGGTCCCGAGCAGCTGGTCGATGACGGCGCCGTGGCCGGTCTCCTCGCGGACCTCGCGCAACGCCGCCTGCTCGTCGCTCTCCCCGTCCTCGATCCCGCCCTTCGGCAGGGTCCACTGCGGCTTGCCCGCCGCGTTCCGCCTCGCGATGAGCAGGACCCAACGCTGTCCGTCGGGTCGGTCGTCGCAGACCACCCCGCCGGACGAGGTCGCTCGTCGCGTCGGGTATCGGGGCATGCCCCGAGGGTAGCGACCAGCCCTGTCTCCCGTGGGTCGCTGCGCGCATGGGGCCGCTCGGCCCGGGCTACGCTCCCGCGCCCCGATGGCGAGGTCTGCGTATGCGCGTGCTGGTCCAACGCGTCCGGTCGGCGCACGTCACCTCTGCACCTGCGCCCGGCGAGCCGGGCCGGGAGACGGGTCGGATCGCGCACGGGCTGGTGGCACTCGTCGGCGTGACCGATGGGGACGGTCCGGCCGAGGCCGACTGGTTGGCCGACAAGCTCGCCGGACTGCGCATCTTCAACGACGCGGACGGGGCCATGAACCACAGCGTGCAGGAGGTCGGCGGCGCGGTCCTCGTCGTGAGCCAGTTCACGCTCTACGGCGACACCCGCAAGGGCCGGCGACCCTCCTTCGTCGCGGCGGCACGACCGCAGGCCGCCGAGCCGCTGATCGACCAGCTGGTCGAGCGGCTCGGGGGCCACGGGATCGAGGTGGCCACGGGGGCCTTCCGGACCCACATGGAGGTCCACCTCGTCAACGACGGTCCGGTGACCCTGCTGCTGGAACGCTGAGGGGCCCGATCGAGCGCAGGTGGGCCTGCGCCGACGGGTCGCGGGTCCTGGGCGCCCATCGCGGCGTGAGCGCTCAAGTCACCGACCCCCCGGGTCGATGGTCGGGGAACGGACGTCGGTCGTCGACGACGTCGTGGCGTCAGGAGCCATCGTGCAGGGCGTGAACGAGTACCTCCAGCAACTCGTGGAGTCGGGCGGGTCGGACCTCCACCTCAAGGCGGGTGGACCGGCCTACATCCGTATCGACGGCGACCTCAAGCCCGTGTCCCAACTGCCGCCGGTGTCTCCCAACGACACGGAGCGCATGGCGCACGACATGATGGACACGCGCCTGCTGAACCTGTTCGAGGAACACCGCGAGGTCGACTTCGCCTACTCCATCGCCGGGGTCGGCCGGTTCCGCATCAACGCCTTCAAGCAGCGCGGCTCCACCGGGATCGTCGCGCGTCGCGTGCTGCCGGGGACCCCGAGCTTCGCTTCGCTCGGGATGCCCCCCTCGGTGCGCAAGCTCGCCGAGGAGCACCGCGGGCTGGTGCTCGTGACCGGCCCGACCGGCTCGGGCAAGACCACCACGACGGCGGCGATGCTCAGCCACATCAACGCGACGCGGCGCTGTCACATCGTCACCCTCGAGGACCCCATCGAGGTCATGCACCGCGACGACCACGCCATCGTCGACCAGCGGGAGATCGGCGTCGACACGGAGGACTTCGTCACGGGGATGAAGGCGGTCTCCCGGCAGGACCCCGACGTGATCTTCATCGGGGAGATGCGTGACATCGAGACGGTCACGGCCGCACTCCAGGCCGCGGAGACCGGCCACCTCGTCGTCTCCACCCTGCACACGACGGATGCGCGTGAGACGATCAACCGCGTCGTGGACATGTTCCCCAAGGAGCAGCAGAACCAGGCGCGGCTGTCGCTGGCGAACTCCCTCAAGGGCATCGTCTGTCAGCGCCTGGTGCCCAAGGCGGCCGGGCAGGGCCGGGTCGCGGTCGTCGAGGTCATGGTCATGACCAGTCGCATCTACGAGTTCGTGATGGACCCCGACCAGCTGCCGATGATCGAGGACGCCATCGCCGAGGGCGGCTACTACGGCATGCAGACCTTCGACCAGCACCTGCTCCACCTCTACAGCGAGGGGGAGATCACGCTGCGGGATGCGTTGTCCGCCGCGACGAACCCGCACGACTTCCGGGTGGCGTTGCGAGGAGCCGGGCTCGCCAGCTGAGCCCCGACCGATCGCCGAGCCGCGACCGTCGGCTCAGGCCGGCGCCTCCTGCAGATCCTGCTCGAGGGGGATCGGCGAGGCGGCGTGTTCGGTGAGGCGTGCGTGCAGCGCGGCCGCGTCGTCCTCGTGCGCGTCGAGCACGCCGACCGAAGCACCGGGGCCGGCGATGTGCACGACCAGCGAGGCCAGCCGCAGCCGTCGCTGGAACCACGTCGCGACCGTGGAGACCGCCTGCGCCTTGACGACCGGCGCGATGGCGGTCTGGATCGACAGCGCCCCCTGGCGTGACGCGACGACCCGCTCGGTCAGCCCGTGAGCGAGGTTGCGGTACTCGACGTAGGCCAGCACGAGGTTGATCGGGATCAGGGCGAGTGCGGCGCGCTGGGCCACCTCCAGAGCGGTCGACCCCACGAACCACACCGTGTCGGGCAGCAGCGCCGGCGCGACCCACAGCAGCACGAGCAGGTACAGCACGGGGCGCAACCAGCGCACGAAGGCACGTCGCAACGCCGGCCTGGGGTGGCTGGTCAGCGCCGGGATCCCGTCGGTCCCGGGCAACACCTGACGCAGCAGCCCGTCGACCTGGTCGTCGCGCAGCAACGGGACCGTCACCCGGCCGTCGCCGCCCGTCGAACCGCCGGCCGAGCGGATGCGCACGGTGCCGAAGCCGAACAGGCGACGCAGCCAGTTGCGGTTGACCTCGACCAGCTGGACGCGACGCAGGGGTACGACGGACTCACGGGTGGAGATCAGTCCGCGGGTGACGTGGAGGTCCTCGTCCACCCGCTCGATGCGGAAGCGCCAGTCGCGGACCAGCCCGACGGCGATGGCGGCGATCACGGCGAGCAGCGCGACGGCCAACGCGCTCAGCGCGACGAGTCGCCAATCGGTGACGCTGGGCACGCCGTTGCGGGTCACCTCGTCGCCCTGGGCGATCAGCAGATCGGTGACCTGGTCGATGAACGGTCCGATCTGCTGCCCGGCGAACTGGAGCAGGCCACCGATGACCGCGGGCAGGACCAGCAGTCGCGCACCGGTCACCGACGCGATGACGATGTGACGGGTCGGCACCGCGATGACGTGGTGGGCGTCACCGTCGTCCTCGTCGGTGGTGGCGGCGTCCGTGGGCGTGCCCCGGCCGGTGAGCTGCGCCTTGCGGGCACGCACGGCCGCACGCAACGACTGCGCGTCCTCCAGGGTGAGCACCCGCAGGTCGACCTCGACCTCCGTGGCGCTGCCCGCGGTCTCGATACGCAGCGTCGCGAGTCCGAGCACGCGCTGGACGGGTCCGCGCTGCATCTCGACCTGCTGGATCCTGGCGATGTCGAGGGTGCGCTTGTTCCGGCTGATGATCCCGTAGGAGACCCGGAGCACCTCGCCGTCGAACGAGAACAACCGGAACTGGTGGTCGAGGATGCGTGCGGCGAGGCCGAGGACCCCCGCCACGATCGCGAAGCCCAGGCTGACGACCGCCCCGCCCGTGACCCCGACGGCGAACAGCGGCACCAACAGCGCCTGCACGAGCGCGGAGAACGGGATCCCCAGCACGACCGACGCGGGGTGCAGCCGTCGGGGGATGCCGAACCGTGCGAGCGCGTCGTCGACGACGGGGTCACCGGTCGGTCGCGGTCGGGCGGGGGCCTCGGTCGCGGCCGCAGCCTGGGGCGGGCCGCCGGGCGGGGGCGAGGTCGGCCCGGTCGTGGGCGGCGC
>JAFIEQ010000093.1 GCA_020832455.1 Nitriliruptoraceae bacterium
TGCAGCACAAGCCCCGCGGGCGGGTGGGTGCGGGCGGGGGGCCGCCGGGGGCCGGGGCCCCGGCCGTGGGCCTCGCGGACGGGGCGGGGCACACCGGCGACCACGAAGTGCGCTGGTCACTGCTGACGGGATGGTCGTGCAGCTGCCCCGCCCGTCCCGGATGCAGCCACGTCCTCTCCGTGCAGCTCGTCACCGTCCGCCCCGCCGACCACCAACCGAACGTTGCCGTTCAGGAGATCGCCCGATGACCAACGAACTCACCCCCCGCGACGGCCATGGATCCGTCGAACCGGCCGGCGCCCGCCAGGCCCCTGTCGGCCTGGAGCCGCAGCTCCGCGAGCTCGGCCGGATCCGGTGCGGCCACCGCGTCACGACCGAGAGCGGCAAGGTCCGCCCCGCGAAGCTCGAACGGTTCCGGCTCACCAGCCCGCAGAGGCGTCTCATCGACGCCGCGTCGGGCGTGTGGGGCGGGAAGGTCGAACCGTGGCGCAATGACGCCGCCGGCCGTGACGAGTGGCAGATCATCATCGAGGCCGACGAGATCGATGTACTCGTCCCACCCACCAGGTCGTTCTCGGCCGCGTGGGAACTCTGGTCTGGGGGAGGGGTCGAGCGTCGCTGCGATGGCCTCATCGAGGAGCTGTCGGGTGAGGCGTGCATGTGCCCGCTCGGCCGCGAGCGGATGGAAGCCGCGGCCGACGGCAAGGCGTGCAAGCCCACCACCCGCGTCAACGTCATCCTGGGCGACCTGCCCGACCTCGGCGTCTGGCGCCTTGAGGTCCACAGCTGGTACGGCGCCCGCGAACTCGCCGGCGCCCAGGCCCTCATCGACCTCGCCGCGTCCCGCGGGCAGATGATCGCGGCACGGCTCCGACTCGACGCCCGCCGGATCCGCCGAAAGGGCGAGCCCGTGAAGGACTTCCGGGTCCCGGTCCTGGAGATCCCGCAGACCCTCGGGCAGCTGCTCGAAGCCACCGGGCAGACCGCCGCGATCGCCGGACCCATCCCCGCCGCTGCCCTCGCCGGCCCGGCGTCCGCCCCGCCGGCGCAGGAGCTACCGCCGGCGCCCGACGCCCCACCCGACGAACCCGGCCCCGGCCAGGACGACGGTCCTGCGCCTGCCGGGAGGGCCCGCCTCGCTGCGCTGCTCGCCGGCGCGGAGGTCAGCCGCCCCGCGATCGATGCGCTGCTGAGAGCCCGCTACGGCGCGTCGAAGCTCGAGGACCTCGAGGACGACGTCGCCGACCAGCTCGCCGACCGCCTCGCGGATGTGAACACGCTCAACCGGTTCAGGGCCGCGGCGTCGGCGGACCTGCGTGCCGAGCTGGAGAACGACGACGAGCCCGTGCCGTTCTGATGGCCGGCCCGGCGTTGTCGCAGCTGCAGGTCGTCGCCGTGTGCGACGACGGCTCGGCGCGTGTCGTGGACCTGCTCGCGGACGGCCGTGTCCGCGTCGAGCTGGCCGGGGCGTGCCTGGAGATCGCCCGGCGGTACCTCGCCGCCGGCCACCAGCCGCCCGCCGGGATCCGGGAGATCGCCCGGCTCATCGACGCGGCCCGCGACGCCGGCGACGGGCCGTCGACTTGCGGCAACGAAAGGGCGAAAGCGGTCGTCGACGAACTTCCGGTTGGGTTGCCACCGATCAGCCGGCGCGAGGCGGCCACCAGGCTCCAGGTGACCCCGCAGCGCATCAGCCAGCTGGTCGCAGCCGGCCGGCTGGGCGCCGAGAGGGTGGCCGGCCGGCTGCAGATCAACCCCGACGACGTCGACGACCTTCGCCGAGCAGGAGACCACCCATGACCCGCTTCGCCAGGCTCGGCCGCAGCTACCTCGCTGCGACCCGCCGCGAACTCATCCGCGACCGCGACCAGGTCGTGCAGGCCGCCGAGCGGGCCGGACGCGCAGCGTTCACCGACGGCGAGGAACGCCGGTTCCGGGAACTCACCGACGAGATCCGCGGCATCGACACCACGCTGACCGACCTCGACGCCGAACCCGCCCGCGTCCAGGTCCTGTCCGAGCCGCGCACCTACCAGCCCGACGGGCCGTGGTCGTTCTTCGGCGACGTCGCCGCCGCGAAGGTCGGCCAGGACCCCGACGCGATCGGACGTCTCGCCCGCCACCGCCGCGAAGCCGAGGTCGAACTCACCCGCCGCGAAGCGCACGCCCGTGCCCACTACGACGACGGCCTGGAGGACGCCACCCGCGAGGTCCGTGCCCTGACCGCCGACGATGGCACGTCCGGCGCCGACTTCGCCCCGCCGATGTGGATCACCGAGGCGTACGCCGAACGTGTCCGGGCCGGACGGTCGTTCTCCCGGCAGGTCAACCAGCGGCCGCTACCCATCGGCACCTCGACCATCAAGGTCCCGGTCGTCGACGACGGGTTCGCCGCCGGCGGGACCGGCCCCGACACTCCGCCCGCGAACGTCGACCTCGAGGACCGGCTGCTGACCATCCCGGTCCGCCAGATCGCCGCGCAGGTCGACGTCGCCCACAAGGTCCTCGACCTGAACCTGGTCGACGACCGGCTGATCGCGGAGGACCTCGGCTCCGCCTACGACAACGAGCTCGGCCGGCAGGTCCTGGTCGGCTCGGGGTCCGGACGTGAGGTCCGCGGCCTGCTCAACGTCGACGGTGCGACCGACATCACCTTCACCGACGCCGACCCGGACTTCGCCGCCTTGCACGCCAAGATCGGCGAGGCCGCCACCGCGGTCGTGACCCGCCGCCAGCAGCGCCCCCGCGCCCTGCTGCTCCACGGCCGCCGGTTCTACTGGGCGACCTCCCAGACCGACGACGACGGCCGGCCGCTGCTGCCCTCCGCCGACCCCGACGCGATGGGCGACACCGACGGTGGCCCCGTCGCTCGCTGGCACCGGATGCCGACCTGGACCGACCAGCACATGCCCACCGGCGACGGCGCCGCCGACAACCAGGACGTCATCGCGCTGACCCGCCCGGGCGATCACTGGCTGTGGGAGTCGCCGTGGCGCCTCGAGGTCGACGTGGTCACCCGCGGCCGGGCCCTCGAGGTCGTCTTCACGCTGCACGCCTACCTCGCGTTCACCGCCGAGCGGTACCCCTCGGCGACCGCGCTGATCCGCGGCACCGGGCTCATCCCGACGCTGTGGACCCCGGAGGTCTGATCATGGGACGTCGACTCGCTGAAGCCCGCCAGCAGGCCGGTGCCGGTGCTGGTGCCAAGACAGGCCCGACCCGCACCCAGCTGCTCGCGATGACCTCCGCGCAGCGCAACGCCGCGCTGGTCGCGGCCGGGTGGGGACCGCAGAAGATCTCGCAGGTGCTCCACGACCTGGAGGCCCGCAAGGCGCCGCCACGGACGGGGCGCTGATGCCGAACTACCCCCAGCCGGCCGCCTACCTCGAGGCCCTGTGCGTCGAGCGGGACGGCTACCTCGCCGTCGGTGACCGCCGTCGTGCCGACGAGGTCGACGAGCAGATCGCGAAGGTCTGCGCCCACGTCGAGGGGCTCGAACCGCTCCCACGAGGTCAGGCCGCCCGGATCCGCCGAGAGCGCGCCGCAGGCCCGACCCGCCGACTGCTGCGCCCCTGGAGCCGATGACGATGGACCGTGATCGTGGCGCCGGACGTGTCAGCGCGCCGACACGCCCACCGGCCCCCGACGTTCCCGTTTTTTCGGGGTGGAGACCGCCCCTCTAGACCCCGCCATCAACAATCCCCCCGCGGACCAGATACGACCAAGGCACCGAAGCGCGTCACACCCGACCCGTAGCGTCAGACCCTGCGGCCGGAGCCGACCCGTGGACCACGACCACCTGAACGTCGACGCGATCAAGGCACGCCGGGCGACCGCCGAGCTGATGGCCGACGGCGACAGTGCCGTCACCCGCTGGGCGATGAGCGGCTCAGACGCCGACCTCGACCCGCTGCCCGAACCGCCCGCCTGGTACGCGCAGGCCGCGTGCGTCGGCCGGTACGACGCCGGCGAGGACCCGTGGTTCCCCGAGCGGGGCACGAACCCGCACATCGCGACTGCCATCTGCGAAGGCTGCCCCGTCCGCGACCCGTGCCTTGACTACGCCATCGCCGAACGGCTCGACTACGGCGTGTGGGGCGGGCTCGGCCCCGGAGCCCGCAAGGCGCTCGCCAAAGCCCAACGGGCAGGCCGTGACGAGCGTCCCGACGCCGCCTGAGCCCCGGCTGTCGGCATGTCGCGGACCAGCGTGCCGCTGTGAAGTTGCGTGGACGGTCGATGAGGAACGGACCTATGCGTGGAGTCTGGCTTGGGGTAGTTTCGATAGCGACGACGGTGGGCGCCAGGCCGACCTTGTCGTGCGCCGAGGGAGGTGACCGCCATGAGTGTCGTAGCCCCTGAGAAGCTGCTGGATCAGCCTCTGTACGACTTGGCTGAGGCGGCCCGCCTCCTGGATGTTCCCGATGGAACTCTGAGGTTCTGGTTGCACGGCAAGCAGTACAAGGGCTCGACCTACCTCCCTGTGCTGCGTGAGGCGCGCAACCGGGACGTTGTCGTGACGTGGGGAGAGTTCATCGAGGCCGCCGTTCTGCGGCAGCTCCGCCGCGACGAGCGCATCCCCATGAGGGCGCTCCGCCTCTTCATGTTCGAGGTCGCCCAGAAGTTCCCCGGCCTCCGCTACCCCTTGGCATCCGAGCGGGTCTACCGCAACGGCGGGGCTCTTGCGATCGAGACTCTGGGGGGCATCTGGGAGCCCGCCACCGGGACGAACTTCGACGCGGCCAGCGTCGAAGCCGACCTGCTGAATCGCATCGAGTGGACCAAGCAGGTCGCTTCGGCGTATCGACCGAGCTCTGAGCAGCCGCTCGTGCGCATCGAGCCGATACGGAAGCATGGAGCACCGACCGTTGAGGGCGTCCGCACCGCCGCGATCTTCGAGCTCCGCGAGGCGGGCGAAGAAGTGGCGCAGCTCGCGGACGAGTTCCGGCTGGGCCCTGACGTGGTGGAAGAGGCGCTGCGCTTCGAGAGGCGGCTGCGGGGCCTTACCCCAGTCGCCGCGGCGTAGGGCCGCCAGGTGGCAGAGCCGGACGGCTGGTACGTCGATGAGGACCTGCTCGATGTCTACCGCGTCCTGAAGTCAGCCCGACGCAACGTCGACGACGTTCATGGGCCGACCTGCCTGTGCGACGTCTGCCCAGAACGCTCCAAGCCCGACCTCGTGTGGTTCCCGATGCTCGCAGAGCAGAACTGGGCCATCCTCACCCACGACGGGTACCGACGCCCTGGAGAGCGACAGGCGGTCGTGGAGCACGGCCTGCGCGTCTTCGTCCTGCGCTGGTCCGGGTCGTTGAAGTCCTTCGAACGCGTGAAGCTCGTCTTCCGCAAGTGGGACGACATGATCGAGGTGTGGGACCGCGAGCCAGCACCCTTCCTGTACCGCGTCAGCCGACACCAGGCCCCGCAGCCCGTAGACCTCATCTGACTACGGCTTCGGCGCACCCCACGGTCACCCAAGCCAACCTGCAACCCTCAGCAGCAGGCCAAGGGCGTGCAGGGCCAGGTCCAGCAGTCGTCCGGGACCACCTCGCGTACGCGGCGCTTCCACGTAGACGACCTGCCCGTTGTTGTCACCCTGGATGATGTTCACACTCGCTCCGATCGCGGGTCTCACCCTTGGTCGCGGACGTGGCCGCGAGGTGAGTCACATGTGCGTCCCGCTGTGGCGAGCGGCGCCGGTCACCGGACATCGACCTACCGTCGCCGCCCCAGGGCCAAACGCGGGAGGACGCGCAGGTGGATGCACGCTCGAACTCAGCTGACCCAGGTCGCCAGGCAGCCCACGTCATGCTGGATGCCGTGTCCGTGTGGGACGCGGACGCCACCGACGAAACGAACTCGAGGGCAACGGAGCTCGCTCTGGCCCGCCTCAACGAGGTCGGGGCGATCACCGCGACGATCAACGACGCCACCGACGAACTAGACCTGGACGCCAGCCATCTCCTGGGCGGGGTGATGGTCCTGGTTCAGCAGCTCGTGTCCGACCTGGCGGCCTGCTCAGGCCAGGAACGCGAGCAGGTCATCGCCGTCATGCGCGAGGCGATGGACACGAACCTGTAGCCACCCACCGGGCCTGCGGCTACTCCTGGGTGGGATCGTCGAGCAACTCCCACACGGGCGGCAGCGTCGGTTGCCAGTCCATGCCCTTGGAGGTGCGGTGCTCGCGGCACCACCAGCGGGCCTCCTGCCACGTCGGCAGCCGCGGAGACTCTGCGCCGCACGAGCACCGTCCCGAGCACAGGTCGGGCAGCAGCTCGTGACGGCCGTGCAGGTCCAGGTGGTAGAACGACCAGCCGAGCCGCTTGGACCGCTCGTAGGTGGCCGGGTCGCGGTACCAGCCGGCCACCTCGAGGTGGTGGTCGCGGTCGTCCTGGTGCTGGACGTCGGTGAGCGTCTCGGTCTGGATCATGTGTCGCTCTCCTGTCCGAAGTCGAGCGAGCCCACGGCGTCGCGCATCATCTGGTCGGAGACCCGCGTGTATCCCGCCGTCACCGACGGGTCCTGGTGGCCGGCGAGTTCCTGGGCGGCCCGCAGGTTCCCGGTTGCCTCGAGGACTGTGGTCAGCGCCGTTGCGCGGAGCTGATGCGTGTGGACCTCGATGCCTGCCGCCCGACCGATGCCCTTCACCCACTCCCACACGGTCGTGGGCACGACGTGGGGCCTGCCCCGGTCGCCCGGGAAGAGGTACAGGCCGCCGCCGGCGGACGCCTTGTAGCGGTCCAGGGCCTCGGCCAGGGTGGGATGCACCGGCACCTCGTGGACGTCGTGGGTCTTCGTGCGCGTGAACCGGAACCGCCCGCCTGCGTACCCGTCCCAGGTGAGCATCGCGATCTCGGTCCGGCGTGCGGCGAGGTACAGCCCGCACAGCGTGGCGACACCTTCCCGGCCCCCGACCATCAACGCAGCGGCCTGCAGCCGGCGTGCCTCGTCGTGGGTCAGCGCACGCGAGCGCATCCGCGGCTTGCGCGGCACCAGGATGGCCTCGTGGATCGGCTCGGTCCTGCCCTCGAACGCAATCCAGTGTCCGATCGCCGAGCGTGCCGAGCGCCTGGACGCCCACGTGTCCGGCATCGTGTCGCAGTAGTCCCGCAGGTTCAGCCGGGTCAACCGCTCGGGCTCGATGCCCTGCGCATAGCACCAACGCAGAAGCTGCCGGACACGACCGCTGTAGATCCGCACCGTGGTCGGTGACAGGCCACGGCCACGCAGGTAGTCCTCGTAGTCCATGAAGGTGCTCACCGGGACACCTCCCGGCGCCACGGCGCACTCTCGGGCACGGGGATGCCGAAGCGCAGGTACTCCTCCGCGAACGTGGCCCCCTCGAAGACCAGCGGAACGCCGTTGCCGTCCCCGACGAGCTCGGCGACCATCGCGTCCATCCAGGCGTCCAGCTCGTCACAGTCGGTTCCGGCTGTCTTTGCCTCCCAGTCTTCCCCGGCGCCGTCCTCGAGCTGCTCTGTCAGCGCCCGGTACCGCAACGCCGCGGCCCGCACCCCGTAGTGCAGGACCTTGGCGACGTCACGTAGGTCGCTGATCTCCCGTCGAACTTCCTCGTTCATGTGATTGCCTCCCCGCGGGCTCCGCCCGCTGCGTGGTGGGTGGTGCTCAGCCCGCCCCGGGCTGCAACCCGGGGCGGGCACATCGGTTCAGCTGGCCTGCTCAGCGACCCGGAGCCGGCTCTGCTGGTCGTGGTACGCGCTGAGATCGACCTCGTAGTCGTGACGGACCTGCGTGGCCGCCCACGCGATGCGCTGCAGCCCGCCGAGCAGCTGCTCCGCGTTCGTGTGCTGCATCTCCTGCCTCGCACTAGGCGAGAGAGCCCCGCCGATCGGCTGGTTCGCGATCACCTCGCTCAGGCCGCGCTCGAGTTCCGTGACCGGCAACGCGTCGGGCTGACGTACCTCGTGTGCATCGTTCATCGTCGTGCCTTCCCTGCGGGCATCGCCCGCGCTCCATGGGGTGGTGCTCTGCCCCGTCCCGGGCTCGGTCCCGGCGGGGTACTGATCGGCTCTACCCAGCGGCCTGCACCTCCCTGCCGGCGCCCGGGAACTCGTGGTCGTCGAGGCGGTGCACCTCGCGCCCCTCGATCCCGATCGGGTTGCGCGACACCCCCGCGGCGTCGAGCACGGCGTCGTCCTGTGCCGCCGAGGGGGAGGGCACCCCGCCGGACAGCTCCTGGTAGAGCGCCTCCAGGGCGGCCCGGGCGCCGAGCGCCTTCGCCCACCGGTTTCGGGCGAGGTCCTGGTGGGCCATGGCCCAGCCGCGTCGCGTCGCCGTCTCGGTCTCGTTGGCGATGGCCCCGAAGTGGTCGGCATCGGTGACAGCGAGCGCCAGCGCCTCGCTGGTCTCCTCGAGGTGGCGGGCCACCGTGGCCAGTGCGTGGTCGTTCATCGTGGCGTCCTCCTGGTCGTCGTCGCGGTTGACGAGCCGGCCGGAGGGCCGCGAATGGTCACAGAGTGGTCACGGTTCTCTGCGAGACACGACGAGACGCCCTGGTACGCAATGGTGCGCAGATCAGCGTTTCCGCAGGTCAGAGCGGTAAACGGTGGTACGGGGCGGTAGACCGCGGTCCTAGCGGGACGCTCTGCGGAGGGTTCGAATCCCTCCCAGCGCGCAAACGGCCCGCTACGACCCTGTAGCGGGCCGAATTCGTGAGAATCGCCGTTCGCGAACGCGGCACAGTCGGGTACTTCGAGCAGGAGCTCGTCGTCACGCCCAACGGCCGTAGATGCGCTCAGTTCGCATGGGGACACCTGACTGCTGGGAATGGTTCCCGATTTGGGCATGCGTCAACGTCCTGAAGAACCCTTTTGTTGTCCTTCGGTCCGGTGACGGCCCCGATCGTGATGGCGTGACCGGTGCCTGGCAGAGTCCCGCCGCTCATGGGCAGAGTGCTCCGATCGGGATGACGGCCACGCCGTCGTCGCGGACGTAGCCGTAACCGGTGGCGCAGATCACGGCGAGTACCGTTGGCTGTCCCGCGCGGTCAAGGTCGATCTGTTCGACGAAGCGCAGGAGGCTCTTCGCGCCCTGGTCGACCATGCCGGCGCCGAGTTTGATCTCGAAGGCGCCCCAGCGGCCGTCGGCCAACTGCACCACTGCGTCGACCTCGATGCCGTAGTTGTCCCGGTAGTGCAGGACCTGCCCGTCGAGGGGCTGGGAGTACACCCGCAGGTCGCGCACGACGAGCGACTCGAACAACAGGCCGAGCAGGTTCAGATCGGCGAGGAGCCGGTCAGGTCCTGCGGCCAGTGCAGCGACGGCGAGGGATGGATCCACGAAGTGCCGCTTCGGCGCTTTGCGCAGCACGGCCTTGGAACGCAGGTGCGGCGCCCAGGCTCGTTGGTCCTCGATGACCATGAGCTGCTGGAGGGCATCGAGGTAGCCCGCGACCGTGTGTTCGTTGAGGGCAGCGTCGGAACCGCCGGCGTCGGCGGCCAGCACGGAGTTCTTCACCTCGGTCGCAACGTTGCGGCCCAGCGAGGCCAACAGCGAGCCGACCCGGGCCGGGTCGCGGCGGATCCCCCCGACCCGGCTGATGTCGACCTGGCGAACCTGTTCGAGGTAGTCCCGGGCTGCCCGGGCCGCATCGGACACCGGTTGGTCCTGTTGGGCGGGCCAACCACCGATCACGATGTGCTCGATCAGGGCCCGAAGGTCGAGGTCTGGTTCGCCGGCGCGGACAGGATCGCCGTCGAACAGGCCGGCGAACGACACGACCGAGGTGGAGATGCCCGACTCGAACAGCGTCATCGGCCGCATGCGCAGGAACGAGAACCGCCCGGCACCTGAGTGACGGTCTGCATCGTCGGGCGGGACCGCGGACCCGGTGAGCACGAACTGGCCAGGGACACTGGCTGCGTCGACTGCCCGACGGACGTGGTTCCACAGGCTCGGTTCGACCTGCCACTCGTCGAGTAGCCGCGGACGCTTGCCGTCCAGCACCAAAGATGGGTCGACAGCTAGCGCCTGGCGTGCTCGAGCATCGACGTCGAGCATGACGTGTGAGGCAGCGACGCGGGTGGCGGTTGCCGTCTTGCCGCAAGCCTTGGCGCCCTCGATCACGACCGCGCCGGAAGCCGCGAGCCGCTCCTGCAGTTCCGCGTCGACGACGCGTGCCTGATACAGCACGCCATGACCTCCTGGGTGGCCCACGTGAAGCACATGAATGTAGCACCGCTGATAACACGAATGTAGAGTTCAAGAGCGCAGAATTGTCGCTGTGCGAGTCGCAGTTCTGTAGGCCCGTCTGTCCAGCCCGGTGTGTGCGGGTGGCGCGTCGCGACGTTCGTCCGCGGTACTCGGCGCCGCGCGTGTTGAGTCCGGGCTCCGGATCACGAACCCAGGTCATGCCCGAACGAACCCACCGTCCACACCCGCAACGACGCTCCAGCCGCTCAGTTCGCGTGAGGACGCCTGACTGTTGGGGATGGCCCCCGGTTCGGGTACGCGTTCGGTGCACGTGGGGATCCTTCGGTGGTCATCGGTTCGCCGGAGAACTCGATGGTGATGTCGTGACCGGTCGCAGGGCGGCTACCAGCGCAGCTCGTTGGCGACACAGCCTCGATGTCCGAGCCGGGTGGAGCAGTCCTGAGTGAGCGCTCACTCAGGTACGTTCGGGGCTCCCGAACCACCACCCTGTGGAGATCCCGGATGCCCGGATTGCGCGAGCAGCTGCTCGACGCCGTCGTGCAGGTGCTGGCGACCGACGGGCCGTTGGCGGTGACCACCCGGCGGATCGCGATCGAGGCGGGCTGTTCGGAGGGATCGATCTACAACCACTTCGCGACCAAACAGGACCTGGTCGCCTGCGCCATCGGCGAACGGTTCCGGTTCCCGGGTCGACTGGAAGAGCTGGCGAACGCACCGGGCAGCGGCGACCCGCGTGAACAGCTGCGCGAGGTGGTCGAGCTTGCGGTGGAGTTCCTCGGGTGGGTGACCTCCACCATGGCGTCAGCGGATCGGGATCCCGAGGTCATGCACGCGCATGCACGACGCGTGCATGCGGACGGTATCGGGCCCTGGCGGAGCCTCGATCGGCTCGCCGACTGGTTGGCAGCAGAACAACGACTCGGTCGGCTGCACCCGGACGCCGATCCCCACGCCGCAGCGACGGCCGTGCTGGGTGCCTGCATGTGGCAGGCGGTGCTGGTGCGCTCCTGGGGACCCGCGCTCGCCCCCGACCGCGACACCGCCATCGAGCGTGCCGTCGCGGCCGTTTGGAGCGGGCTACGCCCCGACTGACCCACCACGACGGACCGACTTCCCCACCAACCTCGCCATCACCGCCTGTCACCTCGATCCGACCGGAGATCCCGTGCCGACCCCACCCCATCCGCAGGACCCGATCGTCGAGGTCCATGATCTCGTGCACACGTTCGGCCGGGACATCCGCGCCCTCGACGGGGTCAGCCTCGCCTTCGATGCCGGCATGGTCTACGCGCTGCTCGGCCCCAACGGTGCGGGCAAGACGACGCTGATCCGGGTCCTGGCCACGTTGCTGCGTCCGGATTCCGGCTCCGCCCAGGTCGCCGGCGTCGACGTCCTCGCCCATCCCACCCGCGCGCGGACCCGGATCGGCCTCGCCGGACAGTTCGCCGCCGTCGACGACTATCTCACCGGGCGCGAGAACGTCCGCATGATCGGCCGGCTCTACGGGCTGTCGGGCGCGGAGGCGAAGCGTCGCGCCGATGACATCCTGGAGGGCATCGGGTTGACCGACGCGGCGTCGCGTGCGGTCAAGACGTACTCGGGCGGGATGCGTCGGCGGCTCGATCTGGCGGCCTCGCTGGTCGGGCGGCCGCAGGTGCTGTTCCTCGACGAGCCGACCACCGGCATCGACCCCCGCAACCGTGCGGATCTGTGGACCCTGATCCGGCAACTGGTCGACGACGGCACCACCGTGTTGCTGACCACGCAGTACCTCGAGGAAGCCGACCGCCTGGCGGAGCGCATCGGCGTGATCGACCACGGACGCATCATCAGCGAGGGCACGTCCGACGAACTCAAGGACACGCTCGGTGGCGCGATGCTGGAACTGTCGGTGGAGCCCGAACACCGTGAGGCGGCCCAGGGGCTGTTGCGTGACGCGCTCGGTGACGAGCCGGTCCTCGACCCGGAGACCGAGCGCTTCCGCGTCACCGCACCGGATGGCACCCGGAGCCTGCTCGTCGCGATCCGTGCACTCGACGCCGCGGGCATCGAGCCCGACGACGTCCGCCTGATCAAGCCGACTCTCGACGACGTCTTCCTGCAGTTGACCGACACCGACGTGCAGCCGGAGGTGGCCTCGTGACCGCCCTGACACCAACGCCGCCCCCCCCGACCGCGTCGCAGGACCTCGATCGTGTGCCGTTCGGTCGCGCCGCCACCGCCACGTTGGTGATCACCAAGCGGAACCTGCTGCGCAACGTGCGACTCCCCCAGCTGCTGGTGTTCGCCACGATCCAGCCGGTCATGTTCCTGCTGCTGTTCAACTTCGTGTTCGGCGGGGCCATCGGTGGCTCGCTCCCGCAGGGTCTGGACTACATCCAGTGGCTGATGCCGGGTCTGCTGATCCAGATCGCCGCGTTCGGATCCGGGCAGACCGCCCTGGGCCTCGTGGAGGACCTCGACAAGGGCGTGATCGACCGGTTCCGCTCCCTACCGATGGCCCGCTCCGCGGTGCTGACCGGCCGAACGCTGGCTGACCTCATCCGCAACGCGTTCGTCCTGACCCTGATGCTCAGCGTCGGGTTCCTGATCGGGTTCCGATGGGAGACGGGGTCGTTGCGTTTCCTGGCCGGGATGGGCCTCGCACTCGGCTTCGCCTACGCGCTGTCCTGGGTCATGGCCACCATCGGCTTCGTGGTCCGCACGCCCGAGGCGGTCCAGTCCGCGGTGTTCCTGCCCGTGTTCCCCCTGGTGTTCGCGTCATCGGTGTTCCTGCCGACCGAGACGATGCCCGACTGGCTGCGGGCCTTCGCGGACAACCAGCCGATCACGATCATCGCCAACGCCATCCGTGGGTTGATGCTCGGCGGCGACACCTTGCCGGCCGGGCAGACGGTGTCGGGTCAGGCGCTGATCTCGCTCGCCTGGATCAGCGCCATCACCCTGATCTTCTCGTTGCTGGCCGTACGGCAGTACCGGCGGATCAGCTCGTGACCGAGCGACGGACGTGGTTGCCGGTGTTGGGTGTCGTCGCGCTCGTGGGCGTCGCCATCCTGTCGGTGATCCTCGGCCGGCCAGCCATCGAGGTGGAGCGTCTCACGGTCGACGTCGCGGAGGCCGATGGTTCGGTGTCCCTGGACGCCGCGCTGTACCTGCCGGCCGATGCGTCGCCGGACGACCCCCGACCGGCGGTGTTGCTCGCCCACGGGTTCCTCGGTGACCGGACGTCGTCCGACGAGCGGGCCCGTCGGCTCGCCGCAGACGGCTACGCCGCGCTGGCCTGGTCAGCGCGCGGCTTCGGGGCCTCCGGAGGGCAGGTCGGTCTCGCCGACCCGGCCGCGGAGATCGCCGATGTCAGCGCGCTCGTCGATCTGCTCGCGACCCGGCCCGAGGTGTTGCAGGACGGTCCCGACGATCCGCGGGTCGGGATCGTCGGTGGGAGCTACGGCGCGGGAACCGCCCTGCTGGCGGCGGGACAGGAGCCGCGACTCGACGCCGTCGTCGCGGCAGCGGGCTGGCACTCCCTGTCCCGGTCGCTGACCCCGAACGGCGTCGTCGGTCCGGACCCCGTGGCTACCGGGGTGTTGAAGGCGAGCTGGACGAGTCTGCTGTTCACCGCCAACGCGCTGCCGGCCGGGCTGCTGGATGCGCCGGAGGATCCGGGGACCGCCCCGCCGGACCCGACCGATCCCGACGCGGCCCTCGATGGTGACGCGACGCCCGATGCGGACGCGCCGCTCGACGACGGCGGTGACGCCGGGATCGCGGTGCCGGACGCCCCCGGCGCGGCGGGCACGGGTATCTGCGGCCGCTTCACCGCCGAGATCTGCGATCTCTACCTCGAGGTCGCAGGTGACGGGTTGCTCACCGCCGCCGCCGCCGAGCTGCTCGACGCCCGGAGTCCCGCCGGTCGACTGGACGCCGTCGCGGCACCGACGCTGTTGATCCAGGGGCAGGACGACACGCTGTTCGACCTGACCGAGTCACGTCGCAACGCCGACGAGCTCGCGGCGGGCGGGACACCGGTCCGGCTGCGGTGGGTCGCTGGCGGCCACGAGGTCATCGGTGGAGCGGGAACGCCGGAGACCGACGAGGAACTTGACGCGTGGCTCGACCGGTGGTTGCGCGATCCCGTGGAGGCGCCGGCCGGCGACGAGGTGGCGGCCGACGGCCAGGCACCCGTGTTCAGCTGGACCGACACGGTCGCCGATACGGTCCGGGACCGTGACCGGCTCCCGGCGGACACCGCCGAGGTGCTGCGGCTCGCGTTCGCGGCGGACGGATCGCTCGCCGCGCGCGACGAGGACGACGACGTCGGCGCCGATGGCGATGCCGCAGCCTCGTCGGACGAGGTCCGCGGCCCGGTGATCACCGCCCCTCCCGGTGGTTCACCGGCGGCGTTCTCCGCGCTCCCGGCCGGGACGGCGCTGGTCGGGTTCCTGCCGATCACCGACATCCCGGGGCAGCACGTCGCGCTGGACTCGGATCCGATGGCGGCGGACACCACGCTGCTCGGCCCACCGCGCCTGCAGCTCACGGTCGACGTCGCGTCGACGGCAACGGGGAACGCGACGAGCGACGAGGCGCGGCTGTTCGTCAAGCTCGCCGATGTCGCCCCGGACGGCACGGCGACGCTGTTGCAGCAGGCGGTGACGCCGGTGCGGACCACATCCCTGCCTGCCGAGCTCGACGTCGAACTGCCCGATCTCGCCCACCGTCTGCGCGAGGGCCATCGCCTGCGCGTCACGATCGCGACCACCGATCAGGCGTTCGCGAACCGCGCCGATGCAGCGGCGACGACGATCGGCCTCGGCGCTGGCGTGTCGAGCATCACGCTGCCTCGGGTCGACAGCGTGGCGGATACGACTGGTCCGTCCTGGATCTGGCTGCTCATCGGTCTCGCGATCGTGGCCGGTGGCGCGGTGTGGCTGCGCGCCCGGCGACGACGCTCCGTCGACGCGGCCACCGACACGCGACCGGCCGACACCACCCACCCGCGCGTCGAGGTCGGTGAGCCGGACCCGGTCGTGATCCGCGGGCTGACCAAGCGGTACGCGGACGGGCATCTCGCCGTCGACGGGCTGGATCTGACCGTGGGAGCCCGTCAGGTGGTGGGCCTGCTCGGCCCCAACGGTGCGGGCAAGACCACCAGCCTGCGGATGCTGCTGGGCCTGTCGATGCCGAGCGCGGGCACGATCGAACTGTTCGGGCAGCGGGTGCGCCCCGGTCACCCGGTGCTGCGTCGTGTCGGCGCGCTCGTCGAAGGTCCGGGGTTCGTCCCCGAGCTGCCGGGTATCGACAACCTGGAGCTGTACTGGCGTGCCGGCGGTGAACCGCTCGACGCCGCCGAGCTGCCGTGGGCGCTGGAGATCGCGGATCTGGGTGACGCGGTCCGCAAGCCGGTCCGGACCTACTCGCACGGCATGAAGCAGCGCCTCGCGATCGCCCAGGCCCTGCTCGGCCGGCCGGAACTGCTGGTGCTGGACGAACCGACCGACGGCCTGGATCCCGAACAGATCCGGGGCATGCGCGAGTTGCTCGCACGGCTCGGTGACGAGGGCCACACGGTGCTGGTCTCGAGTCACCTGCTCGCCGAGGTGGAGCAGATGTGCACGCATGCAGCGATCGTGCGCCGTGGCCGGCTGCTGGCCAGTGGGAGCATGGGTGAGCTGGTCGGTGGCACGCGCACGGTGGTCGTGGAGACCGACGACCGTGGTCGGACCCGGGAGGTCCTGCGCGACCACCTCGGGGCCGATGCGGTGCGGACCTCGGGTGCCGGGCTTGCGGTGGTGCTGGGCGAGCACGAGGCAGCGGACATCGTGGGTTGGCTGGTCACCGCCGGGCTGCGCATCCACGCGCTGACCCCACGGGGCAAGCTCGAGGACGCCTTCCTGTCGCTCACCGGCGAACCACCGCCCACCGATCCGGCCGTCGTGCACGACACGACCCTGGGAGGGGCACGATGATCGTCGAACTCCAGCGTCAGCTCCGTCGTCGCCGAACGCTCTACGGGCTGCTCGGAATCGCCGCCGTACCGGTGATCCTCGCGGTCGCCTTCGTGCTGTCCGGCAACGGCGGTGGGGGCGGTGGGGGCGGGGATCCGACCGGTCTGTTCGATCTGGCGACCGCGTCGGGGCTCAACTTCGCCCTCATGTCGACGGCGGCGACGGCACCGTTCCTCCTGCTGGCGGTGATCGCGCTGTTCACCGGCGACACGGTCTCCAGCGAGGCGAGCTGGGGGAGTCTGCGCTACCTGCTGGTCCGGCCGATCCCGCGATCACGACTCCTCGCCCGCAAGCTGGCGGTCGGTGTCCTGCTCGCCGCGATCGCTGCGCTGCTCGTGCCGATCAGCGGTCTGGTGGCGGGCACGCTCGCGTTCGGGTGGGGGGACGTCCAGACGCCGTTC
Organism: Nitriliruptoraceae bacterium; assembly: GCA_020832455.1. Taxonomy (GTDB): domain Bacteria; phylum Actinomycetota; class Nitriliruptoria; order Nitriliruptorales; family Nitriliruptoraceae; genus PWLR01. The sequence continues at coordinate 16,574 of JAFIEQ010000093.1, forward strand.
GGCGTCCTTCCTGCCGGAGTCGCCATCGGTCGACTTCTGGCGATCGTGGGCTACATCGCCTGGAGTTCGGCGTGGGTGGCCGCCGTCGCGTTCGCCTGGTCGACGCTCACCGACGCGCCGGTCGGGGCCGTGGCCGGCACCATCGTGCTGGTGATCGTGATGCAGATCCTCGACGCGATCACCGCGTTGGGCGCGATCCGGACGTTCCTGCCCGTCCACGAACTGAACGCCTGGCTCGGCCTGCTCGCGACGCCACCCCAGTGGGGTGAGCTGACGCGCGGCCTGCTCCTGCAGGTGCCCTACATCGCCGGTGGGCTGGGCTTCGCGTTCTGGTGGTTCGGCCGCAAGGACGTGCTCTCCTGAACTGACCGGGAGTTCGGATCCCTCCCAGCGCGCACGTCGGATCCGACCTTCCAGGACCATCTGGGAGGCCGGACCCTCGGTTCCCGGGGTCTCGCCGGGGGGACTGCCCACAGGCCGCTGCGGGGTCCAGCCTGCCGCTCACTGGGCAAGCTAGGGGGTGTCAGCGGCTTGACTGCTGATGCGCCCCT